>CAZFVO010000017.1:2257-22894 GCA_964522325.1 uncultured archaeon | reverse complement strand
GGTGTGGCTGTGCTGATAATCAACTTAACGTACTACCTCTTCCCACTCGTGAAGGTCGAAGTTCGTGATGACGGAATCAAAATTGGAAGTACCTTTTATAAGTGGAACGAACTCGAATCTTACGAAACTAATGGATATGTAGTTTTTAGGAGTAAGAAAGGTGAAAAATTTAGAATTCCAGCTGAAGTTCTGAGATGATCAGCCCGTCAGTCCTTCATCACTACTCAGAACCCGCACTCTTCATCATCTGCAATGATCTTCATTTGTGAAGACAATTAAAGCTTTTGCTAGCTGTTAACATCGTCGTATCATAGATAAAAATTAAAGTCAAATTTCAACTAAGACTATTGCATTGGCAGTCTCAAGAACCTCAACTTTCTCTCCTCTAACGGTCTTCTCAATCTCGACTTCAAACCATTCTCCTTTAATCTCAATTTCCTTTCCATCCAAGCTCACAACAACACTCTTTCCCTCAAACAGCTTGAGCTTTTCATCATCACTCAAGCTCTCAACAGCTTTTACGAGATCTCTAGCCTTCTCTTTAAACATTGGACCAATTATGTTAAACTTTGGCTTCAACCTTTTAATTCTAACCTCTATGTCCGGCATATTCCTTAGAAGTTCAACGTTGGCATTCAAGGCACCAGATATATCTCTCGTATCAACCTCAACTGGAACGTATACCTTCACAGTCTTAAGTGGTGCATTCAAAGCCAAACCTCTATCGTGCTTGAACCTTCTAACCGCAACAACTATCTCCTTGATCAACTCACCTCTCCTTTCAGCATCCTCATCTATGAACTCCTCCTCAACCTCTGGATAGCTCTGCAGGTGAACGCTCTTAACCCTCTCTCCAATAGCCTCATGCAATCTCTGCCAACACTCTTCAGCTAGGAACGGTGTTATTGGTGCTAGAAGTCTCGTTAGAACGTTCATAACCTTGTAAAGCGTAAATCTAGCTGGGGTCTTCTCCTCCTCGCTACCAGAGTAAAGTCTGTTCTTCACTATTTCCAAGTAGTTGTCCGCAAATTCATACCAAGTAAAGCTCCTTATAGCCTTCAAGGCCATATCAAAACGGTAGTTTTCCATGTGCTCATCGACTTCCTTCACGAGCTTCATAAGCTTGGAGAGTATCCATTTGTCAGCATCTCTCAAAAGCTCAGGCTTAAGTTTAGGCCTTTCTTTGAGATGCATGGCAACAAATCTTAGGATACTCCAGAACTTCTGTTCAAATCTGTAAGCGGATTTAATCTCCTTCCAACTGAAGGCAACATCTTCTCCAACAACACCACTTGCCGCCCACTGTCTTAACGCATCGGCACCATACTTTTCAATTATCTCCTCTGGAGATATTACGTTGCCTAAACTTTTACTCATCTTCCTTCCGTCTTCTCCAAGAACCATTCCATTTATCACTATTTCATGCCAAGGAATTTCGCCAACCAAAGCTAAGGATCTCAATATTGTATAGAAAGCCCAAGTCCTGATTATGTCATGTCCCTGAGGTCTGAGGTGAGTTGGATACTCCCTAAGGTTAGGCCAACCGCATATTATCAACGGCGTAATTGAGGAATCCATCCACGTATCCAAAACATCCGTTTCTCCTTCAAATTCAGTGCCACCACATCTTGGACAAGGTTCCTTTGGCATATCCTTTGTTGGATCAACTGGTAACCACTCCTCCTTGGCAACGATTATCTCACCACAGTTCTTGCAGTACCAAACTGGAATTGGTGTTGCGAAAATCCTCTGTCTACTTATAACCCAATCCCACTCCATTGACTCAACCCAATCTATCAACCTTTGGAGCATGTGTTCTGGAACCCACTTGATCTTCTTCGCATTCTCTATGATCTTATCTTTCTCAACCTTTACAAACCACTGATCCTCAGCTATTATCTCAACTGGTGTCTTGCATCTCCAGCAAACACCTACATTTTGATCTATCTCCTCCTGCTTAAGCAACCTTCCCTCCTTAGCTAAATCCTCTAAAATCTTTTTCCTTGCCTCCCTCGTAGTCAAACCCCTATACTTACCAGCAAGCTCGTTTAATCTACCATCCTTGTTTAAAACAGCCCTTAAGGGTAGGTTGTGCTTCTTCCACCATCTCACATCCTGCTTATCTCCAAAAGTACAGATCATCACAACTCCAGTTCCAAACTCTGGATCTACATCCTCATCCTCTATTATGGGTACCTCATAGCCAAAGAGCGGTACCTCAACCTTCTTCCCAACCAAATGCTTGTATCTATCATCGTCAGGATGAACTGCAATGGCTACACATGCTGGAATAAGCTCAGGTCTCGTCGTTGCTATTACCACGTCATCACCAAACCTTATGTAGTTCAGCTTAGTCTTACCCTTCTTATACTCGATCTCAGCTAAAGCTATTGTAGTTTGACACCTTGGACAGAAGACTACTGGATGGTAATCCTTGTATATTAAACCCATCCTGTACATTCGAACGAATGAAAGCTGTGTTTTTGCATAGTACTCTGGAAACATCGTTATATACTCCTTACTCCAATCTATGCTAAATCCAAGCCTCTTCATTGTATTTTTCATTTTCTCAATGTTCTTCAGCGTGAACTCAACACAGAGTTTTCTAAATTCTTCTCTCGGAACATCGTTCTTACTTATTCCGTGAATTTCCTCAACCTTAACCTCTGTTGGTAAGCCATGACAATCCCAACCTTGAGGAAACATGACCTCGTAACCCTTCATCCTCTTGTACCTCGCAATGAAATCGATGTAACACCAGTTTAGGGCGTTACCGAGATGGAATGAACCTGTCGGGTAAGGCGGAGGGGTATCGATAATGTAATGTGGCTTTTTGGAGTTCCAGTCAAAGTAGTACATATCATCCTTCCAGAGCCTAAGCCACTTCTCCTCAACCTCCTTAGCCCTATACTCCTTCTCCAAGCTCTCACCCCACGTAGTTTCTTAACGTTAGGCCTTCGACTTCAACCTCAACGACATCTCCCTTTTTAAGCATTCCAACCCCAGCAGGAGTTCCAGTTGCAATTACATCTCCCCTTTCCAGAGTCATTATGCTTGAGATGAACTCGATGAGCGTAGGGATATCGAATATTAAATTTGACGTATCAGAACTTTGAACGACTCTGCCATTTAAAATCGTTCTTATCCTAAGCCTTTCTGGTATTTCGGTTACGATGTAGGGACCAAGTGGTGCGAAGGTATCGAAGCTCTTTGCACGAGTCCATTGACCATCTTTCTGCTGTAAATCCCTCGCCGTAACATCATTAAAACATGTGTATCCCAATAAATAGTTCATTGCATCCTTTCTACTGACATTTCTACACCTCTTTCCAATCACAACTGCAATCTCACCCTCGTAATCCACCCTTCTCGAAACTTTTGGAAGTATTATTGTATCTTCATGACCTATGACCGCTGAAGGAGGCTTTAGGAAGATTATAGGCTCTTCGGGAATTTCCATGTTCAACTCTTCAGCATGATCAACATAATTTAAGCCTATACAAATTATCTTTGAAGGCTTAACTGGTGGGAGAAATCGATAGTTCGTCATCTCATATCCATCGAAGACAACCTTACCGTTCTCAATCTCAAAGAACCCCTCGTAAACCTCACCCCTATGCAACACCCTACCATAGTACATCAAACCTCACCGAACGCATCAAGAGAAACTAAGCTCTTTAAATCCTTCTCATACCTCGAAAGTTCTTCAAGTCTATAATCCTCAAGAAGGACACTCTTTATATCTTCAACTGGCATTTCAAGCCTTATCTCTCTCGTCCTTCCATACCTACCCTTCGATATGACTATAGAATTTATTATTCCAAGCATGTCAAGCTCAGAAATTAGATCACTTATCCTCCTCTGTGTTAAAACATCCAAACCAATTCTTCTACAAAGGTTCTTGTACACTGCATAAACTTCACCAGTTGTAAACTTTCTATAGCCAGATTCTGTCAAGATTATCATACCAAATAGTAAGACCTTACTCTGTGTAGGTAAAGTCCTTACAGCCTCAGCTATCTGATCGCTCTCTATCTTCTTAACAGCCTTTTTTACGTGCTCCCTAGTAACCCTATCTGCACCTTCTCTCTCAGCAATCTCACCGCTAACCCTTAGCAGATCCAAGGCTTTTCTAGCATCACCGTGCTCCTGAGCAGCTAAAGCTGAACAGAACGGAATTACGTCATCATCCAAAACACCATCATAAAATGCAAGTTTAGCTCTTTGCTCAAGTATATCTTTAAGCTGTTCCGCATTGTAAGGTGGAAAAACTATTTCCTCCTCACTTAAGGAGCTGATTACCCTTGGATCTAAAAAGCTCTTAAACTTCAAATCGTTTGAAATACCAATTATACTCACCTTAGCATTTTCCAATTCTGAATTAATCCTCGTGAGGTTGTACAAAGCTTCATCACCTTTCTTCGCAAGCTTATCAATCTCATCCAAAACTATTATGACCACTTGCTTCTTAGAATCCAAAGCCCTCTTCATCTCCTCATAAACGTGATCTGTTGGTAAGCCAGTCATCGGAACGTTCCTACCCAAAGCATTTGCAATCGATGCAAAAACTCTGTATTGAGTGTCTATAAGTTCACAGTTTATGTAGTGAACTATACATCTAACACCAAGCTTGGAGCTCATATCCTCAAGCTGTCTCGAAACGAACTTGACTGTGGCCGTTTTACCAGTGCCAGTCTTCCCATATATCAGGATGTTTGAGGGGGTTTCATACCTCAAAGCTGGAGCCAAAATCGTAGCCAACGCATTTATCTGCTCATCTCTATGAGGTAACTCATCTGGTGTGTACGTGTGTCTTAAAACATCCCTATTCTTGAATATTCTACTTGAGGAAAGTATCCTTTCAAATATGTTCATGGTATTTTTTTCCTAGTTTCTTAAACATATAAGATTTCCGAAATGATTTAAATACAATTGCTCAATCTTAAACGATGCAACTGGCAAAAGATTTGATTAGAAAGAAGTATGAAGAGAAGTTTTACATAAAGGAGGAAGGTGAGACTGACGATAATTATGGCTGTTATCCATTTAACAGACCTATAGAAGATTACATAAAGAAGGGTTTTGTTTGTATAGACAAACCGATGGGACCTAGCAGCCATGAGGTTGTAGTTTGGGTTAGGAAGATACTTGAGGTGGAAAAAACTGGACATACTGGTACATTAGACCCAAGAGTAACTGGCGTTTTGCCAATAATGATAGAACAAGCCACAAAGCTCGTTCAAATACTTCAAGGTTCAGAGAAGGAGTACATCTGTTTGATGAAGCTACACGGGGATGTTAGGAGGGAGGATGTTGAGAGGGTAATGAAGATGTTCGTAGGCAAGATTTATCAGAGACCTCCATTAAAATCGGCAGTTAAAAAGAGGCTAAGGATAAGAGAAGTTAAGAATATAGATATTTTGGAGATAGAAGGAAGAGATGTACTCTTCAAAGTTACGACAGAAGCTGGAACTTACATTAGGAAACTCTGTACAGACATAGGTGAAGTTTTGGGCTGTGGAGCTCACATGCAGGAGCTTAGAAGAACTAGAACTGGAATATTCACCGAAGACATGTGCTACACACTTCAAGATCTGCTCGATGCCTACATCTTTTGGAAGGAAGATGGAGAGGAAAAGTACCTAAGACAGATTGTAAAGCCAATGGAACTTGCAGTTACAGATATCCCAAAGATAATAATTAAGGATACCGCAGTGGATGCAATATGTCATGGAGCAGATTTAACTGCAAGAGGTGTATGCTACATCGAAAGGACTGTTAAAAAGGGTAAGCTTGTGGCGTTATTCACATTAAAAAATGAGCTTGTTGCTTTAGGTAAGGCTACGATGGATGCTGAGCAGATTCTGAAAGCTAAGAGGGGCATAGTTGTTGACATTACAAGGGTGATAATGGAAAGAGGAGTTTACCCGAAAGCCTGGAAATCATGAAAGTAGCAATCCTAATTCCAGTATCCCCCTTCGAGCCACTTGAAACTATTTCAAAGTCCGTTGAAAGGTTGAAGAGATTGGATTTGGATGGTCTTGAAGTTAAGGTAGTCTACGTTGTTGATAAGAATAATCAAAACGATGAGAGAGTTGATTACTTGAAAAGAGTTGGTGTTGACGTTTTGGTGAGAGAAAACAATAGGGGAAAGAGGGCTGGAGCGATAAACGATGGAGTGGATTATTTAAAAGATTTCAATCCAAAATACTTGGTTATATTAGATATAGACTCCAATCCAAGCAGAGATTTTGTTAAAAACTGTATATCAGCTTTGGAAAATGATGAGAAAGCTTATTTGGCATCGACTAAAAGATACATCTACAATCCTATAAACTTTGTATCGAAGGCAATTTGGCTTGAGTACCACGTCATGAACTTTCTCTTGAGGAAGTCGAGGTTTAGACAGTTTAATGGTTTGATTGGTGTACTTAGATTTGACAAGATAGCCAGATATAGACTGAGAGAAGACTTCATAGCTGAAGATGCCGAATTCGCTACAAGGATGCACTGCTTAGGTTATAAAGCTTTGCTTGTTGATGGAAAGTTATTTGAGCAAGCGCCAATGAGATGGAAGGATCTTTTCAATCAGAGGTGTAGATGGTATTATGGAGGCCTACAGCTTTGGAAACACTTTAGAAGCGTTGTAAGAACGAGAAATTTCGGCTTCATATTCTCCTGGATCTCAGCCCTGACGTTGACTTACGTCATAGCTATATTCCTACCACTCTTCCCTCTCGCACTGCCATACATAGTGTACAAGCTTGGTCTTAGGGAGGGACTGAGAGGTTTTATCGGTCTAACTGTTCATACGATCGTTTTGCAAGTTTCAGCAATTTATTCAATTCTTAAGTTTTTATTAGGAAAGAAAGTGGAATGGAAGCCAGTTGAGAGGGTTGAAACTTACTCTAAGAGCATTTCCAAGTAAGATTTAGTTATAGATTCTTTCAATCCCATACGTCTTGCAATCTCAAATATCCTTCTCTTAGCCTTTTCAACATCATCGCTTTTAATCTCGATCTCAACGAAATCACCCAAACCTTCAACACTGTCAACAAGGATCTTCATATCATCGAGCTTATAGATTCTCCTAACCTTCGAGACCTTTGCAACAACATCGAAACCCAATCTCTTAAATATTTCGAGTGTATTTTCAAAATCGCTCACAACAACCTCAATCTCTTCCCTCGTCTTCGTTTCTTTATCAACCTTTGGACCCTTATAGGTCAAGACGATCTTTTCAGATTTTCTTATCCTCAGAGCTTCATCGGTCCTCATAAAATCCCTACAAGGATGTTTGAGGTAGTAATCCTCTTCAAAAACTTCTTTAACGAATTCAGCAATCTTTTCAACCCTCTCTTTAATATTTTCGTCTATTCTAAACTTGGCCTCAACCTCCATGATTTAAATTCTAGTTAAATTCATTAGGCTTATGGAGATTAAGCCGATAGGTTACGTCGTAGATGAGAACGTTCTAGAGATTCTCAAGGAGTATGAGGAGGGTATGGATGGACTTGAAGAAGGGATGAGAATTTGGGTGATTTACTATCTCCACAGAGCTAAGGAATCTTTGAAAGTTCATCCTCACGGAGATAGGAGTGTAATAAAAGGAGTATTTGCAACAAGATCCCCACACAGGCCAAACAAGATAGGGATGAGCTCAGCGACGATAAAGAAGATCGATGGAAGAAGGATATACTTGGATGAGATTGACGCCTTTGTCGGAACTCCTATAATAGACATCAAGCCGTACGCAGAAATTTATGACTGTATAGGTTCAGTTTTGAGCGGAGAACAGATTAAGAAGAGGATTCTGTACGATAAGCTCATTGAAGATTACATAGATTTGGCTGTCCAAGTTCAGCCAAACGGTTTCGATTGCACGCTTAGGAAGGTTGCCAAGGTTAAGGGAATTGGCAAGATAGATTTCCACTCAAAGGAATTACCAGAGGTAGAGGAGATTCCATTCAAAGACGATTGGGTCTTTCTACCGAGAGGATTCTACAAAGCCTATCTGAATGAGAAAATAAATTTACCAAATGATCTCATGGCATTAGCAAGACCAAGATCTACTCTAATAAGATGCGGGGCAAACGTCCTAACGGCCGTTTGGGATGCTGGTTACAGTGGGAGAAGTGAAGTCGGTTTGGTCGTATACAGTGATGGAATTTGGCTAAAAAGAAATGCTAGGATTATTCAACTCGTCTTTATAAAGTTGGCTGAAAGGACTAAACCCTACAGAGGAAGTTATCAGTTTGAAAACATTTAAGGAGGCTCTTTTATAAATCCAAGCTCTATCAACTTTTTGATCATCCCCTGTGCCCTCTCAATTATCTCCCTGCACTCGCTGTAAATCTCCTCCCTACTCATGTAAACCCTAGCAACTCCCTGTTCTATGGCTTTAATTGCAACAGCTGTTGCTACCTCTGGAAATACATCACTTTCAGTCATCTTTGGAATTATGTAATCCTCGCTCAGATTTGGCTCTGCAAACTTTGCAAGAGTTTTTGCAGCCTCTATTGTCATCTCATCAGTTATCGCCTTAGCTCTAACGGTTAGAACACCCCTAAAGACCGCTGGAAATACAAGTGAGTTGTTGACCTGATTTGGAAAGTCACTCCTTCCAGTTGCAACAATCCTTGCCCCAGCTCTCTTCGCATCATCTGGAAGTATCTCTGGAACAGGATTTGCCAATGCAAAGACTATTGGATTATCAGCCATCTCCCCTATCCACTCAGGCTTTATAACTCCTGGACCAGGTTTACTTGCTGCTATCACAACATCCGCATCCTTCAAAGCCTCTTTTATACCACCAACCCTTCCTTCCCTATTCGTCTTCAAGCAGAACTCCCACTTATAAGTTCCCTTTAGATCTTCTCTATGCCTACCCAGTATACCCTTGCTATCTACAAGTATCATGTTTTCAGGTTTAGCCCCAAACTTCTCAAGTAGTCTGACAGTTGCAGTGTTAGATGCTCCAACACCTATAACGGCAATCTTAACATCTTCTATTTTCTTACCAACAAGCCTCAAAGCGTTTATAAGTCCCGCTAAGGTTGCAGTTGCCGTCCCCTGCTGATCGTCATGCCACACTGGAATGTCCAACTCCTTTTTCAACCTTTCAAGAATGTAGAAGCACTTTGGTGTTGCTATGTCCTCCAAGTTTATACCTCCAAATGCTGGTGAAACTTTTTTAACAATCTCTATGAACTTGTCTGGATCCTGCTCATCTATCGGCAATGGAAAAGCGTCAACACCACCTAAATACTTGAACAGCAATGCTTTCCCTTCCATGACTGGAAGAGATGCCAAAGCGCCTATGTTTCCTAAACCCAAAACCCTTGAACCATCCGTTACAACTGCTACAGAGTTCCATTTGAACGTGTAATCATAGACAGTATCTGGATCTTCTCTTATCTTTAAGCAGGGTTCTGCAACACCCGGTGTGTAGTAGATGGCGAAGTCATCGAGATCCCTTATCGCACACTTCGGTACTACCTCTACCTTCCCCTTGTAAAACCTGTGCCAAACCAAAGGCTTCGATACTTTCAAGTCATCACCTCCAGAGATGAAAATGTAATCTCAAAAGGTTAAGAGGTTTTCCATTTTCGCTAAATTCCAAGATAAACTTTTCTAATCTCCTCAGACTTTTCAAGTTCCTCAGCCTTACCCTCCATCTTTATCTTTCCTTCAGCCATGATATAAGCGTAATCTGCTATAGCCAAGCTCAAGTGGACATTCTGTTCGACGAGAAGTATTGTCATACCCTCCTCTTTGAGCTTCTTTATAGCTTCAAATATCTCAAGTGTAAGCTTTGGGGATAAACCCAAGCTTGGCTCATCGAGTATCAGAATCTCTGGTGAACTCATTAAAGCCCTTGCTATTGCAAGCATCTGCTGTTCTCCACCACTCATCGTACCAGCCTTCTGATTAAGCCTTTCCTTCAATCTGGGGAATAGGCTGAAAACGAATTCAAGCTGTTCATCAAACTTCTCTTCCGCTCTTTTCGTGTAAGCACCCATCTCCAAGTTTTCATAAACTGTCATGTTTGGAAATATCATTCTACCCTCTGGAACCATCACCATACCCATCTCAACTCTTGAATGTGTTGGCATCCTAGTGACATCCACACCGTTAAAAACAACCTCTCCCTTCCAAACTGGTATTATTCCCATTATAGATCTCAGAAAAGTAGTCTTTCCGCTTCCATTTGAACCTATTAAAGCTATAAGTTCTCCCTTCTCAACCTTAACGGAAACTCCCCAGAGTATTTGTACATCCCCGTATCCAGTTTCAACATTCCTCGCCTCTAGTATCGCCAATATTATCACCCCCTCAAAAATTGAAGTACAAGCTCTGGATCACCAAGATACGCCTCTATGACCTTAGGATCATTTGCAACCTCCTCAGGCTTTCCTTCGGCAATCTTAACTCCATAATCGAGCACTATAACCCTGTCAGAGACGTTCATTATAGCATGCATGAGGTGCTCTATCATCAGAATTGTGACACCGCTCATCCTAATCCTTTCTATTATCTCAAGCATCTCAGAAATCTCAGCTGGATTTAAACCAGCTAAAACCTCATCCAATAGTAGAACCTTTGGTTTTGAAGCTAAGGCCCTTGCAAGTTCAAGCCTTTTCTTCTCTGGAACATTCAACTTACCTGCTGGTAGATCAGCCTTGTCATCAAGCTTAACGAACTTAAGCATCTCCTCAGCAATCTTTTCAGCAGATTCCAAGTCCATGTACTCCTTTCCAAAGCAAGCTCCAACCATAACATTCTCTTTAACCGTGAGCTCGTTTAGAGGTTTGACTATCTGAAAAGTTCTTGCAATACCTAGTCTTGCAATCTTGAAAGGTGATAGACCAGTTATATCCTTACCATCAAATATAACTCTACCTTCCTCAGGCTTGTAGACTCCAGATATCACGTTGAAAAGTGTAGTTTTTCCAGCTCCGTTTGGACCTATTATCCCAAGTATCTCGTTCTCCTTCACATCGAAGCTTACGTTGTTCAGTGCAACTAACCCTCCAAACCTTTTCGTAACATTCTCAACCTTCAGGATCATTCTAAATACCTCCTAAGCTTCGATATCCTTTCAGCAAGATAACCGATAATACCTCTTGGCGTGAAGAGAACTATTAGAAGGAGTATCACACCTGAAACGGCCATGTGTAGATTCTTGAATAGTTCGCTGACTAGGAGGAAACCTCTTATCCTCTCGTAAACTATAGCACCAACGAACGGCCCAGCGACTGTTCCAAATCCTCCAAGCATAACCATGAATATCATCTCTATGGACTTTATTAGATCAAATGCTACATGAGGCTCTATGTTTCCGTTTTTGAAGAAGAAAATACCTCCTACCATCCCTGGGAAGAATGCTGAGAGTGCGTAAGCTAGAGATTTATAAGATCTCGTGTTTACTCCTAAGGATATTGCCGCATCCTCATCCTCTCTTATAGCCAAGAGACCAAGCCCGAACTTAGATTTTTTAACGTACCAGCTCACAACTATTACCGCCAAGGTTACGATGAGCATAAGATAGTAAGACAACCATATGGCACTTTTTGGACCACCGTAAGCTGAGTACACTCCTATATGAAGATATATTCCTTCAGCACCTCCTATAGGCTCAAGGTTTTCCACAAGCGCCTTAATAGCTTCATTAACTCCTATGGTAGCAATTGCAAAGTAAGCACCTCTTAACTTCAGTATGGCTTGACCCAAAGAGTACGCTACGAGTGCTGAGAACAGTCCAGCAATGATTATAGCTGGAATGACATTCAAACCATAGTATTCGATTAAAGCTATCGTTACGTAACCACCTATTCCATAGAAGACGATGTGTCCAAAGCTGACGTAGCCTGTGTAGCCGAGGAGTATGTTCAAGCTTGAAGCTAAGGCTATGTACATCAACATGACGAATATCGTCTCCCTTAGTGTTATGTCGTTCGTGACTATGGGTACAAGACCCATTGCCAACACTATAAGAAATACCCAAAGCAAGGAGATGTCTGGTTTCCTCATACTTCACCTCCCAATAGCCCTCTTGGCCTTATCAGAAGCACCGCAACGAGTATAGCGAACTCTATGAAAGGAACAAGTCCTGTTGAAATTTGCATCGTAGCGACGTTTTCAATTATTCCCAAAACTAGTCCTCCAATAAGGGCACCCAATGGATTGCCTAACCCACCTAAAACACATATTACGAAGCTCTTTAGCTCGTAAACCCCACCTGAGAGAATCGTAAATGGAAATATTGTTGCAATCAAAGCTCCTGCTGTCATTGCAAGTGCAACGCCAATTCCAAAACTCAAAGCTAAAATTCTCGTTGTGTTTATTCCCATGAGTTCAGCAGCGGTTCTGTTCATTGAAACTGCTCTAACAGCCTTTCCAAGCTTCGTTCTATAAAGGAAGATGTAAAGTAGAGCAGTCAGAATTATAGATATTATACCAGTTGCAATCTTCGTTCCAAGTATAGTGACGTTTCCTATTGTTATTGAGCCCAAGCGGAGGTCTATGGCGTAGGGAATGGTAGTCCATGCAAAAGTTCCTACACCAATTATGAATAAACTGACACTGAATGTCGAGAGTAGCGTAGAAAGCTCCGGCGCATCTATAATTCTATGAAGAGCTACAAAATACGTTATAGCTCCTAAGAGCAAACCTAAAGCAAATATAACTGGAATGCCAAAATAAGGATTTAAACCGAAGATAAACAGAAAATAAGCTGTAAACATACCTAGAGCTATAAAGGCACCATGAGACAAGTTTATGACCCTCATCACACCAAATATGAGACTTAAACCTATAGCGGCAAGACCGTAAACCAAACCCAAAAGGATTCCACTTATTACGCTGTCAATCCAGATATCAATCAATTATATCACCTCCAAAAAAATAAAAATAAATAAAAATTTAGAGTCTTCTCATAATGTATGCCACTGCTAAAAGACCCACAATTGCGAACAAAGCTTCAAATCCTGGTGTTTTCTTAGTAGTTACTACGGTTGCTGTAGTTGTGACTGTTGTAGTTGTTGGTGGTACAGTCTGTGTTGTTTCTACAACCTCTCCAAACTTTATGTAGAGTGGATAAACCAGATCTGATGATTTAGCCTCTTCTGGCCATACAACCTCCTTTACGAGTTTACCATCCTTCTCCTGCCACTGTAGATAAACCATTTCATGCCCCTTCTGTCTACCGTAGTACTCACCTGTATCAAAGCTAATTCTACCGTAGAAAGTCATTATATCCATCTTTTCAAGAGCCTCTCTAACTTTTTCAGCGTCTAAGGTTCCAGCGGTCTCAATAGCCTTCTGCAAAACCAATCCAGCTACGTAACCACCAGCTGCGTGGTAACCAGGTTCATAGCCGTAAGCTTCCTTGTAAGCGTTTACGAACTCCTCGACTGTTGGACCGTACCACTCGATTCCAAGTTTCTCAGCCATCTCCTTACTGTACTTAGCCTGAGGTTCCCACTGAGATGGTCCAGTAACGTACAAAGCTGCGTCACCTATCTCAGCGAACTCTGGAACTGCTGGAGCTACAAGTAAGGATATAAGCTTAACCTTAACCTTCTTTTCGTACAGCTGCTTTGCAAAGGTTTCTCCATCTGCGAAGTGTCCTCCTCCAATTATGGCATCGGGATTTGATGCAAGTATCTTGTTTATGAGCGATGTGAAGTCAGTCGTACCAGGTGCATAAGCCTCAAACATCACAACTTCAAATCCGTTCTTCTCCGCATACTCCTTTGCTGCAGTACAAACATCCTTTGCAAACTTGCTGTTCTCATAAACTATCGCTATCCTTTTAGCGTTTGGATCAATTGCTTTGAGCATATCTATAGATCCAGTAAGATATCTGCTCGCTGGCGTGTAGACTTGGAAGATATGCTTGTACCCTTTATTGAATATACTATCTGAAGCTGCTCCAGTCGCTATCATTATCTTTCCATACTGCTCAGCTATTATTGCAGCTGATGCCGTTAAACCACTACTGTAGGGGCTTATAAGAAAATCAGCATTATCTTCAGTTATAAGCTTCGTGTATAACTGCTGAACCCTGTCCTTCTTACTCTCATCGTCGTAATAAACAAGCTTTACAGGAAGCTTCTTTCCAAGTGACTCTACATAAATTCCTCCATTCGCATTTACTTGATCTGCCCAAAGTTTCAACCCCTGATACTGCTCTTTCGACTCCGAGTTGTATTTACCCGTCTGTGACATCGTAAAACCGATCACTATCTCGTCCTTTGCAAGCGCCGTTGCGGACATCAACAGTAACAGCAACACAGCCAAGCAGAATGCTCGCATCTACACCACCCCAATTCGTAATGATTTTTCGTAATCATCATTGAAAATATAAACGTTGCTAAAAGAACTTTGACATACACAAGCACTGTCAAGCAGCTTTAAACAAGCTTAAAATAACGACTGTTTCAAGCGCATGAAGTTATGAAGGTTCAACACGATATAGTTATTGTAGGAACTGGCTTGGCTGGAATGAGGTGCGCAATAGCAATTGCAGAAAAAAGCAGAGAGGTTTCAGTTGCTCTCATATCCAAAACGTACCCGATAAGATGTCATAGCGTTTGTGCAGAGGGAGGAACTGCTGCAGTTTTGCAACCAGAAGACAGCTTTGATTTGCATGCATGGGACACGATAAAGGGATCAGACTTCTTAGCTGATCAGGATGCAGTTGAGCTGTTTGTTAGAGAATGTCCTAAAGAGATCTTAGCGTTGGATAGGTGGGGATGTCCTTGGAGTAGAACTGAAGATGGTAGAATTGCTCAGAGACCTTTTGGAGGTCATTCTTTTCCAAGAGCGACGTTTGCCATGGATAGAACCGGTCTGCATGAGGTACACACACTCTTTGAAAGGTTACACGTTTACGAAAACGTAGAGCTATACAACGAGTTCTTCATAACGAATTTGATTGTTGAAGATGGTAGAGTAAAGGGTATAACGGCAATAGATCTTAAGAATGGAGATCTAATAGCATTTGAGGCTAAGGCTGTCGTTTTAGCTACAGGAGGAGCCGGTAGACTTTACGGATTCACAACTTACAGTCACACCGTCACTGGAGATGGTATGGCCATAGCTTACAGATGTGGAGTCCCCTTGAAGGATATGGAGTTCTTCCAGTTCCATCCAACGGGATTGGTTCCATCTGGGATTTTGATGACGGAGGCTTGCAGAGGTGAAGGTGGATATTTAATAAACAAGGACGGAGAGAGATTTATGAAAAGGTATGCGCCTGAGAAGATGGAACTCGCACCGAGGGATGTCGTTGCAAGAGCTATGTGGAGAGAGATTTTGGAGGGAAGGGGGTTTGAAAGTGAGCACGGGCCATACATAGCTCTAGACTTAACTCACTTGGGTAAGGAGAAGATTGAGGAAAGATTGCCATTGATAAGGGACATGTGCAAGAAGTTTGTTGGGATAGATCCTGCTGAAGAGCCGATACCAGTCAGACCAGTTGCTCACTACACCATGGGTGGTATTCACGTCAACATCAACTGCGAGACGCCAATAAAGGGTTTGTTTGCTTGCGGTGAATGTGCTTGTGTGAGTGTACACGGTGCAAATAGACTTGGGGCAAATTCTACGGCAGAATGCTTAGTTTTTGGAAGAATTGCTGGAGAAAAAGCTTTGGAATACGCCTTGAAGGTAGATTTTAAGAATATCAATAGGGAGGATTACTTAAAGGAGGAAAAGAGAATTTTCGATGAGATGCTTGGAAGGAGTGGAGATGAAAGTCCTTATGCAATAAAGAGGGAGCTGAATGAGACTATGGATAAATACCTTTGGATATTTAGGGAGGAAAATGGATTGAAGGCAGCAGTGAAGAAGATAAGGGAGCTTAAGGAGAGGTATAAGAACGTTGAGATTGTTGATAAATCGAAGAGGTTTAACACAGATCTAACTTCAACCATAGAGCTTGGATACATGCTCGACTTGGCTGAGGCTGTAGCTTACTGCGCTCTGCTGAGGAAGGAAAGTAGAGGAGCGCACTACAGACTAGATTATCCGAAGAGGGACGATGAGAACTGGTTGAAACACTCCTTAGCATACAAAACTGCTGACGGAATTGTAGTCGATTACATACCAGTTAGGATAACGAGGTGGAAACCAACTGAAAGGAAGTACTGAGGTGGTTGTATGAAGTTCAAGATAAAGAGGTTTGATGGGGAGAAATTCTACTGGGATGAGTTTGAGGTTCCAGTAAAGAGGGGAATGACTGTGTTGGAAGGTCTATATTACATAAAGGAAAACTTGGATGGTTCATTGGCATTCAGATCTTCATGCAGGATGGGTGTATGTGGTAGTTGTGCCATGATTATAAACGGAAAGCCAAGGCTAGCTTGTGAAACGCAAGTTTCTCAATTCAAATCGGTAAGGATTGAACCACTAAAGAACTTTAGAGTTATAAAGGACCTTGTAACAGACTTTGCAGGATTTTTCACAAGGATCAAATCTGTGAAACCGTATCTAATAAGGCACAGCGATGGTGAGATAAGGCAAACGCCAGAACAGCTCAAGAGGTATTACCTCTATACGCTCTGCATAAAATGCGGTTCATGCATATCCGCATGCCCAGTTGCAAATTCAACCTTAGGCCCAGCCCCAATCGTCGTTGCATACAGGTTCAACGAGGACAGCAGAGATGAGGGAAAGTATGAGAGGTTGAAAATACTGAGTGACGAAATTTGGCACTGCCATTTTGTCTCAGAATGCAGTGAAGCATGCCCAAAGGGCATAAACCCCGCTGAGATCATTCAGAAGTTGAGATTGGAGGTTTTGAAAAGTTCTCTGAGGTGGTAATATGAGCTTGTACACCCTAGCCTTCTACCTACACAGGATAACAGGGGTGATTTTAGCAATCTACCTCTGCATACACCTCCTGTTCATAGGAACTGTCAAGACTGGAGAGTACCAAAATTTGATTACGATAACCCAATCCAAGGAGTTTTTACCCTTCGACTTACTCCTGTTCCTCACTGGGATATACCATGGAGTTAACGGAGTCAGGCTGATAATCCACGAGTTCGGATTGTTGTACAGATACAGGAAAGCTTTACTCTACGCAACACCGATCGTAACACTGATAATTTGGATATTTGTCTGCTCGGAGGTGATCGTGTGAAGGGAATTAGTTGGCTTCTGCAACTTTTAACCGGTATAGCACTTGTATTCTTTGTCTGTTACCACTTCTTAGTTACACATATAACGGGAAGCTTGGCTTATGAAGATGTACTCGTAAGACTCAACGAGATGAAAGTGTTTTACGTTGTCTTTCTACTTGTAGTTGTCTTTCATGCCTTCAACGGACTTAAGGTTGTGAGTGAAGAGTACAGATTCAAATGGAACAAAGTATTCTACGTGATCATGATAGTCGCAGTTGCTTACGGTCTTTATAATTTATTTTAATATATTTTATATTTAATGTTTTCGTTCATGAGTGTTTGTAAGAGGTCGTTGAGTAGGGATTGCGTACAGACAGCCAAAACATCACAACCGTGATGGACAGCTTCAACACAGCATTGCTTCGCACCGAAGAAAACTGGATTAAATCCAGCCTTTCTGCAAGCTACTAAAGCTTCAACCCCCAAAGCTACAACAACTTTTCCTTTTCCAAGTTCTTTTAACTTATTAACATCTACAGATTTACTACCACCAGCAACAATGTCTGGCACAACAAAAACTGTCACATTTCCCCTTTCAGGTGGCCTGAAGGCTATAGGCTTTATGAGAATTTCCTCATCCCTACCACCTGTCAACGCTATCGCATTGTAATCTTCACTAACCTTACAGTAAACTAAGCCACCTTCAAACCAATACTTCACTTTATCCCCTTCTCTAACCTCTCCAACGGCTATAGCAATTACATTCTTTGAATAAAGGTCTTTTAACATGTTTTCTGTCCATACATGAAGATCGAATAACTTTTCAACAAGCCATCTGAAACCCTTCTCTGTCAACTCGTAGTCCCTTACAAGACCATCTGCATTCATTTCCTTAAAGTACTCCGAGATGGCTTGCGGGGTTAAGCCAAGTCTTTTCGCAATCTCCCTCTGATTCAAACCCCTCAAGAGTTGAGAGAGAATCAGCAACTTAACAGTATCTTTCCTCCTAATTAAGGCATCCATTTTAAAAATCTTGCATGAAGAAATTAATCCTTTTCGACGAAGTAGACCCCTAGTGTTATCAAAATTCCGCCAAGTATAGTAAAGCTCGTTATCTCCTCCCTCAGCAAGATGTATGCCAACAATGCTGTGAAGAGTGGAATGATGTATATGAAAACTGCAACATTTATGGTTGGAAGTTTCTCAAGGGCGTAATACCATGCAAGATAAGCGAAAACTGAACATAGAATTGATAGGTAGAGTATAGATAGCGTTGCTGGTAATGTAAGCTGAAGTGGATTTTTCAAACCCCTTGCAAATGCAAATGGGAACAGTAGGAGTGTTCCTGTTATGAAAGCATATGTCGTGAGATCTTCAGCTTTGTAACTCTTAAGCATCTCCTTACCCAAAACTGTATACACTGCCCAAAGGAGACCATCGAATATCATAAGAAGGTCACCTAAGTTTGGCTTGAAATTTACCTCACCGTTCGATACGACGAGAAAGACTCCCAAGAAGGCAATCAAAACTCCAAGAAGCTTTTTGATACTAATTATTTCCTTCAGAAAGAGGTAGGAGAGCAGAGCCGTGAAGATTGCAGAGGTGTTTATGAGAATTGAAGCTTTTGTAGCTGTTGTTAGCTCCAAAGCTGTAAACTGAACGACATACATGAAGGTTACACCAGACAGGCCTAAGATTGTGAACTTAGCAATTTCTCTCAGATTTAAAATTAACCTTGGTTTGAATATAGCAACAAGTATAGGTGTTGCAATCAAAAACCTGTATAGTGCCAAGTTGTATGGATCCATCTCATTCAGCGCAATCTTAATCGCTATGAAGGAGCCAGCCCAGATCAATGATACAAGCAGAAGTAGGAGGTACATTTCAATGGATGTTTATGCGAGGTAGTTAAATCTTTCTACCTATAACAAGAAATCCTGTATGCCAAACTCTCGTAAATGGCCTTGTACCAACTCTCTTGTGCTCGTAATCTATTTTAACTATCTCAAAGCTCTCAACGTTTCTGAAGCCGACTTTAATCATCTTCTCGTAAACAGCTCTTGTAGCTTCTATGTACGGATTGTAAACGACCAAATGACCACCATACTTCAGTATCTCAAATGCTTTTGGAATGAAAAGAATGTCATCCTTCATGTCTAAAACTACAAGGTCAAACTCCGATTTGAAGCCATCAGCTACAAATAGGACATCTCCAACTATCTGATGGATGTTTTTCAGGCCTGCAAGTTTAAAGTTATCTTTCGCTATCTTCGCAAACTCCTTGCGCTTCTCTACCGTAACTACTTCACCATATTTGTTAAAGTGTGCTAAGTAAGCTGCAAGCATTCCGGTTCCAGTTCCAGCATCTAAGATTAGCGAGTCGGGACTTAATCCAGTGTAGGCAATTATGGCGCCTATATCCTTTGGCATTATTGGAGTAGCTGATCTCTTGAAGTGTTTGAAGAAGTCAACAGCTCTGTAAGGTAGTATTTTGTATTTGACTCCCAGATGTGTCTTTACTTCATCTCCAAACTTCTTGTTTCTAAGCTCTTCAAGGTTTATTATGCCATCGTGGGTATGCAAAGTACCTTCAAATTTCTCAACCAAAAACGTATGTTTTCCTCTTGCTAAGATTATCGGTGGTTTCATTTTTGAAGTCTCATCAGAGCTTCAGCAAGATCACCGTTTGCCTCTATAAGAGCTTTTCTTGCGGTTTCTTCATCGACATTGGCCTGTTCCATTATCAACTTTACATCTTCTTCGCTTATCCTCTTCACAACTTCGTAGTTACCGATCACCTGAAACAATTCCACACCTCTACCAACTACCTTTGTTACATTAGGATTCTTAAAGATTAGTTCCTCAGTTGGAGTTCTAATGATCACCTCCGTAGCATTCAGTTCTTCGATGTCTATACCCATCTGCTTCATCATCTTCTTCATCTGCTTGATATTCATTGGAAGCATATCAAGCCTTAATTTTGGAAGTAATAAATTCTTCGATAGGTTTTTAGGATTAAATTTTTTAGGCTTATGTTATGAATGAGAAAGGGATGGGGTAAGAATTCGAAAAGATGAGTAAATACTTTACAGAACAGAGAAGTATACTATTCCTCTGCATTCCATGCTGAACAAGATTTCAACAGATATCCGCATAGATGAGCTTTTGAAGGAGAGAAAGGGAAGAGAAAAATTTTAAAAAACTATAAAGAATTTGCCAGATTAATTAAGAGGTTAGCGAAGAAGTACTTTGGCAACATTGAAGTTTATGTTTTTAGTTCCGTAGTTGAGGAGATTTCCACGTTATGCTGTCTGATATAGACATGGCTATAGTTACAGATTGATTTGTCAGTTCAAGGCTTTGGAACTTCCGTAAGAAGAAAAGTTTATAGACACTATTAAGAAGTTAAAATAAAAAATAAAGAAAAAATTTGAGTTTACTGTCTTCTTCTAAGGAGGTAGGCGATCGCTAAGAGCCCTGCAATTGCGAACACTGCCTCGAAGCC
>CAZFVO010000017.1:0-2157 GCA_964522325.1 uncultured archaeon | reverse complement strand
GTTGGTGTTGTGGTTGTCGGTGGCGGTGTCGTTGGTGTCGGTGTTGGTGTTGTCGGAGTTGGTGTTACAGTTGTAGTGACAGGTGCAGTTTCAAGTATCTTGACCTCTCCGACCCATAGAATGTCATCCTGTGCTTTGTAGTGCTTAGCATATGAGTCTGTTGGAGCTATGTCATACCAGTCCTCGATGTCTTCATCAGGTACAGTTCTCATGGCATCTCTGACGTAGAGTTTATATGTTCCTGGTGATATTCCGGCGGTTGGAATTTCTACCTCCGCATCTCCGTTCTCATCTAAAGCTATTCTTGTGTACTTCATCTTCTTGACGCCTAAGTCAAGCACTACGTATATATAGTCATAGCCCTTCTCGCCCCTGTTCGTATCGATCTTGACGACTATGGGTTCTCCCCTCTTGACTTCCGACGGCACATCAACATTGAGCTTTGGCACTTCAACGATAACTGGTATCTTGGTCTCGGCTTCTGAGATCTCCTCGCCCGTCTCCCTGTTATACATGTGGAGAGTCAATGTATATACACCTGGCTTCAACAGTTCGTCTGGTTTGCCTTCTGAAACTAGCTTGTCCAAGGTGTCGTTGTAGAACGGATAGAGCGTTGCGTAGAGCCAACCACCATCTTCAGTCTCATTGTGCTTGCTGAACTCACCAAAGTCAGCTTCCTTCACCTTTGCACCATGACCCTCGAACTCCGCAGTAACCCTAACATCGTCTGGGTCACAGTTGACCTTAACGTAGACATCGATTTCGTCACCTTTGACCATTCTGACCTCGGTCGGAACCCACGAGAATCCGAACTCAGTTACGGTTAAACCGAACTGAGCCATTGCGTCTTCAGTTGGATCAACCCAAGGTAGATCTGATGGGGCAATTACGTATATCGTGTATGTACCTGTGTCGGCTTCGGCATCCACCTTGAGTTCAACGCTAAACTTGCCGTCTGAGACTTTTACTATGTACGGCTTGTATCTTTCATCCTTGGCCTTCTCAGATGCGTTGAACTTTGAAGTGTCAGACCAGATCTCTCCAACGTTTTCGAGCACTGGATAATCGTCTGTGTAGATGTAAACGTAGTCAAGCGTAGTTTTTCCACTTATTACAATCTCTCCACCTCTTGGTGCGGACGTCCTACTGATGTTGACATCAAGCACGGCTTTAGCAACTCTAATCGTAATCGAGTCCTTCCAGTCTGACCAGACTTCACCCTTGTCATCCTTTGCAATTATCGCATCGATCGTGTAGCTCATCTTAGGTGCATCTGGAGCTACATAGAGTTTCTTAGTCTCCCACTTTCCGTCCGCACCTACCTGAGTGGTTATGTAGTATTTGTCACCTTTCTTCTTCATAGTGATACCTTTCTCAGCCAGCTTATTCTTATCTAAGAGCTTATCCAAGTCCTTAGATGCTATCACAATTACAGTACCCTTCTCGACCGTTGCAGTACCCCTGAACTTGAAGTCTTCACCTCTCGCGAACGTGAACTTATCCATTGTAAATTCAACTTCTGGCTCTTTTACGTCTATGTAAATTGTCTCGTCGTCGGACAGTATCACGTGTTCACCATCAATTGTAGTATTGGTTGTTACCGCTGTAGCGGTCACTCTGTAGCTACCAGTATCCCAGTTCGGATCGAAGAACACCTTGCTGTCGTTCTCCCAAGTTCCATCTGAGTCTACACGGCAATACCTTTCCGCAAGCTTTGTTCCATTCGGAGCAAATATCTCAACCAGCACGTAGTTCTCTGGCGTCTTATCATCTTCCTTGCTACCTGATTCGGCGATGTTTACAGTACCCTTAAACTTCACCTTGTTTCCAAGGTATACCGTCGTTGGAACGTCTATAGTTATCTTGAAACCCGTGATATCGAACTCAATGGACTCTTTTTCACCCAGTACCTCAACGGTTAGCTTGTATGTTCCTTCGGTACCCTTGTATTTTGAAGTGAAGAATTCGGCGGTTGAAACTATTATCGTTTTCTCTCTTTCGTCCAATGTAAAGTTACCCTCGTAAGGCTTTTTGATTGGACCGTCTACCGTATAATTAACATTTACACCAAGTGGAGTGTTATACACCTTTATCTTCGCTACGATGTTGTCACCCTTGACAATGGGTAACCTTGAGTTCTCAAGGCTTATGTGTATC
>CAZFVO010000016.1:0-24127 GCA_964522325.1 uncultured archaeon | reverse complement strand
CTGAACACTACCGGTTACACCACATGTGAATCCCATGATTGGAGCTGTATCAATTCCATTCTGCTTTGGAAAGCTTGAATAGAGGCATCTGTAACATGGTGATCCTACAACAGTAGTAACCTCCCCTTCAAAACCGTAAACCGCTCCGTGAACAAACGGTATTCTGTTTCTAACACAGAAGTCGTTTAGTATTAGACGTGTTTCAAAGTTATCTGTGCAAGCAACTACAACGTCATAATGCTTGGCTATACTAACATTTTTCTCATCAATATTGAAGGGGTATATTTCAACCTCCACCTCTGGATTCAAGCTTTCTATAAACTCCATTGCAGATAACGCCTTGTTCTTTCCAACCCTTCCAGCATGAATGAACTGTCTCTGAAGGTTGTGCTCCTCAACAACATCTCCATCAACGATACCTATTTTCCCAATTCCAGCACTCGCTAAATATGTTATCACAACACTCCCCAAACCACCAGCCCCTACAACAAGTACTCTTGAATTCATCAACTTCTCCTGCCCCTCTTTCCCTATCAGAGATATCTGACGGATGTATCTATCCATAACAATGATATTTCGAAACTGTTTTTAATTTTTAGATACAATTCAGACTATGAAAGTAAAGGTGGCTATAAACGGTTATGGGACCATAGGTAAGAGGGTTGCCGATGCTGTAAGTAGGCAAGATGACATGGAAGTTATGGGTGTTACAAAAACGAAACCAGATTTTGAAGCGAAGATGGCTATCAAAAAAGGTTACAAGCTCTACTGTGCCATTCCTGAAAATTTAAAACTCTTTGAATCTGCAGGAGTTGAAGTCGAGGGTACTGTTGAAGAACTCATAAAAGAAGTTGATATAGTTATAGATTGCTCTCCCGGCAAAGTTGGTGCTCAAAACAAGCCAATGTATGAAAAACACGGAGTTAAAGCGATATTTCAGGGTGGTGAGAAAAAAGATGTCGCGGAAATCTCCTTTAACGCATTGGCTAACTATGAAAAGGCTGTTGGGAAGAATTACGTTAGAGTTGTAAGCTGTAACACAACTGGATTGGTTAGAGTTCTTCACATACTCGATACGAACTTCGGAGTCGAAAAGGTTAGAGCTGTAATGATCAGGAGGGTTGTTGATCCCAAAGAGGATAAGAAGGGTTTGGTGAATGGAATTGTACCAGATCCAGTTAAGTTACCATCTCATCATGGTCCAGATGTACAGACAGTGTTACCACATATAGACATAACGACTGTAGCTTTCAAAGTTCCTACAACATTGATGCACGTCCACTCCCTAAACGTTCAACTGAAGGAGAAGGTTAGTGAAGATGATGTGATAGACGTTTTCGAAAAAGAGCCAAGAATTTTACTTGTTTCAAGTGGGGATGGATTCACATCAACCGCAAAGATAATTGAATGGGCAAGGGAACTGAGACTTAGATATGACCTCTTTGAAAATATCGTTTGGAAGGACTCAATTGCAATAGTTGGAAACGAGTTGTACTTTACACAGGCAATCCATCAGGAAGCTATAGTCGTTCCTGAGAATATCGATGCGATTAGAGCTATGCTTGAGATGGCAAGCAAGGATAAGAGTATAAAGAAGACGAACGAGAGTTTAGATATAGGAAAGTTTAGAATTTGAGCAAATTTTTTACCACCTAAATTTTACTCAATTTCATGAAGATCGTAGCAATAGGTGATGTACATAATGAAGATTTGGAAGTTCCTGAGGGAGATGTGATTGTAGTAGCTGGGGATATAACACATGTTGGCCCGATCGAGTTTGCAGAGAAATTCATTGATAAGTTAAAGGGGAGAGTTCTGGCTGTACCCGGGAACATGGATCCAAGGGGTGTTTTGGATGTCCTTGAAGCTAAGGGTGTTTCGATTCATAGAAAGGTTGTTGAGATTGATGGAATAACATTCTTCGGCTTTGGAGGTTCTTCTACAACACCTTTCAACACACCCTTCGAATTTGACGATGAGGAGATTGATAAGTCCATATCTGGCTTCAAGGCTGACATAGCAATCTTTCACGATACTCCATACGGATTCTTTGACTGGGTTGGAGGTAAGAGCGTCGGTAGTATGGCTATTAGGAGATGGGTGGAGAGTGTCAAGCCAAAGCTGGTATTCTGTGCGCATATACACGAACATGAAGGTGTTGCAAAGATCGACGACACTTTGATAGTAAAGATTCCGCCAGCTTACAAGGGAAGATGTGTGGTTGTTGATTTCGATAATTTTAAGAGTATAATTATCAAGTTCGTCAGTTTAAAGACCTAAAAATCTATTTCCATCTTTTATGACGTGAAATGTATACTCTGGAGTCCAGATAACTCCAATGAGTTCGTATTCTTTACTTCCTCTAATCTTTCCCTTCTGTGGATAAAACAGACCAATCTGTTTCCATCCATCCTCGTCTTCAACAAGAACTACAAACTTCTCTTTCGTCTTTCTAACTATGCATGCCCTCTTCTCCAAACCGAAATAGTTAGCATAGCCAGTAAAATGTACGCTACCCTCCTTCTGAAACAGGATGAAATCTGAAATTCTCACAAGGAGTAGCGGGAATTAAAAATATATAACAGTTGTGCTAAACTCTATCTCTTGATGTATCTATCTCCAAAGCGCTCTTTTCAGTACTTAACCTGACGTGATTCGGTATGGCGTAACGATCTAGCAAGTTTGAAGATAAATTTTTACACCAATATTTTTGGATTTAACTATCCCATCACTTATGTGTATTGAAATTTCAGAGGAGATGCCTCCAACACATCTATCAACTAGTTCCATTCTTAACATCTAATCGATTTAACGTAATTAAGAATGGTTGTCGAAAACTCTTCATCATAAAAAAAGATGTTTAATTTCAGTCAGTGTAACGTATATGATTTTCTCGAAAATAGGAAGTTCACAGTATGATATTGCAATATAAATTTAAATTTCAATGCTATCTATAAACCTTAACCTCTTTGGAATCGGTGGGTGCGTTGATAGGATCTCCTGAATCGGTGAAACTCTCATCCTCTTCAGCCTTTCAATCTCGCTCACGATAGGATTTGCTACGGCATTCACAAAGGCGTAGATGAACAACGTTCTGAACTTGCTGTCAGCTATTTCATGCATGAAGGATGGATACCTCTCGTAGAATAGGTGTATCTTAGCCAAACTCCTCTGCATGGCATCCTTATTCGTAGCGATAACACCTTCAAAATCCGCATAGTACTCCCTAAGCCTGCTAAATGCCAATACAAGTATTTGGACAACGAAAGATATGACAACCGCTACAATTCCAACGATTGCAAGCTGTGTTCCCCTTCTATCATCTCTCATACTAGCATGGATCAGTGCATATCCTAAGTAGAAGATTATGGATGGGAGTAAACCAAAGAAGAGCATAACTAGGTTGTCCTTGTGCTTGTGATGACCGATCTCATGTCCAATCACAGCTTCGAGCTCATCTTTTCTGAGTAATCTCAATAGAGTATCTGAGACTGCAACATACTTACCAGTCAGGAAGTTACCGTATGCAAATGCGTTTGGAGGTGAACTTACGACAACTGCCTTTGGCGGCTTAACACCCAAGCGGTAGGCCACATCGTTCACGATAGCCTGAAGTTCATAATCTCTTCTCGCTGAGAAGCTCAAGTTGATTATGTAAGGTGAGAGCAGATATGTCATTACATTCAGTATGAGTACAAAAACAACTAAGCTTAGAATGTTGACTGTGAAACCTATGACACTCAAGATTAGATAGATCGTCGCAGAGAATATTGCTATTATAAGAAATGCCAATATCACCATCGATGTATACAATGAAAATCTCCCAGAGAACTTACTTGCAACCTTGGGTGCTATGGTACTCGCTAAGAGCAACATCAAGACATATCCTAACATCGCCAAAGCGATGTATATTGGGTCGAAGATTAGTAGCATGTCTTTATTTTAAGATATTCTGCAATAAATTCTTTTCGCTAGATCTGAACGAGTTTACCATCTCTTATTTTCAGCTTACCCGTTTTGTAACATACATCACTGAGCTGGCACTCAACTTCGAAGATATATGTTGAATAGTCAAAAGCGTTTTCGTCTCTTCTGATCGTTATCAGAACATCATATAGATCGTTGATGTAATAATCAATGCGGGTCTGTGTTTTAAGGTGTTTGAAGCCGAAAAGGGTTATACCTTTAGGAATTATTCCATAAGATTCGATTAGTAACCTCAAAGCCTCCTTCTCATCGAGCATGCTCATGATGTACGCTACGCTACTGTAGAGAACTAAAACGTCATCTTTCTTCAAACGGCTTAGAACTTCTATTATTGAAGAGTACTCTTCTCTCGGTGTGCTGTGCTCTATGAAGGCATAAAGTGTTCCAAACGACACTTCACCTGAATTTCCAACCTTGATTATATTCAGATTGTCAAGAAGCTTAGCCATATTAGGATCTGTAAACATGAGGTATTCAGCCCTCTTGCAAAACTTGTAGTAAAGTACATCGGAATATATCACGATGTAAATGTTACGATCTGAGTAGGAGGGGATTACGTGTTGAAGTATGAAAAGATCCTTAACAACCGAAGAGTCATAAAGAACCCTAGTTCTCATTCCATTCAGATCTTTCATGAGATCGGTTAACCTAACATATATATCCTCCATGACAAGGCTTAACAAAAAAAAAGAAATATAAAATGTTTATGGATAATTGTGTTAGATGATGAATTCAGCCTTGACTGAGTCGTGATGAAATCTGGCAGTCTGATCACAACTTTTTAACCATGTACTCAAAAGATTTTCTGTATCCAAACTTTCTGTAGTACTCTCTAACCCCAATACCGCTTATCACAGCAATTCTATCGTATTTCTCCTTCGCAATCTCTTCAGCCATCTTGAGCAGCTTTTCGCCAAATCCCCTGTGCTGAAAAGCTCCTCTCTCTTTAACTCCAAGAGGAATAGCTCTACCATAAACATGAAGTTCTCTGATTAGTGCACAGTCTTCTATAGCTTTTATGAATGGTTTGTATGGAAATCTGAGTCTTACAAAACCTATTAGTGCATCGTAACTTGGTATTTCGTAGGATATAAAGTATTCAACACCCTTTGAGGCTCTATATCTCCTAACAACAAGCTCAGCATCCTTCACTAACTCTTCGACATCTATACCTCTGAGCCTGTGTCCAACCTCTCTACATCTTATGCACCTACAGCTGTAACCTAACTTCTTTAACCTTGCGTGAACCAACTGCCTTATGTTACCCTTATCTAAACCTATAGCTTTATCGACAGGTATATCCCTCTGAATTCTCTGAACTCTTACCCAAACGGGAAAGTACCTTTTAGCTCTTGCAATAAGCTCTACAACTTCCTCGGTACTGTAAGGTTTGTATTTTCCAGCTTTATACCACTTGTAAAGTTCAGTACCCTCTACAACAAGAGTAGGATATATCTTAAGGTAATCCGGTTTGAACCTCTCATCCTCAAATATTATCCTGAACATCTTCAGATCTCTTTCAAAGTTTGAGTTTGGTAAGCCAGGCATTATATGGTAACCAACTTTAAAGGCTGAATCCTTCAAAAATCTCGTAGCCTCAACAACATCCTCAACCGTATGTCCCCTCTTTATGGTCTCAAGAACGTCATCGTATACGCTTTGAACACCTATCTCCACCTTAGTTCCACCAAACCTCAACATCTCTATTATGTGCTCCTCCTTAGCATAATCTGGGCGAGTTTCAAATGTGATGCCGACACATCTCGCCTTAGCCTTCTCATTTCTCCTCTTAGCCTTTTCAAGATCGTTCTCAACCTTAAACCTACTCTTTCCGAAAGCATTTAGGGCGTTGAAGATGTTGAGCATAAACCACTCCTTGTAAACTTTTTCCCTCGCAGGAAAGGTTCCACCCATGACGATTATCTCAACTTTGTCTACATCATGACCGATTTCAGACAACTCCTTAAGCCTACTCAAAACTTGCTTAAATGGATGGTAATTATGCTGTTTCCCACGTTGAGCTGCCGGCTCTAAGCCTATGTAGCTCTGTGGAGTACCTTTCTCAACTCCTCCAGGGCACATCAAACATTTCCCGTGAGGACATGGAGCGGGAGAGGTCATAACACTTACAACAGCTACTCCAGAGATCGTTCTAACAGGTTTAACCCTCAGAATTTCTCTTAGAGTTTCATAACCCCTTTTGCCTTTCCAAGCTTTCAAAATTTCAGCATCGCTCGGTATTTTAGGAAGGTTAAACCTCCTGCTAACTACCTTTTTTATCTTTGCAACTTCTTCCTTCGTCTTCGGCTTTACCTTAAGTATCTCCCTGCCAATCTCTATAAGTGCATTCATTCAAGCTTGATTGTACACTTGTACTGTTAAAATTTTTAACGAGTGCATTTATAAAGCGGTAGATCAAGCTTTGGAAAATGAAGGCAATGTCCTCCTTAGACATCTATGTGTGCGTAAAGGAACTTCAGGGGATAGTAGGTGGGAAGGTTGAGAAGATATATCACTATCCACCAAATGAGATCAGAATGAAGATATACGCTAGGGGTAGGAAGGATCTAATTGTCGAAGCTGGTAAAAGGTTGCACCTTACAATCTTTCCGAAAGAAAGCCCCAAGATGCCCTCACCCTTTGCAATGCTTTTGAGAAAACATTTGGAGGATAGAAGGATAGTTTCAATAAGACAGCACGACTTTGACAGAGTCGTTGTAGTGGAGTTCAGTGATGGAAAGAAACTTGTCGCTGAGCTTTTTGCAAAGGGTAACGTAGCACTGACCGATGAAAACTTCAGGATAATTATGGATATTCATGGAAAGCAAGGAGACATATACACGTTTCCACAGAGGAAAGCTCCATTTGAATTAACACTTGATGAGATAAAGGAGATTTGCCATGAAAAAAGGGAAATCGTTAAGCTTTTAGCTGTTAAGTGTGGTTTAGGTGGATTGTTTGCTGAAGAGGTTTGCTTGAGAGCAAGGATTGACAAGAACAAGCTTGGTAGTGATCTTAGCAATGAGGAGTTTGAGAGGATTCATTCGGCTATAAAAGATATATTTGATCCAGTATTAAAAGGTGACACAAAACCTCATATCGTTATGAAGGATGGGAGTTACATTGACGTTTTACCCATAGAGCTTGAGTACTACAAAGGTTACGAGAGGAGATATTTTGATAGCTTTAACAGGGCTTTGGATGAGTACTACTCGAAGGTTACAGTTGAAGAATCAGAAAAAGTTGAAAGTGAAGAAATCAAGAAGTTGAGGAAAAGGCTTGAGATACAGCTTGAAACAAAGAAAAGACTAGAAGAGGAGATTGAAAGATATAAGGGGTTGGGAGATTTTATCTACGAGAAGTACACTATTATTGACAAAATCCTAAACACGCTGAAGATAGCAAAGGATAGGATGGACTTCGAAGAGTTCAAGAGAAAATTAAAACAGCTCAAATTTGTAAAGGATGTCGGAAGGGATTATGTGGTTGTGACGTTGGAGGGAAGAGAGATAAAGCTCGATTTAGACAAAGATGTACATGGAGTTGCTGAAGGGTATTATGAGAAAGCCAAAAAGGCTAAGGAAAAACTTGAGGGACTTTTGATTGCTATAGAAAAGACGAAAAAAGAGATTGAAGAAGCAGAAAGGCGAGAAAAGCTGAAGTACTCTGCTCCAATAAGGATCGTGAGAAAGAGGGAGTGGTATGAAAGGTTTAGATGGTTCATAACTTCAGACAACTTTTTGGCAATAGGTGGTAGGAACGCTCAGATGAATGAGGAGATAGTCTCCAAGTACTTAGAGACAAAGGATCTGTTCTTTCATACCCAATCACCCGGAGCACCTGCAGTTGTGCTTAAGAAAGGGCAGGAAGCACCTGAAACTAGTATAATTGAAACAGCCCAATTTTCGGCAATCTACTCCTCACTCTGGAAGCAAGGAATTCACAGTGGTGAAGTTTATTACGTTACACCAGATCAGGTAAAAAGATCGGCAAAGGCTGGTGAGTATCTACCAAAAGGATCATTCTATATAGTTGGGAAAAGGAATTACATTACTGTAGAACTTAGGTGTGCTGTAGGAGTTGATTTAAGCAATCTTAGAGTTATGGGAGGTCCAGTTTCAGCTGTTGAAAGTCACTGCGATTACTACGTGATCTTGGAGATAGGAGATAAGGATATTAACGAGATATCAGTTGAGATTGCAAGAGTCCTGGTTGATAAGGCTAAGGAAGATGAGAAGCATGTCGTTAAAGCTATAGCAACGCCAGACGAGATTGTAAAGTTTTTACCACCTGGAAGATCGAGGATAGTAGGAGCTTATCCATAGAGCTATATGGATACAGAAGAAGCAATCGATAAGTGGAGTTATTACAAAAGAGGACAGAATATTATTTCCCACAATTAAGGTAAAGTTGGAAAGAGACGTTTAGATATTTGAATTTGATGTTGGAACTCTTATAGTGAGAATCAAACTCGACGATACAACTGATTGAATGATAAAATTTGAAAGTCTTTAGGTAAAAAATTTACGAATATTTAAAAACAGGGTGATAAATACTTTTATCAACGCTCAGAAGTGTGCAAGAGATGAAACCTCAGAAAAGTCTCGGAATTTTTTATAGGATGCTGTGGCTATTCAGATAAAGCTTTTAGCTCTTACTAAGAAGAACTTGCAGTTAGAAAATCATGATCAGATTAGACAAGATGTCAAATGTGTTGCCAAAAAGTTAGAAAATGAGAAACTCTGAAAATCATTTAAGTTAGTAGAATAATAGTTGCATATAAACTTCTATGACAAGATAATAACTTCTGATAAGTTTGAATTATATTTGTGAAGCTGTAAAGTTCATGAAAAGATTGAAAGAGCTTATTAATGCTGACATAACATTATGTTTGGGTGATGAAGCTGGGGATTCTGACAATAGGATGATGAGTTCTGGGTATCTGAAATTTTTTAAAACTTTAACACATTCGAAGTTTCGATGAGGACAATTAAGATATTTGATACAACACTCAGAGATGGAGAGCAGATGCCTGGTGTTTCTCTTCCAGTTAATTATAAGATTCAGATTGCAAAACAGCTCGACAAACTTGGAGTAGATGTTATAGAGGCTGGATTTCCCTCAGCTTCAAAGGGAGAATTTGAGGCTGTTAAAGAGATTGCAAATCTAGGCTTAAACGCCAAGATATGCGGTTTGGCAAGGGTTGTTAAAGGGGATATAGATCAGGCTATCAGAGCTGATGTAGACATGGTGCACGTTTTTGTACCAACTTCGAAGATTCAAGTTGAGCATACGATAAAGAAGACACCAGATGAGATAGTTGAAATGGCTGTTAATGCAGTTGAATATGTGAAGTCTCACGGTGTTGAATGCATGTTCTCAGCCATGGACGCTACGAGAACTGAAATAGACTTTCTAAAGAGGATTTACAAGGCTGTCGAGGATGCTGGAGTTGACATAATAAATGTTCCAGATACTGTAGGTGTTGCAACGCCTTTTAGGTTTTACGAAATGATAAAGGAGCTTAGAGAACATCTAAAGGTACCGATAGATGTTCACTGTCACAACGACTTTGGATTAGCTACAGCAAACACATATTCAGCTGTCTTAGCTGGTGCGGATGAGGTGCAAGTGACAGTAAATGGGTTAGGTGAAAGGGCTGGAAACGCTGCACTTGAAGAGGTTGTAGCTTTGTTGTATGCTGAAGGTTTTAAGACAAACATAAGGATGGAGTACCTAGTTGAGACTTCCCGCTTAGTTGAAAGGTTGACAGGTGTAAAGATGCCACCTAACAAGCCAATTGTTGGTGAAAATGCTTTCAGTCATGAAAGTGGAATTCACGCTCATGGCGTTTTGAAAGACGCAAGGACATTTGAGCCGGGAATAATTACTCCAGAGATGGTTGGACATAAGCGTAGAATCGTTGTTGGAAAGCACGCTGGTAGGCATCAGATAAAGAAGATACTTGAAGATGCTGGTTACGTAGTTAATGACGATCAGCTCAGTGTAATAGTTCAGAAAGTGAAGGAGCTTGGTGATAAGGGTAAGAAGGTTACTGATTTGGATCTCTTTGCAATAGCAGAATCCGTGCTTGGAGAGATAAGCAAGGAGGAGAGAGTAATAAACATCGAGGAGGTTACAGTCTTAACTGGTAACAAGATAACTCCTACAGCTGTAATAAACGCTGAGATTGAAGGTAAGAAGAAGGTCATTTCAGCAATAGGCGTCGGTCCCGTGGATGCAACATTTAAAGCTGTCACTGAGCTTTTGGGCAAGAAGATAAAGATAACTGAATTCAAGCTCGATGCGATAACTGGAGGTAGCGATGCCCTAGCCAACGTCTACGTCACGGTTGAAGATGAGGATGGAGATACGTTTACTGCAAGGAGCGCAGGATTGGACATAGTCATGGCATCATTCGATGCGGTTATAAAGGCTGTGAACTACCTAATGCTTAAGAAGAAGAAGAGGAGATAATCATGTCAATCAAGAGAAGAATAAGCTTATCGAAGATTCAAAAAATAAAAGCTATCCTCTCAAAGAGGAAGCAGGAAAACAGGAAGAGGATAGCTGTTCTCGTTGATGGACCAAACATGCTCAGAAAAGAGTTCAATTTAAATTTGAGTGAAATAAGGGAAATTCTATCAGAGTATGGGGATATAAAAGTTGCAAAGGTTTTTTTAAACCAATACGCTACAGACAAACTAGTTGAGGCTGTTGAAAATCAGGGATTTGAACCCGTAATTACATCTGGAGACGTCGATGTTCGTATGGCTGTTGAAGCTATGGACCTAATATACAATGACGTTATAGATGTTTTGGCTCTTGTGACAAGGGATGCGGACTTCAAAGCTGTGCTTAAGAAGGCTATGGAGCTCGGGAAGGAGACGATAATAATAGGTGCTGAGCCAGGATTTTCAACAGCCTTGAAGAACTCAGCTGATATAGCAATAGTTCTCAACGAAGGAGATTATGAGGAGTATCACGAGGAGCATGAAAAAGGTTGAACTTATACTGGCCTTAGACGTTCTCGAAAAAGATAGAGCGTTAAAAGTTGCCAACGACGTTAAAGAATTTATATCTCACATAAAGGTAAATTATCCCCTCATCCTTTCAAATGGAATTGAGATCATTGAGGAACTTTCGAAGATTAAACCCGTCATAGCAGACTTCAAGATTGCGGATATTCCCTACACAAGCTCACTGATTGCTAGGATTGCCTTTGAGAACTGTGCAAGCGCCGTAATAGTTCACGGCTTCGCTGGAAGAGAAACGGTCAAAGAAGTTTTGAATGTTGCCAAAGATTATGGCGGAGAGGTTTATGTCGTAACAGAACTTACAAGTTCTGAGGAATTCTTCAAGGATGTTTCCGATAGGATTGCTAAGATGGCTGTAGATTTGGGTTGTCATGGAATAGTTGCTCCATCAACAAGACCCAAAAGAGTTAGAAGGTTGAAAGAGATAGTGGGTGATCTAAAGATTCTGTGTCCAGGTATAGGTGCTCAGGGTGGGAGTTTAGAGGTTGTTAAATACGCTACACATGTAATAGTTGGTAGGATAATATACAACTCTGAGAATCCAAAAGAATCGACAAAAGAAATTTTAAAAGCTATAAATGATCAGATTTAGTCACTTGATAACTTCTGCAAAGGCAAACTTCTTTAAGACCTTTGTCACCCTAATCTTAACAACATCGTCCACCTTCGTCCCCGGAACGAATACAACAAATCCGTTTATCTTGGCAATTCCATCTCCCCCGCTGCCCATGGCTACTATCCTAACCTCCCTCACATCTCCCACGTTTACGGGCGGCTTACCAAATCCCAAATTCTTCAAATCTCACACCTCCCGATTTGATTTTTTAGCTTGATCACAAACTATATAAACCTTTTCCTTTAAAAATTTTAAACCTTAAATAAAAGTTTATGGAAAGGCTTATCTACTTCCGAATGCAGTTCTCGCTATGAGATACTTTAGGTATTCATTGCTCTTTGCATTTGGTATAGGTTTAACTTTGGTTGGATTAACGTTCATCATCTACTTTCAGCTTCATCGTGGATCAGATCCTACCTTGATTAAGGTAACGTTTTCCTTGATTGGTTTAGGTGTTCCTCTAGCAGTTCTAGGAATTGCTGGGATGTTCGGATACGTTAAGTACTCCAAGGTAACTGGAATATCAGGTTTCATACTGTGCATTTTGGCTATCTTATCTTTCCTATCTCTCTATCCAGAAAGATGGATATATCCAAACATATCCCTTGTCGCTACAGCTTACGCTTTAGGTTTGATACTCGTTTTGGGTGGCTTGTTCGCTGAAGTTGTACAGAAGATAGTTGAGAGTAGGATGACCGAAGTCAAAACAGCTAAAACTGCTGAGGTGAACTTAGAGGAGATAGATAGAGGATTCATTGAGCCCGTTAAGATACCAGAGCCAGAGATAACAATCAAAGATGTTAATGTCAAGGTTGAATTTAGTAGGCCAATTGAGAGAATTGGAAAGGTCGTTAAAGTTAAAGATAATGTAGACTACGATGCAAATATTCTGAGTAGGGTTAGGGAGGGAAAGCTTGAGGTAAGGGTTAAAGATGAGGAGATTTCAGAAATATCGAAGATTCTCAAGAGCATGGAGGAGAGAATGAAGAAGGATTAACCTTTTAAACTTCAAAACGAATTCATGGCATGGCTAAGGGTTTAGATGTTGGAACGATGAATATAGTCTGTTCTGAGATGGAAGGTGATAATGTCGTTTTTGTTCAGCAAAGAAACGCATTCCTTGAGCTTGACTACAGCGATCTTACGAAGATGATGCTTGACAACGCAAACGTACAATATGTAATGAGAGGCGATAAAATATACATACTTGGAGATGATGCCTTAAAGTTTGCAACGGTCTTCAAGAGACCAACTAGGAGGCCCATGAGGTCTGGAATCCTTAGTCCAGAGGAAAAGGAAGCTGTTCCGATAATAAAGTTGATACTTGAGAAAGTTTTGGGAAGTCCTAGTGCTAATGGTGAAGTGGTATGTATTTCATCACCAGCTAATCCTATAGATTCGGATATAGAGCCTACTTATCATAGGAAGACGCTCGAAGCTCTTGTTAAAAAACTTGGATACAAGCCTTTTACGATAGATGAAGGTTTGGCTGTAATATACTCAGAACTTGCTGACAACAGCTTTACTGGGGTAGGTATAAGCTTCGGGGCAGGTTTGACAAATGTCACCGTAGCATACTTTGCAGCCCCCATAGTTTCATTTAGTATTGCGAGGGGTGGAGATTGGATAGACGAAAATGCGGCAAAGGCAACAGGGATGCCAAGGGAGCAAGTTTGCGCGATAAAGGAGAGTAGTTTTGAGCTTAAGTATGAGGTCGAACTTGGGAGTGTTGAGGGTGCTTTAGCTATATACTACGATTACCTCCTCACATACGTCATCGAAAACCTTAGGAGAAAGTTAATAGAAGTTTCCCCACCCCAAGTTGAATTTCCAATCGTTTTGGCTGGAGGTACTGCAAAGCCGAAAGGATTTAAGGAGGCTTTTGAGGAGAAGATATCTAAGGTTGGATTACCAATTGACGTTTCAACAATAAGACTTGCTAAAGATCCACTTTTCAGCGTTGCGAGAGGGTGTTTGATTGCCGCTAAGACAAAGGAGCACTAACATTTAAACATTTTTCTTTTTTCTTTATTTAGTTAACCTTATATGTAAGTGTATCATCATTGTCACGATGGAAGTTAAAAAAGCGTCACTTGGTATTGAGGAACTCGATAGACTTTTAAGCGGAGGAATTCCAGAACCTTCAACCCTGTTAATACTGGGTGATGTAGGAACGGGTAAGAGCGTGATATGTCAACAGTTTGCGTATTCTCAGGCAAAGATAGGTTATAAGGTCGTCTACTTCTGTATAGATAACCCACCAGATGAGGTTAAACAGAATATAGAAACATTAGGTTGGAGTTTAAGGAACCTAGAAAACCTTATTTTTGTAAATGTTCATGACGAGGAGCCCGATAAACATTGGATTAACGCTTACGATTATGAAGAACTTCTGAACGGTATCAAGAAATACTTTAAGTTCGGTAAAAGATTTATTTTTGATTCAATTTCGACAATTGCAATAATGCATGGGGAAAGAAAGACGTACAATTTAATAAGAAAGATACATTCTTGGACCCTAAAATCCGAATCCATAAGCATTTTGAGTGCCGTTAGAGACATGCACTCTCGGAAATTTGAGATAGCAATTAAGCAGGTTTTAAACAACGTTATGTTACTTGAAAGAGAGGGAGAGGAGGTTTTTGTTAGCATCGAGAAGACAATGAAGACTCCGAGAGTTAAGGGAAAGTTTGGGTTGGAGATAGATGAAAAAGGTATTAGAATAATATTCTAAAGTCCCGAAGCAGCAATGGTTTTATATCAGTCTAAATAAGCTTGTTATGTGAGGGAAGTACAGGAGGTCAGATACCTTATACTAAGACCTTTAGGATACCCTCTAAAGGCGAGTTATCATGAATATCCAGTAGTGGACAATCCGAGAGTCTTTGAGAGATATGCAAGAGATCAGTGGAAGGGAGAATTTGTTTCAAAGGGTATGATGCTATTTGACTATCGTATGTTCCCTGATTTTGCCTTTGAGGTTGTTAGTGCGGAGCCTGAGGGTATAATTACTGATTCAACCCGCATACTTGTTGAAAATCCTAAAAGTGTTATTGAGACCGAAATAGTTAAGGACGTTAAGATTGACGATGTAGTTGGGCAGGATGAGGCGAAGAGGAAGGTTAAGGTGATTCTCAAGTACTTACAAAATCCTGAAAAGTTTGGGAAGTGGGCACCTAAAAACGTGCTCTTTTACGGACCTCCAGGTACTGGAAAGACCATGACGGCAAAGGCTTTAGCTAAGGAAGCAAACGTACCTTTCATTTCCGTCAAATCAACAAAGCTAATTGGAGAACATGTTGGAGATGGGGCAAGGAGAATTCACGAGCTTTATGAAAGGGCAAGGCAGGTTGCACCTTGCATAGTTTTCTTGGATGAGTTCGATTCAATAGCCTTAGATAGAAGTTACCAAGATTTGAGAGGAGATGTGAGTGAGGTTGTAAACGCTTTGCTTACAGAGCTTGATGGAATTGAGAAAAATGATGGAATATGCACGATAGCTGCAACAAACAGGATAGAGCTACTTGATCCGTCCATAAGGAGTAGGTTTGAAGAAGAAATAGAATTTAAACTTCCAAACTTTGAGGAAAGACTGAAGATACTTGAAAACAACCTCAGAGACTTCCCACTTAAGGTCAAGGCAAACCTGAGAGTTATAGCCGAAATCACTGAAGGTTTTAGTGGTAGGGATTTGGTTGAAAAGGTGATAAAATCTGCATTACATAAGGCCATAGCGGAGGAAAGAGATTACATAGAGACCGAAGATCTTGTCAAAGCTGTTGAAAGAGTTAAAAAGCCAGTGAAACAGCCACCCAAGCAGATGTTCATCTAAACTTCCTGAAAACGTGTGAATTCTCTGTACTTTGCAAGTAGGAACGTTATTGTGACTACAAGTGCGATAAAGAACAGAGCGTTGACGAACCATGCAAACAAGAGAATGCCATAGAAGAGACCTCTACTTCCAAGAATATAGAAAGTGCAACCTCTATCGAGTAAATGTGCATAATACCTTTCGGCTGTTATACCTAAGTGCTTTAATATCTCCTCTGGAGGTGTTGCAACTAATAGGCTGACCATTCTGTAATATCTTATCTCGAGGATATGAAGAATATGAAAGAGAGGGGGCTTGAATGGCTATAACGAAAAGTATCTTAAACTCAAAGGATGTTACTTCAGTTATCTTAAGATTCTGCGTTATCCTATCGATGTTTATGAGTAAGTTCAGAAGTAAACCTATAAAGATCGGTGAAGAAGAGGCGAAGATGTAGCAAACCTGTATCGCATCTCTGGTCTGTTGAATTAATGTTTGTAATCCTCATTTTCAAGGAGGTTTGCTATATTCTTATCTCTCAGTATTCTAACATAAGCTTTAACGGCCGTTTTAGGATACCTGCTCGATATTAGACAGTAGATACCGTGATAGCCTGCGAAGCAAGCTATGAAGATTAGATAAGTGCAATTATATCGATTTGCGAGGGCATGATGAAAGTTCACTCAAAGATAAATCACTTTCTCGAAAGGATCGTTCCTATTATCGAAGTTATAAGGACAATAATCGAAATTATCCCCGAAAACTGCGGGATGTATAGTGATGTCAAGATAACAGAAAGCTCTCCTCTTGGAATTGTATGCTTGAATATTCTCACTCCATCCCTTCTTGATCTGTGTATCTTCAGACCAATGATATAACCACCTATGAACTTGCCAACCATTGCAATCAATGTCAAAGCTACAACCAAAGGAAGATCGATGTTCGTAAAGGACACACTCACACCGAAAAAGACGAAGAAAATTGCCAAAAAGACTTCTTTAAAGGGAAGAACTATACTATCGAGTTTAAATCTAGAGAGTGGGATACCTAAAGTTATTGCTGTTAAAGCTTCTGAAATTCCAAGCTTTTTCGATGCGAGCAATGCCAAAGATGGAAAGGAGAATGCTGCCAAAAAGGGAATTTCATCATCCCTATTAAATAGAACTGATAACTTGTGCGCAAATCTGTAAAGTATATAAATGACCCCAAACAATCCCAAAATCTTGATTAAAGGAAGTGTTCCACTTGCCGATACAAGTGTTAGGATTGCAATCATAATGATATCTTCAAATATCATGAGCCAAACTACGGTTTCGGCAAATGGAAATATGAGCTTTCTACTCTCGATGAGTAGTTTTAGACATATCGCTGAACTACTGACGTAGATAGCCGAAGCCAGGATAAAGCTTGTAAATGTATCAAATCCCAAGACCAATAGGAGAAAAAGAGGTGGAAAGAAGTTAAAAATGAAATCGAACAACCCACTTAGAGAAATCTTACCGATGTTGGTTTTAATATCCTTGGGTCTTATCTTCAAGCCTATGTAGAAGAGTAAGAAGACTAGACCGAGCTCACTCAACATTTCTCCTTCTTTGTACTTTAAGATTCCCAGATGACCCAAAAGTGTTCCAAGAATTATGTAAATTGGTATTGGACTGAACTTGAGATTTCTACATATGTAAGCTACTACAGTACAGAGTATTACTGCAAAAAATGCATTCATGCTATCTCCTACCCAATATGAGCCTCTCAAATTTCTCTATCTGATCGTGCTCACCTATGACCACTATAACATCTCCTTCCTCCAATTTCGTCGAGGGATGTGGATTTATTATGTTCTTTCCCTTCTTTGAGATTGCTATAATTGTTATTCCCGTTCTTCTCCTTAAGTCCAACTCCTCTATAGTCTTTCCTGCAAGCCCCTTTGGAACAACATAGGTGTGGACACCTATTCTTAAGTCCGAAAGTGCCGAGAATGCTACCTCAACTGACTCTTCCCTACTTTCAAATATAGCACCAGTCAGTATACTTCCAAGTCTCCTCGCATCGCTTGGAGTTAAGCTTACAACGCAAGGTTTCTCACAATCTCTCTCAAGTACGTAAACTTGAATGTTACCACTTTCGAGAAATACAACAGCAATCTTTCCATCTAAACATTCTATCTCGTACTTTGAACCTACACCTGGTAACTCAACAGACCTCATCGAATCGAGTTGATAAACGCTTTTAAATTTTTAACCTAATTCAATTTATGAAAGTTGTAGCTGGTAGGGCTTCACCGATGTTAGCGAAGAGGATTGCTGAAAAACTTCACTGCGAACTTGCAAAAACAACGTACAAGGTTTTTCCCGACGGGGAGCTTTACGTGAGGGTTGAAGGTATTGAAGATGAGGTTGTGGTCGTTCAGAGCATAAACTCAAACGATGATCTCGTTCAACTCATGCTTATATTGGATGCCGTCAGCAATGCGAACGTAACAGCTGTAATACCCTACATGGGTTATGCAAGACAGGATAGAGCTTTTAACGAGGGAGAGGCTGTAAGTATAAGGGCTGTTGCAAGACTCATCGAGAGTTATGCTGATAGGGTTATTACTGTAAACATACATAGCGAAAAAGCCAAAAGCTACTTTAAGAAGCTTGTTGAGGTTGATGCGATGCCCGTAATAGGAGAATATTATAAGGAGAAAGATGTTGTGATGATATCACCAGATTTGGGATCTTATGATAGAGTTAAGGTTGCTTCAAGCTATGCAGGATGTGATTTTGACTACCTTGAGAAGAGAAGGATTAGTGCTGAGGAGGTAGAGATCAAACCGAAGAGCTTGAATGTTAAGGGAAGAGATGTTGTGATAGTCGACGACATAATTTCGACTGGAGGAACTATAGTTGAGGCAACGAAGGTTCTGAAGTCTTTGGGTGCTAAGTCTGTTGAATGTGCATGCGTTCATGCTGTACTTGCAGGAGATGCTCTGAACAAGCTTTACTTAGCTGGAATTAAGTGTGTTATTGCAACAGATACTGTTGAAAAACCCGTTAGCGTGATAAGTGTTGCAGATGCAATAGCAAAGGTTTTGAAGAGTTAACAAAAATTTTTTCAGTGTCCCGATTTTCATCACGATTCAGTGCTCAGCCTTTTCATCACTCAGATAATAGAAAATATATCCATCTATTTCAACTTTAATGTTACCCCTTGTCTCACCATAAACCATCCAGCCCGGCTTATCGCCGCAAACACAGCAGACATCAGGATAACTCCTTTTTCCATCAGACCAAGCGATTAAAGTTCCGTTAGCTAAAATATCAGCTATAGCCTTAGCTTTCTCAAAATCCAACTTTGCACCTTCAATCCTAACCTTAATCTCTCTCATCAGTATGTCTTAGCAACTCCTACAAGATAACCTTTTCCACCACACATTATACATTCTCCTTCCAAACTCACTTTGAGCCATTCAGGCTTTTCTTCCAGTCTTCCAAGCACACTTCCGTAGTTCTCAAGCTCCTTTTCACAATCCTCACACGAGTAGGTAAGGGCTACTAGTCTTTTTTCAACGGCATCGGCAACGTCATCAACACTCTTACAGATTACAATCTTCTCCTTCACGCTCTCGATAGCCCTCTTTTTCAATCTCTCCTTCAACTCTTTACCCCATTCAACAACTTTCTCAGGCGTTACATCATCAAACGCTAAGGAGAATTTCTTCTTCTCATCCCTAAACGATACAACAACCTCGTTGTTTTCAGCTTCTCTTGGACCTATCTCAAACCTTATAGGAACTCCCTTAAGCTCCCACTTGTAGTATTTGGCACCAGGTCTTTCGTCGCTGTCATCCAAAACAGTCCTAAAGTCTTTGAGCTTTTCGTAGAGTTTCTTCGAGAGCTCAATCACCTTTTTTTCCTTACCCTTATAGAGTATCGGGATTATGACAATTTGAATAGGTGCGACTTCAAACGGCAAAACTAAACCCAAATCATCTCCATGAATCGAAATTAGAGATGCAATACACCTTTCCGAAATTCCATAACACGTTTGATGTACATACGCGTGATCACCGTTAGGAGTTTCATACTTTATTTCGAAAGTTCTTGCGAAGTTGTCAGCTAAATGATGGACGGTTCCAATCTGTAATGTCCTTCCGTCTGGCATGATAGTATCAAATGCTATCGTGTAATCCGCACCTGGAAACTTGTCCCATTCCGGTCTTCGAAATATCAAGTATGGGATTGCTAAAAAGTCGTAGAACTCTTTGTATAGCTTTATCGCTGATTTAACCTGCTCTTCAGCCTCCTCATAGGTTCTATGGGCTGTATGTGCCTCTTTAAAGGATGTTACCTCTCTAAGTCTTATCAGCGGGCGGGTGTGCTTGGTCTCATATCTAAACACGTTTACAATTTGATAAACCTTTAAAGGTAGATCGGCATGACTCCTTATCCAGAGTTTGAACATGGGATATATTGCGGTTTCACTCGTAGGTCTTAAAGCTAATTTGACATCTAAAGACTCTAATCCTCCATGAGTTACCCAGTAGACTTCATCCTCAAAACCCTTTATATGTTCACTCTCCTTCATTAGCATGTCCTCTGGAATTAAGGTAGGAAAGTAAACCTCCTGATGGTCTCTGTCCAAAAGCTCTCTGAGCTTAGCGTAAACAAGCTGCCTAAGCTTAAATCCGAAAGGAAGCCAAACGTACAAACCTTTAACAGGATATCTTATGTCCATTATTTCTGCCTGCTGAATTACCTCATGATACCACTCTGAAAATTCTGACTTTGGCGGTAACACAAGCTTGAGCTTACGCTCTTTTATTAAATTTTGTGGTAATAGTTATTTGTTATAGTTTTTATATATTTTATTATATTTTTTATTTTAATTCTTAAGATTTTTTCATTACTATCTATAGTCTTGATCTTCAACAATAACAATAATAACTTTAAATCTAAAACAATGACTTTATTTTCAAAGCTCTATACTTCTTAAAAAAAGAAGAATGTTATTACATTTACAATCATTTGAAGTGTTCCTGTAGATAAATAAATTTATAATGTTAGACTCGAATGTATATATTGTATGAACATCAAAGATGTAATACTTCGAGAATTCCTAAAACGAATCGACTTAGAGACCATTTGCCAAAGTGAGGAAATTCTTGCCAATGCACTCGAAGAAGTGCTTGGAGGAATTGTCGACGCTAGAAAATTAGTGAAAGAGTTAAAGGAAGCGTATTTCGATCAACTTTACGAAAAGTTTGCGAAAAAAGTCAAAAAGACAGAATTACGATTACACGAGGAGCCAGAAAAAACAGTAAAGATTGAAGAAGTTCGCGAAGAGACTTCAGACGTTAGGCATGAGATTTTGATGGGTATTGTTTTTGTAGAGTCTGCTATTAAGAGAGCGGTATCGATCGAGACTCTGGAAAAAGTGTTATCGAAGTTGGGTGTTCCAATTGAAAATTTGAGTGAAATTTTAGAAGAGTTGAAGCGCGAGAACTTAATCGAGGAGATAGAAGGTTCAGTTACCGTAACAAGAGAAGGGAAAGTTAAGATTCAGGAACTTAAACCTAGTGAAACTTTTCGCAAGTGGAAAGATATAGTGTCACGGGATGATGATCTGAAACAGCTATTATTTGAACAGAGGAAAAAAGTCACAACCCTAGGAGATCTTGGAAAATAAATTAAACTTTTAATAATATTAAATAATATTTTAACTTTATACATTCTTCTGTAGATTATATAACATGGTAGTAATTTTTTAGTTGCCATTGTTCTAAAGAGCTCGTAACTAGTCATAAATAAACAAGTTTAACTCTTAATTATCCTTAAAATATATTAAGGGGTTAGTGATACTGATGAGTAGGGAGATAGATGAGAAGGTGTAGGTTAAGATGATAACGTTTTTACCAGTGGAAGACTGTTGGTTTGAAGAATCTTAACTCTTGATTTAACTACTAGTTGAATCAAATGTTTGTAGTTTCTTTCAATTCGCTTTTCATTGAGCTGATCAAGATAATTAGGACTTCAGAAACGATGTAAAGAAAACTTTCAATCTTAAATTTCATTGAGCATTGCTTTGTCGAATAATTCTCAACCAAACTTAACTAAACTTCTCCTCACCACTTCACTTGACTACTTTCAGCAGAACAGCCCTAAGTGAATTGTGTATCCAAACCTTAGCCGCGATTTCCGCGAGTATGTAATCGCACTTCTTAGCAGAAACGAATTCGCCGAAAGTTCTTTTAAAGACGGAATAGACAGTTTCAACCATCCACCTTAATCGTATTTCTTCTCCTTCTTCCATTTATCAAGTTTCTTTGTCTCCTAGCCTCTTCACTTCTCGGATGGATCAAGATGTCTATAGCTTCCTTACTGGAATAGCAAAGCCTATGGATTGGAGGAACTCGAAGTTCTCATAGCTGTCGTACGCTTTATCTGCAAGAACTCTCTTCACTTTAGCTTTCTTGCAAGACTTCTCAACCAGATCCTTGAAAACCTTGTTATCGTGAACTCGCTCATCAGTGACCTCGTAGGCTGTTATCTGCTTCTTCTCAACGTCGACAGCAAAGTGAATCTTTATCCAGCCCCTCCTCCTCTTGCATCTCTCCCTCATCCATTCCCCCCTGTTGTGAACCTTAATTCCGGTGGAATCAACAGCTATAACGATTTCCTTCAAATCGAGTTTGGGAGGTTTGAAATCAAGTTTGGGGATCCTCCCGTGAATCGTTGAGTCTGGTGTTGGTATTCCGTTTTGGATAGAATTCTGTAGAATCCTTCGAGTGTTCAGTTAAGGAGACAGTAGTATCGAATTGAAGCTAAAAGTTGCATGTATGAATTGGGATACTTGTATGGATGACCTCTCTTCTTTTTGTTCATTGAATCGAGTTCTTTCTTCTAGTTTTCTATAAACTCTATGCTGAATAAAATTTCTCCCCTCTTTACGAGCTTTTCATTGTCCAGTTTATTTTTGGCATACGTTGATTAGAGGTTTTATTGAAACTTAATTTCTATTGCGTATTATGCTGACTGGGTTTTGTTCGACAAAGCATGAGCATTGTAATATTCTAAAATCTAGATTTAAGCATTGATATCAATTTTATTGAAAGAATATTACGATGCTCAATGAAATTTAAGATTGAAAGTCAGCTAGCCTATCTAAAACTCAATAAAGAGTATCTATAGTCTAAATTACTTTAATTATGTTTCCTGATGAAAAGAGACTTTAGTTTTTGATTTTAAAACAGCAGATTTATTATTAGTGGTATCATCAAAACCGATATGAGTAAACTGACGTTTACGTCAAGTAGTATTGTAACTGTGCCTAAACACACAGATGTAACAAATATCACAACACCGACGCATCCAGAGAAGATGTAAATAATAAATATTAAAAATATTAATATTAATACATTTAAATAGATATAACTAATCCTCTGTATGGTTCTAATTACACCTTTAGCTATTAATATTGTCACAACACTCGATAAAGACAAAGATATCAACACGACTCCTATCAAAAACATAAGAGTCTCAAACCTTAGATTGGAAAACAGAAACTGCACAAAAGCGGATAATCCACTTCTTGGGTTTCCAAAGGTGTAGAGAGCCACAAGAGATACCACTACATCTGCAGTAGTTAAAGCACCTACCATTACTAAAAATTCTTCCGTGCCTTTAACCCTAAACAGTCTTTGAATTATCGCAATCGACTGAGATGGACTCAGAGATGGAAAAAGGGATGTAAAAATCGCCCCAAATGTTCCAAGAAGACTTTCCTTAATATAAAGTCTATCCACATTAATGTCAAAGTTCTGCTCTGGTATTCTAGATTTCGTGAAGAGCGAAACGACTATGAAAGACGCACCAAACATTCCAGAGAACATGGCGGTCAGCTTTTCATATGATTTTAAGTAGTATATATTCAAAACAATGTATCCAAACAAACCAGATAAAGCTGTTACGAATACAGCTTTAAGCTTGTTCTTCTGGCTCAAAATTGAATAAGCTAAGAACACAATCAAAAACACTAGGAGATGTCTAATGATTAATTCATATAACAATTTAAAAAAATTCAGAAGGATGGGTAATATTGTTACTGTATAAATAACTGATAGTACACCACCTAAAACAGTCAGATAAACAGCTTCGTAGCCTTTACCATTTAAAACCATCCTGTGCGATGGCAAAACAGATAGAGCATTAGCTTCTTCTGGAATTCCGAAAACGACAGAAGCTACAAAAGATGTGAATGAGTGGGTAACGAATAGCGATACCGCAAACGTCAGTAGCTGGAGTGGTGTAAGATAACACAGCAGTAGTGGCAAAAACGAAATCAGCAGAGCAGTGACGTTGTTGGGATGTAATCCCGGTAAAAGTCCTGTTAAAACACCAACAAAGACACCCAAAAGGATGAAGATGATTAGGTCTTGCATAGCAGGATGTCCTTTTCTCTATAAACGAAAATATAGTAATCACCCATAAACTCTGATACCCTACCAACTGCAATTACCCTTTTACAGCTCTTGTTCACTGGAATTATAAGCCAAGCTGTAGACGTGTTATCCGTAATCTTTAATTTAATCCTACCACTCTTCGTCTTATCTACTTCTATTACATTACCCTCTACAAGAACTGTTTCGCCCACGTATTCCCTTAAATCTTTAAGCTTTATTGGTTTTTGTGTCTC
>CAZFVO010000015.1:0-25118 GCA_964522325.1 uncultured archaeon | reverse complement strand
TAAATTAGTTTGCCTAAAGCGAAGCTTAAGGAAAAGCTGAGGGTGGGTGCCATAATCCAACTCAAAATTATCTTCTTAAGCAGATCGACTTTAACAGTTCCAACACCCTTCAGAAATCCAACGCCAGATATACCACCTATTATGCAGTAGGTTGTAGAGACTGGCATTCCTAGTGTTGTAAAAAGCCAAACACTCAAACCTGCCCCAAACTGCGCAGAAAACCCTGAAATTACATCCAAGGCTGTAATATCTTTTCCTACAGTTTCAACAACTCTATGGCTCAAAGCAAAAGCTCCGAGGAACAATGATAGAGATCCTATAATTCCCGCATGGATTGGATTTAAGATTCCGTAATGGACAATGGAACCTATTGCCGTAGCTAGTTCGTTCGCTCCGGTATTGTAAGCTATTATGAGCGCACTTAACAAGAGCAGTACTGACAAAACCCTCTCAGCTATAAACACCGAATATCTCATTAAAATTTCTTCGAGAACCTTATAAATTACTATAGCTAGAAAAAAGGCAGAGATTGGTGAAATTACCCATGATGCTACGATCCTTGTGAGAGTGTATAAATTTACTGAGAGACCCAAGGCTAAAGCTGATCCAGTCAAACTACCGATTATAACCTGATGACTCGAAAGGGGGAATCTACGCCAATTTGATAGAACGATTATAAATGAAGATAGTATTAAGGATATTGTAAGAGATTTTTCACTTAAGCCAACAAGCTCCTTACCGACAGTCCTCATTACAGCGTATCCTTGTAAGTTTACACCAATTAAGACGAAAATCAGCAGAAGTATAAGGGCTGTCCTAAACTTTAGGAGACCACATCCTATACTTATTCCAAAAGCGTTTGACGTATCGTTAGAGCCAATGCTAAAGGCTATGAGTACACAAGCCAAAATTATGGCAATATCTATCATCTTAAGCTCACGTTGATTATCTGAATTATATCTCCCGCATCCTCTATCAGGTCAGAAACACTTACAATGTGATGTAACATATTTATAAACGTTAAAGCTTCCCAAACGTCCTCCACTTTCACACCCCTTATCTTCTCTTGAAGCCTATGCTTTATACCATCAATCTCTCTTTCGTAAACTCTGATCTTAACGGTTATTTCACTCAAGTCCCTTCCTTCAACAAGAGCGTTGTAAGCTTCAAGAAGTCTCTCACTTGCTTTAAGATTTAACTCTGCAATTCTAAGCAAATCCTCTCTTGCAACATCTAACAAGACTTTAGTTCTGCAGGCCTTTAGATAGATATAGTCGTAAACTGTATCCTCAAGCTTGTCTATAGCTTCATCAACGATTTCTGCAAATCGGTATATGTTAGGTCGTAAGTAAGGTAAAAATGCCCCTTCATATATTTTCATTGCTATTTCCCTTCTGACCCTATCTCCCTCGTCTTCGAATTCACAGACAGTACCCAAAAGTGAACTATCATCAGTCTCTAATGCAAGTTTAAATGTCTCACAGGCAGTCTGCAAAATCTCGAGATGTTCCTTAATTAAATTTAAAACCTCCTTCTCAAGCTTACCTCCGAAGAAAACTTTCTTAAAGAACATCCTTCACCTCATAGCTCTCATTATATCCATAAGAGCAACCATACCAACTATGTTGCCATCCTCCATTACAAAGACCCTCGCTATGTTGAACCTTTTCATGAACCTTATAACATCCTTAAGTTCAGTGTTCTTGGAAACTGTCACGATAGGCTTTGAGGCGATATCTTCAACTTTAACATCTTCTGGATTTAGATCGTTGGCAAAAACGCCAAAAACTATGTCTCTAACAGTTATAACCCCGTAACTATCCCTCTCATTGCGAGGTTTAACAAGCAGAGATCTTATACGTCTCTTAAGCATAATCTCAATAGCATCTCTAACACTCGCATTTCCATCTATAAAGATGAGGTTTCTGTTCATTATACTCTCAACTCTCAAATACACCACCTCCTGTTTTTAAATTTTCGAATATAAAAATTTCTGAAGATTACTCAAAGATCATAACATTTTCTTCTTTAAAGGTTCTATAAGCTTTTACAATGTCCTTACCTTCAACAAACGGTATTCCCATTTCTTTAGCATACTCTTTAGCCTTCTTTTTACTTAAAGCCTTACCAGTTTCTGCATCAAGCATCTCGCATATTGCAACAGCTGGAGCTATTCCAGCCATTTCAGCCAACGCAACGCTCAACTCAGTTTGTCCAACCCTCTCATAAACTAAGTTGTCTGATGCCCTAAGTACTGCGACATGCCCAGGACTTCTGAATTCCCTACCCAAATCAAACTCCTTACCATTTATCATTACATAATCCACAATTTCTCCCAATCTCCTTATAGTCAAAGCTCTATCTCTATCGGTTATTCCAGTAAATGTATCTCTATGATTAACCCAAAGCGAAAACGAGCTTCTTAAATCGTATCTTATGTCAAAATTTGCAACACTTCTGAGTTCGGGCATCTTCTCGCTTGCAACCTTAAGTACGTCATGCATGAACGGTAACTTAAGTTTTTCTGCAGCTTTCGGATGTATGGATACACATATCAAACCTCCTCCATCCATTCTCATCATCGCAACATCTTTTGGAGTTACAGAGATAGCTGGTATAGCTATGTCAGTTTCCCCCTCCCTATCATCGAAATCGTAAATTAAGACTGGCTTTCCAGCTCTGAAATGTCTAAGAGCTAATTCGATATCGTTCATAGCATCACCTCCACCTCAACCCAATCACCATCCTTAAGCCTTAAAACATCTCTAAGCTTAACGGGAGCAATAACTTCGAGAACATTTTTGGGGTAATGAGTCCTTTGAGGTATCACAATAGCACCCTCAATCCCATTAATTTTACATCTAAAAGCTTTAACATCTCCGAAAGTTCTTTCCTCAGTCTTAAATCCCTTAATGAGTATGCCCTCCTCTTCATCAAGTCTATTCCTGAAAAACATCTGTTCTCTTGGAATTTTGATATTCAACGTGCCAGGATAGGGAGTAAAACCCAATTTCTCCTCAAATTGTCTCTTATAACCTTCAAGGGAAACGTAATACCTTCCCTCCCCCAAACCGCTAAAGATTTTTCCTCTTATGATTACCTCCCTATCTTCCTCAAATATCCTCTTGTAATCGAGATACTCCTTGTAAAGTATTTCTTTACCCTTATCGGTTATCACTATGAACTGTCCATCCTTCGTAAGAGTTCTTTCAATTAATCCCTCTTCTTCAAGTTCTTTTAACTTCCTTGCAGCGGTTTGAAGACTTTGCCCTATTTTCTCAGCTAACTCCTTTGAACTGATCTTTAAAACCTTCCTTGTTGCACCCATCAAAGCTAGAGCTTTAAGCGCTTGTAGCATCTCAATCGTGAGATGATTCTCACATATGGTATATATCGTTTATCATTAGATCAACTTTTAAATCATCAACCAAAGAACGGGAAATATGAAAACTTCGAGGATAAGCGGTTTTTACAAGCTTAGTGTTGAAGAGAGGCTTAAGATAGTTAAAGATTTCGCTTGTTTAAGTGAAGAAGAGGTAGAACTTTTGAAGTCATCGAAGATAGGTTTAAATAAGGCTAATGCAATGATAGAGAACGTAATAGGAACGTTTGAACTACCCATAGGTATTGCAACAAACTTCCTGATAGATGGAAAGGACTATCTTATTCCAATGGTCATAGAAGAGCCAAGCGTTGTTGCAGCAGCAAGTCATGGGGCGAAAATTGCAAGGGTGAAAGGTGGTTTTATAACACACTACACTGGCTCAATAATGGTAGGCCAGATTCAGATTTTAACGGAAAACCCACATTCAGTAAAGTTCGAGATTCTTAAGCATAAAGACGAGATTATTGAAAAGGCTAACGAAATTGAATCGAGCATAATAAAGCTTGGAGGAGGTTGCAAGGATCTAATTGTCAGAACTTTTGAAGATATGGTCGTTGTGCATCTACTTATAGACGTAAAAGATGCTATGGGTGCAAACTTCATAAATACAGTTTGTGAGAAGGTAGCACCACTAATTCAGAAGATAACAGGAGGAAAAGTTCTGTTGAGAATATTATCCAACCTCTGCCCTCAAAGGCTTGCAATTGCAAAGGCTATTTTTGATAAGAAGGCTGCTGGTGGAGAAGATGTTGTTGAGGGGATCATTAAGGCTTACGAGCTTGCAAAGGTCGATATTTACAGATGTACAACTCACAACAAGGGAATACTAAATGGAGTTTGTGCGGTCTTAATTGCAACTGGAAATGACTTTAGAGCTGTTGAGTCAGCTTGTCATGCCTATTCAGCAATGCATGGATATAAACCGCTTACACATTACGAGATAAACGAAGATGGCGATTTGGTTGGATACATAGAGTTACCGATGTCCGTTGGCGTTGTTGGTGGAAGTATAAAGGCGAATCCTCTTGCAAGGATTTGTTTAAAGATATTGGGCGTTAAAAGTGCTGAGGAGTTGGCAAGAGTGATTGCTTCGGTAGGCCTGGCTCAGAATTTCGCAGCATTAAGGGCTCTTGTTACAGAGGGAATTCAAAGAGGACATATGGAACTGCATGCTAGGAGCTTGGCTTTATCTGTTGGAGCTAAAGGAGATGAAGTGGATAAAGTTGTTGAAGAGATGATAAGAGATGGCAAGATAAGTATGAGTAAGGCTAAAGAAATTTTGGAGAAGATTAGAAAAAGTTCGTAAAAGGTTTGTTGCTTTATTTATATATTTTTGTTGAACTTGCACAGTTTAATACTCTTTACTCCGAAATCTTTAAATATTAATCTTTAAATATTCTTACTTGTAAAATAAGTAAGAAAAATTTTACAAAATTTACAAGGTGATAGAGGATGGATAAGAAGAAATATACATGTAAGGACTGCAAATATCACAAGCCGATTGATGAAACTAAAGGAGATTGCTTCGGACATGTAGTGCCAGCAGATATGCTCGTTGAAAAATGCCTTGCCAAGGCTTTCGAACCGAGAGAGGAGATTAAGTTAAAAAATTGTTAAAAAATTAATATTATTATTTTATTTAGTTTTTTTCTTTATCCTTAATTTTTTATGGAGAGTAAAGTGGTAAAATATCTTTAAGCTTAAAACAATCTGGTGATATTATGGAGAAAGGCGTATGCACAAAGCGGAGGATAGTTTATGGGGTAGTTACTGTGAGTAAAAAGAGACAGATAGTTATTCCAGTTGATGCGAGGAGAGATTTGAACATCAAGGCTGGAGACAAACTGATAGTCTTAAAGAGGAAAGATGATGCCGGATTGACACTTATCAAGCTCGACAAGATGGATGAACTAATGTTTATAATTCAAGAAGATGAAGATTTCTTTAACAAATTAAGGAAGGGTGATAAAGTAGGCTAATGGATTTAACGGCTTGAGATAAAGCTTAATATTGGAGCTGCTACTACTAATCATCATTTTACGTTACTTTTTCGCCATTCTTTTTTCGTAATGCATAGAAATTATGAACAAAAAATGAAGATTTGCCAGCTAAAAATTTAAGGCTTTTAAGCCAAAGATCTTGATCATGATATATACCCTACCTCATACGAATGAACAAATACAAAAATAAGGATTTTTGTACTTAGGAACATGAAACTTGGGAAGACTTCAACGATTATTCTAACTTTTGTTATAATGACTATTATTTATACATTCGCTTTTCAAGTTTTGGAGGGAAAGGACATACTTACAAGCCTTTATTGGACGGTTATAACGATGGCTACAATAGGATACGGAGACATAACGCCACAGACTACAGCTGGAAAGGTGTTGGCAATGATGATTGCAATTTCGGGAATTGCAATATATACTGCTTTTGCATCCGTCATAGTGGATTACATAACAGAAAGGAATATCAAGAGAATTCAGGGTCTTTTAGCTGTGAATGAGAAAGATCATATTGTAATCATTGGTTGGAATGAAGCTACAAAGGAGGCTTTAAGGGAGTTGAAAGCTAATGTCGACTATGAGGCAATTGTAGTTTCAGATAAGCCAATAGAACATAGATGTGTCGTTGGAGACTTTACGGATGAAGATGTTCTCAAGAAAGCTGGTGTAGATAAAGCTAAGTTTGTCATTGTGAGTACTGGAGATGACTCAAAGACTATTCTGACAACTTTAATTGTCAAAAAGCTCAATCCGAATGCCTTCATAATAGCGGAAGCTTTAAGAGCAGAGAATGTCGAGTTGCTGAAGTTTGCAGGTGCAAAATCAGTAGTACTTTCAGAGGGGTTTGCCGGAAGACTCTTAGCAAGTGCAGTTTTTGAAGAGTCTGTCGTAAGATTTTTCGAAGAAGTTTCAACAAGTGCCTATGGTGAGGACGTTTTTGAGGTTCCATCAAATGATTTCGTCGGTTTGAATGTTCTAGAGGCTATGGTAAAGCTAAAACGCGAGTTGAACTGCATACTCGTCGGAATCGTGAGAGATACAGTTTTGATAAATCCAAAGTCTGATGAGATCATCAGAGAAGGTGATAGACTACTCGTTATAGGGAAAAGAAGTGTAAACAGACACAGATAAAAGTCTTAGCTTGAGATAATTTTTAAATTCAGTTCTACACACAATTACTCAACAATTTTGGAGGTGATTGCATGGCGATCGAAATTAGAGAAATTACTCAAAGGTTTGAGAGAATTGGGGCTCATTCACATATAAAGGGCTTGGGGTTAGATGAAAATCTCAAAGCTTTAGACGTTGCAGATGGATTGGTCGGTCAGAAGAAGGCGAGAGAGGCTGCTGGAGTTATAGTGAGACTTATAAAATCTGGAAAGATGGCTGGAAGGGGAATTCTAATAGCTGGTCCACCTGGTACAGGTAAAACAGCTATAGCTGTAGCTATAAGTAAAGAACTCGGTAAGGACATTCCTTTTGTTCAGGTTTCGGCGAGTGAGTTTTATAGCACTGAAATGAAGAAAACTGAAGCCCTAATTCAGGCGATGAGGAAGGCTATAGGAGTAAGAATTAAAGAGAGAAGAATCGTTCTGGAAGGAGAAGTTGTAGGCTTAGATTACAACATGATTCCAAATCCGTACAATCCAACACAGAAAATACCTGAGTCTGCAACTCTAACACTTGCAACCAAGGATGAAAGAAGGACTTTCACAGTCAGCAGTAGATTGGCATTGCAATTCTTGTATCAGGGAATTGAAGTTGGAGATGTCATAATGATAGATAAGGAAACTGGTAGAATAGTGAAACTCGGAAGAAGTGAAAGGGCTAAAAAGAAGTACGATATTGGTGATGTTGAAACAGTTGAGGTTCCATCTGGCAGAATAGAGAAAGAGAGAGAGTTTACATACGTTGTAACACTTCACGATTTAGATGAGGCAAATGCAAGGAGGAGTGTTTTCAGTCTCTTTGAGCCCGTTAGCAGGGAAATAGACAACGAGGTAAGAGAGGCTGTTGATGAACAGGTTAAGAAATGGGTTGAGGAAGGGAGAGCAGAGTTGGTACCTGGAGTACTATTCATAGATGAAACCCATCTGATGGACATAGAGCTATTCGCGTTTATGAATAGAGCAATGGAGTCTGAGATGGCTCCGATAATAATACTAGCATCGAACAGAGGATTTGCAAAGATTAGGGGAACTGACATAGTTGCCCCACATGGAATTCCTCTTGATTTGCTTGACAGACTGCTCATAATAACGACAGAACCTTATTCGAGAGATGAGATCAAGAAGATAATAGAGATTAGGGCCGAGGAATCAAAGATTAGACTTAGTGAAAAAGCTTTAGAACTCTTAACAGACTTAGGTGAGAAGAACAGTCTCAGATACGCTGTTCAACTCCTAGCACCAGCTTATGAGTTCGCAAAGATAAGGAATTCAGATGTAGTTGACGTTGAGGATGTAAAGAGAGCTTCAGAGCTGTTTGTAGATGTTAATCTAAGTTCTGCATACTTAAAGAAGTGGGAAGAAAAGATGTTAGCTCAATAATCATTTCCAAAATTATTTTTTAAATAATGTTATAAAAATTATATAGAAAATTTTTTAACCTAAAATCTCAACGTCAGTTGACTTGCACTTTGGACATCTCGGAGCTTTCTTCTTGGCTTTTGAAACCCACTCGTATCCGCAGTTCTTGCACTTAACCCTCTTACCTGCCGCCATATTTAATATTTATTATAGAACAAGTATTTGAACTTTTACGTAAGATAAAAAATTTTTATATAATATTTAGTTATTTTTTAACTGATTAGCTTATCGATGAAACGACTGCTATAAGAGTCAAGAAAGATGATACGCCTAAATATCAGTGGGCCCGCCCGGATTCGAACCGGGGACCTCCTGCGTGTGAGGCAGGCGTCATAACCCCTAGACCACGGGCCCCTAATATTAGGTCGCACGATAACATAAAAGGATTGCGATAGTATTAATTAGCCAAAGTTAAACTCAAGCCAATGAAATATCTCCTATTCATTCCAGATGGAATGGCAGACTGGAGGATTGAAGAACTTGGAAATAAAACACCATTAGAGACTGCAGACAAGCCCAACATCGATTACCTTACAGATGAAGGTTGCTGTGGCATTGCAAATACTATTCCAACCGGATTTGAACCAGGAAGTGATATAGCCAATTTGACGATTTTAGGAATTGACGTCAGGAAATACTATACTGGAAGGGGACCTATAGAGGCTTTGGCTAGAGGAATAAAAGGAAAAGTTGTCTTCAGATGTAACCTCGTAAAGGTTGAAGAAGATATCATGGTCGACTACAGCGGTGGGAGAATAAGTGATGATGAGGCTGAGAAAGTCTTTAAGACATTGAACAGTGAAAAACTTTACGACTTTGTGAAGTTCCACAGTGGAAAGAGCTATAGAGGTTTACTTGTCATTGACAAGGAATATAATTGTAACGTTAGGACTACACCACCACATGACATAATTGGAAAGCCCATAGATGAATATCTACCAAAGGGTTGTGAGCTAGCAAGCTTCTTGATAGAGCTCATGAAATTTTCCAAAGATGTCATTCCAAGCGTTACGGATAAGGCAAATATGATATGGCCGTGGGGTGGTGGTAAAATGCCTAGATTTCCAAACTTCAATGAACTTTATGGTGTTAAGGGGGCATTAATTTCAGAGGTTGATTTGATTATGGGCATTGGAAAGGGTTTGGGGATGGATGTTATAGAGGTAGCCAATGTGACTGGCTATATTAACACTAACTACAAGGGTTTGGCAAAGGCTACGCTTAAAGCCTTAAAGAATCACGACTTCGTCATGCTTCATGTTGAAGGAATAGATGAGGTCAGTCATGAAGGTGATTGGGAAAAGAAGGTTGAGGCCATAGAACTTTACGATGAGAAAATCGTTGGATATATCATCGATAGGATAGACCTTGAAGACGTTAGGATAATGCTTTTACCAGATCATCCAACCCCAGTTAAGATAAGAACACACACAAGTGAGCCAGTGCCAGTACTTCTTTACGGATGGAAGAAAGATGATGTGAAAAAGTTCGATGAATTCAGCTGTAGAAAGGGAAGGTTGGGGTTTGTTGAAGGATTAAAATTGATGAAACTGCTTATATGAGGACAGAAGGACTTGAAAAACTTCACAGAATCACATTCTCAACACCGAAGATTTTAACATCTCTTACACTTCTAGGATTATTCCTACTCCTTGCATACAGATTCAAAATTGGTATACTTAACTTCATAGTCTTTTCGAGTATTCTTGCAGTGTCCATACCAATTTTAAAGGTGAAGTTCGATCTGAGGAAGTATACATTCTTTCTAGCTTTCATATCACTTGCCGTCATCCTGATAGATATCATGTCAAAACCCTTAAATACCAATCCAATCGCTGGTATTTTTGTAGCATTCGTTTCAACGACAGTTCTTTACTTCACATCTGAATCTGACTTAATTAAAACGGGAATTGCATCCCTTCTCATGTCCATGTCAATCTCTCCAACTCCTCTTACAGTTTTGGGCACACTCATGGGATTTCTATTTGTAAAGGCGATGGATAGAGATTTTGAGGGATTCAATGTTAGAAAATACTTCAAAAGTTTTCTGCTATCATGGCTTACAGATGAACCTCATTACTTTGAAGAAGTCTTAAAAGAGAGGGGTACTGAGTTCAGAGGGTGGATAAAATTTCTGAAGTTTGGAGACATCAAGCTTATAACCACATCATTTCATCCGGGGCCTATTAGAAACATAGGTGGCGCAAGACTAGTTAATGCAATAAATTCAATGGAAAATGCATTTTATCTTCATAGTCCCACTTACCATGCCCTAAACCCCGTAAGTTGCGAGGAAGTTGAAAAGATAATAAGATCGATCGATTTTAAGGGAGAAAGGGTGATACCAATGAAGCCCTACGAAGTTGAGAGTAAAAGATACATTTTAAGAGTTTTTCCATTTGACAAGGTCAAGCTAATGTTCATAATTGGAAAAGAGTGTATAGATGATTTACCTTACGAGTTAAACGTAGATAATGCCATTGTAGTGGATTCACACAACGCCCACTGTAAGAATTTCAGACCAAATGTCGAAGAGCTTAGAAGACTCATTGAAGAGGGTTTGAAAAGAAAGACAGAATTTTGCAAGCTCAGATACGCATTTAAGAAGTTTAAAGTTGAAACAAACAGTATATGTGGTAGTGTATCAATCCTACTTTTGGATTACGGATTTGAAAAACATGCAATAATAATTTTTGATGGAAATAATGTAGATCTTAAATTCAGAAAGGAAATAGAGGAGTTCTGTAAAATGTATGGCTTCAAAGCTACGGTTGCTTCAACTGACAACCATTCAAAGACTGGTGTGAGCACGAAATTTACGTATCTACCTGTAGGTTCAGATAATAATGATAGGATTATTTTTGAACTTCTTAAAAATGTGTTCGCACTCGATTTTAAGGAGTGCGAGATCGAATTTGGTAAGAGAGAAGTCGTTGTTAAAGTTGTTGGTGAAAAATTTTGTAAATTTGTAAGTTCTGTAGGTAGTTTTGGGGTTAAGATGTCAAATCTGTACTTTGCACTCCTCATCACAGCTTTTGGTCTATCCTTAATTCTTTAGAAAGGATTATTTAATCCGTTGCAAACCTTTGATCATGGTTACAGCTGTTACAATGGTGAACGTTCAACCCGGAAGGGAAAAGGACTTTTACTTAGCCGTTAAGAAGCTGAAAAACGTTAGGGATGTAATTCACGTTTTCGGTGAATTTGACTTTGTTGTCATCGTTGAAGCAAAAGATTTAGCTGAACTTAATGAAACTGTCGATAAGATAAGGGGTTTAGATGGTGTTACGAAGACTCAAACAGTCATAGGAGCTGAAATAGAATGATTGAGAGACCAAAAGAGATTAGTGTATCAGAATTCTTTGAGAAGAACAAGCACATCTTAGGCTATTCAAATCCAGCAAAAGCCATGGTTACATGCGTTAAAGAGGCTGTAGATAACAGCGTAACTTGGGACACACCTATAATCGTTAAAACGCCTGAAGGAGTTAGAATAGTCGAGATCGGAAGATTGATAGATGAGCAGTTCGAAAAGTATAGAAAATTCGTTGAAAGACATGGTGATCTTGAGAAACTCAGAGTGTTTGATCATCTTGAGGTTCTGAGCTTCGATGCAAATTACAGGCTAAGATTCAGGAAGGTTTCGACCCTTTTTAGGCATAAGGTTAACAGTAAGATATACAGGGTCTGGCTCGAAGGTGGTAGGTTCGTCGATCTAACTGATTATCATTCCCTCTTTACCATCGTAAATGGAAAAATAAAGCCCGTGAAGGTTTCGGAGCTTAGAGTGGGTGATTGGATTGTCGTTCCAAGGAGGCCATGGGATTGTGGTATTTTAAAGGAAATCAACCTGATTGAAGAGGTATTAAAGCTACCCGAAGAACTGACAAGGAAGATCAGGGTATATGGAATCAGAGATAAAATCGATCTGATAAATCTAAATGTTGAAAGGAGAAAGATCAACGATTTCAAGAAGTGCGATTCAATGCCGATAAACCTTCTGAGAAAGATGCCCAAGGAAGAACGAAGGTTATTCTACGACTGTTTCATAGGTTACGGGATGGGTAAATACAAAATCAAATGTCGGTTGGTTGTAAATAGGGAGCTTGCTGAATTCTTAGGCTTGTTCGTGGCTAAGGGATCAATTCTCAAAGACCTTACGAGAGTCGTTCTCTCATTCGGTTCTCACGAAAAGGAACTAATAAACTATACAATTAATTTAATCAGGCAACTGTTTGGAATTGAACCTTCTGTTGTAAAGCCACATAAAACAGCTGTAAACATATGTATTTCAAGTAAAATATTAGGATTTATTTTGAAATACGTTTTTAAGGTTGGTAGCTGTGCAAAAACCAAGAGGATTCCACCCATTGTTTTCCAGATGGGTAGAGAAGATAGAGAAGCATTTTTAATAGCATACTTATCTGGAGATGGCTATCCCACTAAAGTAATTTCAAACGTTCTTGTTCACCGAATGAGATTCAAAGACCTTGAACTTGAAAGGGTTATTTTTGCAACTTCGAGCGAGTGGTTGGCTGTTGATATGCAGTATCTTCTTTCCTCTTTAGGGTTAAGCTACAGCTTGACGGTTCAAGATGGCAAAGAAAGAACGATAAACGGTAAAAGGATAATGTTTTCTCGCTCCTACAATTTTTACATCTACGTTAAGCAGAAGTTCGCACACGTCTCCAAAATTCCAATAGAGGTTGTAGCCAGTTGTAACGATTCCAAGCTGAGATACGGTATTAAACGTTGTAATCAGAGGTTTGTGTTTATCGAATCTCTTCAAGGTAAAGATGTTGAGTTGTCTGATTGCAATTTGTTGGATGGTGATTTGGGTAGATTGACTGTTAAAAAGATTGAGGAAATTGAATACAACAAGATGTGGGTTTATGATGTGAGCGTTCCAGATTGCGAAAACTTCACAGCAGGATTCGGACCGATTCTGTGTCACAACTCCCTCGATGCATGTGAAGAGGCAAGGATTTTACCAGACATACTCGTTAGAATTGACAAGATTGATAGACACTATAAGATAATCATTGAGGATAACGGACCAGGAATAGAGAAAGGTGAAATTCCGAAGATTTTTGGAAAACTCCTTTATGGTTCACGTTTCCATACGCTGAAGCAAAGTAGGGGTCAGCAAGGTATTGGTATAAGTTCCGCTGTTCTGTACGCCCAACTGACTACCGGAAAGCCAACTAAAGTCGTGTCAAAGACAAGAGATGAGGATGCTTGGTTATTTGAAATACTCATAGACACAAGGAGAAATGAGCCTGAAGTTGTTAGAGAGGAAAAGGTTGAGTGGTACAGACCTCACGGGCTTAGAGTTGAACTTGAAATCGAAGGCAGTTATGTGAAGGGTAGAAGGCAAAGCGTTTACGAGTATCTTAGACAAACGTCTATAGTTAATCCCCATGCTAAGATAACGTTCATAGAGCCGGACGGTGAGATACACGAGTTTGAAAGGGTCAGTTATGAGATTCCAAAGATTCCAAAGGCTATAAAGCCACACCCACATGGGATTGAGATTGGAAATCTCCTGAAGATGCTTAAAGATTCAAGGGCTAAAAATCTCAAAGAGTTCCTGAAAAGAGAGTTTTCAAGAGTTGGAGAAAAAATTGCTGAAGAGATCCTTACAAAGGCCGGAATTCCAAATAAACATCCAAGGGCGATAACAAGGGAAGAAGCAATAAGATTAATTGAAGCTTTCAGGGAAACTCCCCTCCTACCTCCTCCAACAGACTGTCTTTCGCCAATCGGCGAAGAGCTTATAATCAAGAGCTTGGTAAATGAGTTTAAGCCAGAGTTTGTATGTGCAGTCTCAAGAAAGCCTAAAGTTTACTCTGGAAATCCCTTTTTAGTAGAAGTGGGCCTAGCTTACGGAGTAAATTCTGAAGAAACTATTTTGATGAGGTTTGCAAATAGAATTCCACTGCTCTATCAGCAGGGTGGATGTGCCTTAACTAAAGCTGTTGAGAGCGTCAACTGGAAAGCTTATGGAATTCCCCAAGATAAACTGCCAAAGGCACCGATGGTCATACTCATACATGTAGCTTCAACCAACATTCCCTATACTTCTGAATCGAAGGAAGCTATAGCTGGAATTCCTGAGATTGTAGATGAAGTTAGATTGGCTCTACAAGAAGTTGGAAGGAAGCTGAAAGGATATTTAGATAGAAAGAAGGCTGTTCAGGAGAGAAAAAAGAGGGAAAATGTCTTACTCAAGATACTTCCATTGATTGCCAAGAAGTGCGCTGAAATACTTGAAAGGGAAGAGGTTGATGTTAGTAAAGTCGTTGCGAGGATAACTGGTAAAGTGTATGTTGAGAAGTCCGTTGAGGGGAAAAACGTTAAAATAGTCGTTTCGAACTTTAGCAGGAATAAAAAAAGATTCAAACTTTACGACATCTGTGGTAATCCAAGGGTTTGGGAGTTGGAGCTTAAACCTTTTGAGGAGAAGGTGATTGAGTACGAATGTGAAAATCCTTCAAGATCTAGACCATTCGTAGAAGGTTTGGAGGAAGAAGTTATTGGTGCAGACTTCTTGTTTTAATTAATTTTTTAAATCAACCACCTAAATTCCTTCATGAAGTTGATAGTTTTTACGAAGAAGGATTGTCCAAACTGCCCTCACGCAAAGAAGGTAGCAATGGAGGTTGCTAAGGAGTTAAACTTGGAATTTGAGGAGATAGATGTAGAAAAAGATCTGATAACTGCTTTGCAATACAACGTCGCCTCAACACCTTCAATTGCCTTGGGTGAGGAAGTTCTCTTTAGGGGAGAGGTGCCGAGTAAGGAAGAACTTAGGAAAGAAGTTGAGAAATATTTAAGGTGATCAAATGCGCTATGGAGGAATTTTAGACTTATCAACAGTCGATTTCCCAAAAAAATTATGTACTGTTGTTTTCTTCGTAGGATGTCCCTTCAGATGCCCCTATTGCCAGAATCACAGACTCTTCAGTGGGGGGATTGAAGTAAAACCGGAGGAGATCGCTAAGAAGATAAGGGATAATTACCTCGTAGAAGGAGTTTGTCTGACTGGTGGAGAGCCTCTTTTACAGGATCTTGAGGAACTCAGCAGTCTTGTTAAGATGTTAAAAGACTACGGTTTGGCTGTAAAACTTGATACAAACGGTTACTATCCAGAAAAACTTGAGAAGCTGATAGGTTTACTTGATTACATTGCGATGGACTTTAAGGCTGCTCCAGAGAAGTATGCAAGGGTTACCGGAAGGAATGATTCTGCAGAGAAGGTTTTAAGGAGTTTAAAGATTATAGTAGATTCAGATGTTGATTACGAAATTAGAACTACTGTAGTTCCAACCATAACTGATGAAGATGACTTACTAAAAATGGGTGAAATCCTCTCAAGTTACAACGTCAAAAGGTATGTCCTACAGCGTTTCAGAAACGAAGATACTTATGATCCAAAATTCAGGGATATAACTCCATATCCCAAGGACTTTTATTATAATGTTGGTAAAAGGCTCAAAAAGTTTATTCCAGAGGTTGTTGTGAGATATGAGGGCGAGGAAGTACTCTGATAAACATCAGTAAATTATTTTTAAAGTGTCAATTTCTCTGTTTCCATGTTTAGAGAGATTGAGAAAAAGTGGCAGGAGGCTTGGGAAAAGGCTAAGATATTTCAAGCTGATCCGAATGATAGACCCAAGTTCTTCTTGACGATTCCTTATCCTTATCTAAACGGTAACTTACACGTAGGACACTGTAGAACTTTCACAATAGGCGATGCAATTGCAAGGTACAAGAGAATGTGCGGCTACAACGTTTTATTTCCAATGGGCTTTCACGTAACAGGTACTCCTATAATCGGTTTAGCTGAGCTGATATCCAAAAAGGATGAAAGAACGATAGAGGTCTACACTAAATATCACGATGTCCCGAAGGACATTCTGCTAACTTTAACAACGCCGGAAAAGATTGTCGAGTATTTTGCAAAAGAGGCTGAAAGGGCTTTGAGGGATATAGGTTACTCAATCGACTGGAGGAGAGTTTTTACGACAACCGATAAGCCCTATCAGAAGTTCATAGAGTGGCAGTTTTACAAGCTGAAAGAGAAGGGTTTAATAGTCAAGGGATCGCATCCTGTCAGATTTTGCCCAAATTGCAACAACCCTGTTGAAGATCACGATCTACTGATAGGTGAAGAGGCTACTATAGTTGATTTTACGGTCATAAAGCTCTACACGTTTGATGAGAGATACGGTAAAGTCGTTCTGCCTTGTGCAACACTCAGACCAGAAACGATTTTTGGAGTTACAAATGTATGGGTTAAACCTACAAAATACGTTTTGGCTAAGGTTGACGGTGAGATTTGGTTTGTTAGCAAGGAGGCTGTAGAGAAACTGAGGTATCAAGAGAAAGATATTGAGGTGATTGAAGAAGTTGATGCTAAGGAATTTATAGGTAAACTCGTCGTTAATCCAATTTTGGCTGGAATGCTAATAAGAAATATACTTAATGAGATTGAAAATGATGAAAGTGTAAAACAGCTGATGGATGAAAAGTCGAAGAGTATAATGACAGAGATAAAGGATGCCATAAACAGAGAAGAACAGAAATTAAACCTCATTATTAAATGGATAAAGGAAGGAAATCTAGTTCAAATCCTTATAAAACTTGCTGAGAAGACTGATAATATTAAAAGAGTTGTAGTACCAATTTTACCAGCTGAGTTTGTTGATACTGACAACGCAACTGGTGTTGTGATGAGTGTTCCTGCACATGCCCCCTACGATTACGTAGCATTGGAGGATTTAAAGAAGGATGAAGAAAAGCTTAGATTTTACGGAATAGATAGAAGCTTGGTTGAAATAGAACCAGTTGTTTTGATAAGAATTGAAGGCGAGAGTTATGAAATTCCAGCCATTGACGTTGTGAAGGAGCTTGGAGTGACTGGCCAAGAGCAGAGGGATTTGCTCGACAAAGCCACCAAAATCGTTTACAAGAAAGAGTTCCATAAGGGAGTTCTACTCGAAACAACTGGCAGATACGCTGGAATGAAAGTTTCAGAGATTAAGGAAGTATTACAGAAAGATTTAATCGATTTAGGCGTTGGTGACGTCTTTTACGAGTTCAGTGAAAAGCCTGTGGTCTGTAGATGTGGAACTAAATGTGTTGTTAAAGTCGTGAAGGATCAGTGGTTTATAAAGTACTCTGACAGAAAGTGGAAGGATGATGTGTTAAAATGGCTCGACGAAATGACTATAATACCACATTACTACAAGGAAGAGTTTAGAAACAAGGTTGAATGGTTGAAAGACAAGGCTTGTGCGAGGAGGAAAGGATTAGGTACGCGTATTCCATGGGATAAGGAGTGGTTGATCGAAAGTCTCTCCGATTCCACTATCTACATGGCTTATTACATTCTTGCGAAGTTCATAAACGAAGGTAGGCTTAAAGCCGAAAACATAACGCCAGAATTTTTAGATTACGTGTTACTTGGCATTGGCAATGTTGAAGATGTAGCCAAATCATCTGGCTTAGATGTAGAAACGATCGAAGAAATTAAGAGGGATTTTGAGTACTGGTATCCTGTTGATTTAAGAAGCAGTGGAAAAGACTTGGTAGCTAACCATCTACTGTTCTTCTTATTCCACCATGTAGCGATATTTCCTCCCAAGTACTGGCCAAGAGCTATAGCTGTCAACGGCTACGTGAGCTTAGAGGGCAAGAAGATGAGTAAGAGCAAAGGTCCTCTTTTAACGATGAAGAGGGCCGTAGCAGAAAACGGAGCAGACGTTACAAGGCTATACATACTCTACTCAGCAGAGTATGATAGCGATGCAGATTGGAGGAGAAAGGAAGTAGAAGCCATGTCCAAACATCTTGAGAGATTTTATGAGCTTGTCAAGGAGCACTACACAAAAGAGCCAAAAGAGTTAGATCACTTGGACAGATGGCTCATAAGCGTATTCCAGAAGTGTGTTAAAGATACCAGAGATGCAATGGAGAAGTTGCAGACGAGGAGAGCTGTGAACTCCGCATTCTTCGAAGTCATGAATCATGTCAGGTGGTATCTCAAGCGTGGAGGAGACAACTTGGTTGTAATTCTAGATGATTGGATTAAACTGCTTGCACCTTTCATTCCGCATATATGTGAAGAACTTTGGCATCTAAAGCATGAAAGCTTTGTAAGTCTTGAGAGTTACCCAGAATACGATGAGAGTAAGGTTGATGAGAAAGTGGAGGCTATAGAGAACTACCTGAAGAACTTTATCGCTGATGTAAAGGAGGTTATGAAGTTCTTCAAAGGCAAAAAGGTGTATATAGCATTTGCAGAGGATTGGAAGGTTGAGGCACTTAGGGTTGCATTGGAGTCTAACAACATGAAGTCTGCTATGGCTAAGCTGATGCAAGATGACAAGTTTAAGAAGATGGCTAAGGAGGTTTCGGCATTCTTGAAAAGGGTATTCAAGGACAAGGACACATTCAAGGCTATTGCTGATGTTGATGAGAAAGCTGTAGTTGAGAAGAACAAGGAGTTCATAGAGAAAGAGCTTGGCGTTGAGATTGTGTTGGATGAATCTGCCGTGCCAGAAGAGAGAAGAAAGCAGGCAATGCCTGGTAAGCCAGCTATTTATATAGCCAAATCTTAAATTTTTCTGGTTAACGAGTTAAAATCTTGATCTTAATTTGCTAAATATTCGCAAGGCTTTTTACCATCATCATAAATTCAAGTACCATGGAGATTGTAACTTTCTCGAGAAACATTTTCATACCCCTAACGAGGACATGCAGAAACAGTTGCGCATACTGTGGTTTTAGAAAGAACGACTATCGAATCATGACTCCTCAGGATGTGAAAACATTACTCTCAAGGGCAAAAAATGCTGTTGAGGCTCTATTCACATTCGGAGAAAAACCAGACGTTTATCCGCAATTTAGAAGGAATTTAAGGAAATTAGGTTACACATCCTTCATCGAATACGTCAGAGATATGAATAAGTTAGCGGTAAGTATGGGTTTTTTACCTCACACAAATGCTGGCGTTTTGGATTACGGCGAGTTAAGAACTCTAAAACCGTACAATGCAAGCATGGGCTTGATGCTTGAGCAAGCCGTTGAATTGGAGTGTCACGCAAACAGTCCGGGAAAGAAACCAGAAGTTAGGATAAAAACCATAAAAAATGCTGGAAAGCTCCAGATTCCATTCACAACTGGAATTTTAATTGGAATCGGTGAGAGTAAATACGATAGAGCTTACTCACTTGAAGTGATAGCGGATATTCACAAGAACTATGGGCACATTCAGGAGGTGATAGTTCAGAACTTCACTCCTAAACCAAATACCCCAATGGAAAATTGGAAACCTCCAAGCTTAGAGGAGATGGTTGAAACTGTTAAAATTGCTAAGGATATCCTGCCGAGCGATGTGACAATACAAGTACCTCCAAATCTCGTAAAAGATCTAACACCACTATTGAAGGCAGGAGCAAGAGATTTGGGTGGAATTTCTGAAGTAACACCGGACTTCATAAATCCAGAACATCCTTGGCCATCCATCGAGGAACTGAGAAATGTTGTTGAGAAGAACGGTTTCTTTTTGAAGGAAAGGTTACCGATATATCCAAAATTTATAATGTTAGGGTGGTTCAGTGATGAGATTGCAGAGGTTGTTAAATCTAAGTCGGACGAGGGTGGATTTAGAAGAATTTGAGTATCTCATCGAAAATCCATTTGAAACGTTTGCAGAGGCTGATGAGCTTAGAAGGAAGGTTGTAGGAGATGTAGTTACATTCGTCGTTAACAGGAACATAAACTTCACGGACATCTGTATTGGTAATTGCAAATTCTGCAGTTTTAGGAATCGAAAGAGGTACCTTTTGACAATTGATGAGATCAAAAGTAAGGTTAGAGAGGCTGTGGATTACGGATGTACGGAAGTATGCATTCAGGGAGGCTTGTATCCTAATGCAGATTTAAACTTTTACAGATCAATAATCGAAGCTGTGAGAGAGGTCAGTGAGGATATACACATTCACGCGTTCTCTCCGATGGAGATTCACCATATGGCTTTAAACAGCGGGTTAGATGTTAGAGATGTTTTGAAAGAGCTAAAATCGGCAGGTCTTAATTCGATGCCAGGAACATCAGCTGAGATTTTAGATGATGATGTTAGGAGGGTAATATGTCCAAAGAAGATTAGTACAGAACGCTGGATAGAGATAATTGTCACAGCTCACCGCTTGGGTATACCAACTACTGCAACGATGATGTTTGGGCATGTGGAAAGATGGGAACACAGAATAAAGCACATGCTAATAATCAAAGAGATCCAAAGGAGAACGGGTGGGTTTACAGAGTTTATACCACTCCCGTTTATGCATAAGAACAACGAGCTTGGTAAGATAGTAAACCCTTCATCTGGCTTTGAAGATCTCTTGGTCATAGCAATTTCAAGGCTCTTGCTTTATCCCGAGATTAAAAATATACAGGCATCTTGGGTTAAACTTGGCGTAAAACTTGCTCAGGTCGCTTTAAATGTAGGTGCAAACGATTTAGGAGGGACTTTGATTGAAGAAAACATATCGAAACTAGCCGGTGCTGAAAGTGGAGAATTTATACCCAAGGAGGAGATGATAAAAATTATTGAAGCTGTTGGAAGGGTTCCAAAACAGAGAGATACACTTTACAGGATCATCGACTAATAACTTTGAACTTCCATATTCTTTCCAAGTCATCAAAAACCTTACTTATGATGTTTACAGCTGTGATAGATTGTCCCATTATCACTTATCGATGTTTTACTAAGTAATATTGCCTACCTCCTAATCTAGCAAGCTATGTCACTTCTTATAATTTAATTAATCATTTCAGGACTTCCCTTACCCACTTAACAACCTTTTCAATCCTTTCTTTAGCTGTACCAAGGTAATTCTCAGGCTTCAACAATTCCTCAAGCTCCTCTCTTGTAAAGTATTTCATAATCGTCTCATCCTTTAGTAACTCTTCAAGTAAACTTGTATTGTTTGCATAAGCTCTCATGGCTACCTGTCTTACTAGTTCGTGAGCAGTCTGCCTACCTACACCTTTCTTAGTCAAAGCTAACATTACAGCTTCACTCATATTTAATCCTTTGATCTTTTCCAAGTTCTCTTTAATCTTATCAATGTTCAACCTTAACCTCTCAACGACCTTAATCATCTTGGTGAGTATGTGATCTGTCAATACTGTCGATTCGACAAGTGTAATCCTTTCAGCAGACGAATTCGTAAGATCTCTCTCCTCCCACAAAATCGCGCTTTGATGCTGTGGCTCAATAAATCCCCTAATCACCCTCGCAAGGCCACAGATGTTTTCACAGTCTATAGGATTTCTCTTGTGTGGCATAGTTGAACTTCCAACCTGCTTCTCACCGAACTCCTCCATAACCTCTCCAACTTCTCCCCTTTGAAGTATCCTGAAGTTCATAGCCATCTTTTCAAGTGTCGTAGCCAAATTTGCAAGAAACTCTACATACTCGCAGTAGATGTCTCTTGGAATTATCTGTGTAGATATTATCGCTGGCTTCAATCCCAAAAGTCTCATTACCTCCTCTTCAATTTCAAAACCATCCTTTCCGAATCCAGCTTGAGTACCAACAGCACCACTCATCTTTCCAACTAAAAGCCTACCCTTCAACTGCTGAAGCCTTATGTAATGTCTTGCCACTTCACTTGCAAAGACAGCAAATCTGAAGCCATATGTGGTTGGCAAAGCCGGTTGTCCATGAGTTCTACCTAAGCAAACAACATCTCTATACTCCAAAGCCTTATCACAGAGTATATTCCCAAGCTTTTTCAATTTAAATTCAATTATTTTTATTGAATCTCTTAATTGAGTAGCTACAGCAGTATCAGTTATATCGTTTGAGGTAGCACCAAAATGAACCCATCTTGCTACATCCTCATCAACAACCTCACTTATAGCCTTTACGAGAGCCATCACGTCATGCTTAATCTCTCTCTCAATCTCTTTCACTCTTTCAGGCGTAACTTTCAAAGCCTGCTCTTGAGCTTTTTTAACCTTCTTCTCATCCAAGTATCCCTTCCTCGCCAAAGCTCTCAGAAGAGCTATCTCAACCCAGATCATCCTCTTTATCTTACTCTCCTCGCACCAAATTCTCTTCATCTCTGGAGTTCCATAACGGTAGTCGATTGGATGGACTATCATTGCAGAAGGTAAATCTAAAAAAATTTAAAATTTTAATGTCTTCTCCTTAAAGCCTTAAATATAATTCTCCTGTCTTCCTTAGCCACCTCTCTTACACAGAACCACTTTCCTTTAACCTTTATGAGGTATGGACATTTACCCTCGTAACCTAAGATACATAACTGACAGTCCTCGGGATAAACTCTCTTTATGTTATACTTTTCAGCCAACAATTCGATAAACATTCACACCACAAGAATCTTTATCAAGACTGCTTTTAAGCTTTGTCAATATGCTCAAAAGAGAAAAGAAGTTAGAAAAGAAGATTGCAAAAGAGAGAATTGACATACTCTTTAGTTTGATGGAAAAAATGAAAAAGAAAGATTACGAACTTGCAAGGAGGTATGTTGAACTTGCGAGAAGGATTGCAATGAAGTACAGGATAAAGTTGCCTAAAGAGTACAAACTCAAATTCTGCAAAAAGTGTTTGTATCCTTATAAGGATGGAAATTTCAGAGTTAGGATTGCAAAGTCAAGGGTTATAATAACGTGCTTGAACTGTGGACACATTAAGAGGGTTCCAATTAGACCTATTAGAAAAAAGATTGAAAAAGAAGATAAAAAAGGGAAAGGTTAAAATATATCCCTTCGAAGTTTCGCTAGGTGTTAGCATGTTAGATGTGTTGAGAGAGAAAGCTCTGGCTTTGGCAGATGAGATAACAAAACTTGATGAATACGTTGAGTTCTTGGAGTGCGAAAAGAAGTTAAAGGAGGACGAAGTTGCCCAGCAATTGCTTATGGACTTTCAGCAAAAACAGCAGGAATTCGTAATGAAGCAAATGAACGGTGAATTTGATCAAGATTTGATGAATGAGTTAACTGAAATACAATCCAAGCTCAGCGCAAGGGAGAGTGTTGTAAAATTCATAGATGCTTATAATAGGCTTTTAACAACCTTATCCGAAGTTCTCGACTTGATAAGTGAAAGGATAAACATAAATCTTGCAGAGATTTACAGGAGATAAGTGTTTAATGTTTAATAGCCTCTACAACTATTTTTAATTATGTCTAAACTCAGAGTTAAAGACTACATGACTAGAAAGGTAGTTACGCTCTCACCCGATAATACTGTGGAGGATGCTATAAAGCTTATTGAAAAGACCGGTCATGACAGCTTTCCAGTCGTAAATAACGGTTACCTTGTAGGCTACGTTTCGTCGATAGATTTACTCATGAAAGATCCTAAGACAAAGATTAGAGATGTTATGAAAAAGGAAGTTCATGTGGCAAAGGAAAATATGCCTCTTAAAGACGTTGCAAGGGTCATGTTTAGAACAGGACACTCGAAACTACCAGTGGTGGACGATGAGGGAAGGTTAGTCGGCATAATCTCGAACATAGACATCATAAGAAGCCAAATCGAAAGAGCTACACCAGAAAAGGTTGAAAAACTCAGGAAAACACTTGAAAAAATACACAACGTGAACGTTACAATTAGAAGGGGGATTGTCGATGTTCATAAATTAATCCCTACTCAGACAAAGGTTTATGCAGATGAACTTAAAGGTAGAATTCACGAACTCAGAAAGGGTTTGGCAGAACCTATAGTTGTCGTGAGGAAAGATAACAGATATTATCTTGTTGATGGACATCATAGAGCAGTAGCATGCCTTAAAATCGGGTTGAAGGAGCTTGATGCGTACATACTCGAAGTTCCTGAGAATGTTGAACTCGGATTGGAAAGGCTTGTTAGGAGAAAGGGTATAAAGTCTCTTAAAGACATAGATGTTGTTGAAGAAGGACAACCGCTTGTAGAAATAATACTTAAAAAGGTAGAATAAATTTTATGAAATACTATATTATTAGATTAAAATAATAATATTATAAAATTTTAATATTTAAATTTTAAATATATTATAATATTTAATGTTTTTATATAATTTTCGTTTAATATTTAATCAAACTACTAACAATAACATGAGATACTCAAAATACTCGAAATGAAAAAAATTAGAAGCTCTATGGTGTCGATGGCTTATACACGAAGCTTAAGGAAGACTATAAGCTCTCAGATGTTTTAATGTTATGTCAAAATACATCAAGAAGTTCAATTTTTATCTAGTACTCTTGCCACTTTTATCTTTTGTGGTCTATCTTTCAATTGGAAAGTTCTATATTTCAATTCAATTTTTATATTTTTTATATATAAAAAACTTGAAGGAGCCGAGAAGATCGTTCTCTTCAACGTCAGATTGCCAATGGCTGTTGAGACAATCATGCTTTTTGGAGCTTGTATGGGTATCTTCAGTGTATCACTTCAGGCAACACTGAGAAATCCACTTGTAAGTCTATACATACTGGGAACATCGGCTGAAGCGACATTTGGTTGCTGCACTGTCTATTGCCCTTTTTGGCGAGGGTTACTACCTATTAACGCAACCTTCAACCATAGTATTTGCACTGATAGCTGTATCTATAACCCCGATGCTCTCGAAGTTTAGGGGGATAGTTCTCTCAGGTGTCGTTGGTTTTAGCTGGAGTGCTAGTTTCAGCCCTATTCTCTGGTTTGTTAGCCTTAGTTAAAATACTCGTAGAGTCTAAAAAGACTCAGACGATAGTTGCATGAACGATTAGAAGGCTTTACGCTATAACTTGGGATGACGTGGTAGTTTCAACTCCTTTCGCAGTAATAGGCATACTTGTGCTTTCGGTTCTCAGGTGGAGGATATTTGTTTTATCGATAGGTGATGAGGAGGCGAAGTCCTTAGGTGTAAATGCGGAAAAGGAAAGATTGACGTTATAGTCTTCGCCTCAATTGCCACAGCTTCAGTTGTTTCGGTAACTGGCATAATAGGTTGGGTTTGTCTAATATCACCACATATAACGAGGTTTTTGGTCGGTTTGAATCCAAAGGTGCTTTTGCCAGCTTCGATTTCAATCGGTGCGAATTTTATGCTCGTAGCGGATTTGATCTTA
>CAZFVO010000014.1:0-25456 GCA_964522325.1 uncultured archaeon | reverse complement strand
GAGATCCTGAGGGGCTTCGGACCCCTCGACCCGGGTTCAACTCCCGGCGAGCCCGCTAACATTTTTTAACGGAACGGTTATTTACAGCAGAACTAACTAAATTCATGGAAGATGTTGTCAAGCTCATGTTTGAACTGGGAACACTTAAACTGATACCCCGGTCGGGCTGGTTTAAAATTGGAATAAAGGATCCAGAGAGTGTAGCGGAGCATTCGTTCAGAACAGCATTCATATCCTCAATACTGACATTTTTAGAGACTGGTAACTTTGAAAAAGCTTGTAAAGCTTGCCTTTTGGGTTTAATTCACGACCTAAACGAGTCGAGAATGTTAGATTTGCACAAACTTTCAAGGAGATACATCAATGTTAAGAGAGATGCGTTGGAGGATCAACTTAAATTAATGCCAAGAGAATTTGCAGAAGAGTTAAGGAGAACAATGGATGAACTTATAGATTACGTGAAAGATGCCGATCAACTTGAACTTTTACTTCAAGCTAAAGAGTACTCTGAAAGATATCCGTCGGCAATGCTCTACACAAAGAATTTGAAATTCAAAACTGAAACAGCCAAAAGGCTGGCTGAAATAATTAACAAATCTGACTGGAGGTGGTGGTTGGAGCTTGAATAAGTTTATATGCGATAGGATGCTTAAGAGGCTTGTAGTTTGGCTCAGAATATTTGGTTACGACACTCTTTACGCTGGAGATCTTAACATCGAGGGCGATGAAGACTTCTTCCTTGTAAATGAATTCAGGGATAGGATTTTACTTACGAGGGACAAGGAGTTGTACAGAAGGGCTAAAGGATTGAGACCAGTCTTCCTGGTCAGATCTGATAGGATTGAAGAACAGTTGAAGGAGCTAAAAACCTTAGGATTGAAATTTGAGCTTAGAATGGACAGGTGCAGTTTATGTAACACGCCTTTAAGAAAGCCAAGTGACGAGGAGGCATTGGAAGTTATGAGAAGGGAAGGGATTAAAGAAGATCTCAGAGAGAAGTACGAACTCTGGTATTGTGAAAGATGTAGAAAGCTTTACTGGATGGGAGGACATTGGAAAAACATGATGAAGTTTTTGAGAGAACATGGACTGGAAGATGATAATTGAGACAATGGAAAAGATTGGAAAGGACAAAAATGCTCCAGTTTACTCAATGAACCTAAATGATCCATTTAAGGTGTTAATCTCAGCTATACTCAGTACAAGAACGAGAGATGAGCAGACAGCTAAAGCTGTCCAAAGACTTTTTTCAGTGGTTAAGAAGCCAGAAGATTTGCTGAACCTTTCCGAAGATGAAATAGACGAGTTGATAAAGCCAGTAGGTTTTCATAGGGTTAAGGCCAAGAATTTGAAAGAGCTCGCAAGAATTTTAATCTACGAGTATAATTCAAAGGTTCCAAACGATCTAAACGATCTCCTAAAACTACCTGGGGTTGGAAGAAAGGTTGCAAACATAGTCCTATCCTTTTTGGGAAAGCCAGCCATAGCTGTAGATACGCATGTACACAGAATTGCCAACAGACTTGGCGTCGTTAAGACGAAAAAGCCTGATGAGACTGAAGAGGAGTTGAAAAAGAGTGTTCCTAAAAACCTATGGAACAGGATTAACAAAGCTTTTGTCGGATTTGGGCAGGTGGTATGTAAACCGATTAAACCACTCTGTGAAGATTGTCCCTTCAAAAGTTTTTGCGAATACTTTAAGAACAAGGGTGAAGAGTAGTTTTATGCTCAGTTATGAGGAATTACTCGAGAGGGCTTTTAGGGAACTACCTAAAAGGAAGGTTGTCAAGAGTGAGAGGTTCGAGATTCCCAAGGTTAGCGTGCAGAGAGAAGGAAATAGGACAATATTTAGAAACTTCTCACAGGTTGCTAAAGCTATCAACAGGGATGAGGAACATCTCTTTAAGTACCTCGTCAGGTCTTTGGGAACTGCAGGATTTTTGGAGGCTGGAAGGCTGGTTTTACAAGGTAAATTCACTTCAGAGGATGTTCAGAAGGAGATAGACGATTACGTCAGGAGGTACGTGATATGTAGGGAGTGCGGTGCTCCAGATACGGAATTAATTAGAGAAGAGAGAGTTTTGATGATAAGGTGTCAGGCTTGCGGTGCGAAGTATCCAGCGAAGGGTCTGCACCTTTAATATACTTTGAGTCAACATATTTTTGTGAAGTTTAGACTTAAAGTGTACAGGGTAAAGGGAGAGATAGTTGTAGCAGTTTGCGATTCAGAGTTAGTTGGTAAGACGTTTAAGGAAGGAGACTTAAAGATAGAGGTGAAAGAGAGTTTTTACGGTGAAAGGGAAGTGGACGAGGAGGAAGTTAAGAAGGCTTTAAGAATTGCGACGATTGCAAACATAACTGGGAAAAGAGCTGTGAAGTTGGCTATAGAGATGGGTTTAATAGATGAAGATAACGTTTTAAAGATTGGAGAGTGCTGGCATGCACAGATGGTAGTTCTCTAATCAGCTAAAAGCATTCCTCAAAACCAAATCCAAGATGTACAGGTTATCTATTCTGAAGTTATAAACTCTATGATCGTATTCTATCAGATCACCTACTCTCTTAGCCACAACCACATCAAGCCCATCGATTGGAAGTCTCTTAACGAGTTTCGATTTAATCTTTTCATAATCTCCAGAAATCCTCCTTCCATCTATCTTGACCTTCCCCTCACATGTAGGCTTTAGGAAATCCTTGAATTTCTCAAGCTTATTCGCAAACTCTCTCTTGACAAAAGTTTTGCCTAAATGCGTGTAGATGTAAATGACTTCCCCTTCTTCGCAAGCTTTCTTAACCGCAAACTGAACCTCAGCTTTCGTCCTACCGCTTATCTCGATCAGCCATTCAATCGGCATAGGCTCTGTCAGAAGATCTATTATCTTTCTCCTTCTTGAAATCTTCCAAAGCTCCTCCAAAGCTGATCTTTCGACATTAACATCTATTATCCTTTTAGCTTGATCGATAGATGTCAGCAGATCGTCCACATCTATCGTGTCTGGTGTTACGAGGTAAACTACGAATTTAACACTCTTTCCAACCTTCCTCATTATCCTCCCATGTCTCTGAATAAACCTTAGCGGGCTTGACGTATTTGACCAGTTGATTAGCAAGTCTGCTGTGGGCAAATCTATACCTTCCTCTCCAGCAGAGGTGGAAATCACAACATTTGCTTTTTTAGCTTTTTCAAGCTCTTCCTTCTTTCTTTCTTTCCTTCCGACTATCAGAGCAGTCTTATAGCACTCGCTTAGAATTTCAAACAGTCTCTTCGCAACAACAACCCTCTCTACAAAGACTATTGCCTTCTCAAAACCTTCATAAAGTTCAAAAGCTCTAAATAAATATTCAAGTTTATGCAAATCCCTTAAACCCTTGAATTTCTCCTTTAAATCTTCCAAGAGCTTTGCCAATTTGGTCTTTCTGTTCAGGCTCTCTTTAAGTGCTAAGGCACCATCCTTTGCAAAGTATTTCAGTGCTGACGTGTATATTAGCTTCTCGTAACTCTTAGCGAAATTTCTCCTCCTGTCAATTTTATCGTAAATTTCCATCTCCTTTTTGTTGAACTTTGTCTCGAATATGTCCGCTATCCACTCAGCAACGTATTTCTTCAACTGCTCTACGCTCCACTCTCTTATCTCTCCAATAAGCTCCTCTATCTCTCTTCTCCTCCTCCTAGGTATGAATGCGGACAATCCAAGCCTGTATTCACAATCTAACTCTCTCAGAACCTTCGCATAAGCGTCATCACCCACTGCATGATGGCACTCATCCACAACGATCGCATCAGCATCCACTATATTGAGATCGTTGTAAACGGTTTCAGGAGTTGCAATTGCTATCTTAGCCCTTTTCCAAAGTTCAACTCTTCTATCCCTGCTAAATATACCATATATCCTCTCTGACTTCAGCCCTAGGTTCGTATATGTAGAATATGTCTGCTCTACCAAAATTCTCGTGGGAACGAGGACTAGAGCTTTTCTGATCTTCCCGTCCTCAAAAAGTCTTTTTAAAAAAAATGCACCTATTATCGTCTTTCCCGTTCCAGTCGGTAAGACTAGTGTCGACCTCTTGTTCTTCAAAGCATGCTCTACAGCAGTTTTCTGATACTCTCTTAGCCTGATCATTGTAGGTAAGGAACAAGTTCATTCGTGAGCTTCGAATACAACTTTATACAGTCCTCGTACTTATTCTCTGGTAATCCCGTATATATTAGATGGATTTCAGTGGGTAGGTTTTCATCGTGTATTTCTTTAGCTATGAACTTGGCTAAAGCCTTTATAAGGATATCTACATTCGGATAACCCATTCCAAGAGGAACTCTCTTTTTAACAACCATACCCCTCAGCTTGACACCCGTAACCTGAGAGAATCTTAAAGAGAGATAATCTGGACACATGTTCAAGGCTTTCTTAAGAATACCGTACCAGAATTTTTCATCTGTATCCTTATCCGCTAAGTGAAACAAACCAGTTCTGTAAACTTTCTTTTCTCTCATCCAGTCGTTCTCAAGCTGTAGAGAAATGATGATCCTATCGGAGTTAAGAGTCTCCATTATTGCCCTTATCTCTTCAAGCGATCCTAAGAGGTACTTAGAATAAGTCGTTTCAAGCGATACCTTTATCTTTTCGGTGTTTTTCAATATCTTTCTAATGGTATCGCTTGCAACCTCTATCGTTCTATCAAGATCCTCTAACTTCCCTCCCAAGTGGAGATTGAACACTTCAGCATTTGCTATCTCTGCCTTTTTAGCTGAAGCTATCAACCCCTTCCTTGCTCCCTCTAAAATCTTCTTATCTTCAGAAACTGTACTATAATAAGGAGCGTGAGCAGTGACAGTTGTAAAAACCTTTGAAAGCTCTGCATACTCTTTAAAGTACTCATCACCAAATCTTCGTCTGACAAAATCGTAGGGTGGTATCTCCGTTAAACGCATCCCCAAAAGTTCTGCAACGTGAAGCTTGCTCTTACCGTTGTAGGTACCCCAATCGAACAACGCCATAGAGTATATTGTTGTAGGTAGTATAAAAGCTTTTAATTGAACTTAAAACTAGAGGATTGTATGATTTACACTCAGGAGCTTGTAGCTGAAGTGCTTAAGGTGATAGAAGAAACGAACCTCTCGGAAAAGGAGGCTATAAAAAGGTGTTTGAGTGGTAGGATTAGTGATCATGCTATTTGGAGTTCCGTTCATGCTTACGTCTTTGAGATAGAAAAGAGGAAAAATCTGATTGATTTCATACTTAAAAAAACCTTTAAGGAGTTTGATAAGCAAAATGTCCTTTTCAAGAACCTGCTGAGAGTTGGTGTTTACGAGATGCACTTTAAGGGTGTACATCCGGCCTTAGCAACAGATTCGATCGTCAGAATAGTAAAGAATAGATTCAACCTAAAGATGGCATCTCTTGCAAATGCCGTACTTAGAAGGGTTGAGATGTTTGATTACAGAAGGAAGCTAAGCAGAATGGGGAAGATCAAGAGACTTGCTTTGGAATACTGGCACCCTGAGTGGTTTGTCAGATATGCGATCGACTTACTTGGAGAGAATGAAGCCGTAAAGCTGATGAAAGCTAACAACGAGAAGCAGAGCGTTTACATAAGAGTTAACGAGTTGAAAGCCAACATTGAGGAGGTGAGGAGATACTTAGAGTTGAACAGCGTTGAGGTTGAAGAAACCCCTTTACCAGAGGTTTTTAAGGTTGTGAGTTATGAAAAACATCCTTCAATTTTGGATTGGCACGGTGAAGGTAAATACGTTGTTCAGGATTTGGCATCTTGCTACGTATCCCACGTCTTAAATCCTCAGCCAGATGAAATAATATTGGACTTAGCTTCAGCTCCTGGCTTAAAAGCAAGCCATATAGCGAGCATGATGGAGAATAAGGGAGTCATAATAGCTGTGGACAATTCCGCAGAAAGGCTTAAGAGAATGAAAGTTAAGATGAAGCAGTTAGGTGTTAAAAATGTGATATGCAGGCTTGCAGACGGCTGTAAGATTAAAGTTGGAGATGTAGATAGAGTTTTAGTCGATCCTCCTTGCTCCTCAACTGGCAGTTTTAGAAGTTATCCGTGTATTAAGTGGAGGTTTGACAAGGAGAAGTATCTGAAGACCATAGAGGTTCAGAGGAAAATGATAAGGAATGCGTTCAGAAACCTCAAGAGTGGTGGAATTGTTGTTTATTCGACTTGCTCGATAACGTTTGACGAGAACGAAGAGAACATCATGTTCGCATCTGAGTTTTTTAAGGTTGAGGAAGTTAAACCCGTCATAGGAGTTAGGGGAGTGAGGGAGTTTAGAGGTAAGATTTTCCCATTCTGGGACAAAGTTGTTAGGACTTACCCACACTTACATGACTGTACGGGCTTCTTTATTGCTAAGCTCAAAAAGGTCTGAGCAGGCTTTCAGCCAAATCTCCGAAGAACGGGAACTTGTAATACTCTCCAACGTAAGCCTTGTAAATTCCAACTATCCATAGAGCTACCGCCACAATATTCACGATTCCAGCTAAAACCCAGCCAAAGAATGGAACAAATCTTAAAATACCTCCCAAAATCCACAGACTGAGGAAAGTTACAGTTGACTGCATGGCATGGAATCTGATAAATTGATTTTTCTCAATCAGCAAGAGGGCTATACCACTTATACAACCTAAGAGGTAAGCCAAAGCACCCTCCACATTTTCAGGTAACCCTAAAGATGTTCTCATAGCCTCACTATCTTCGACCTTTCAAAAACCTTTCTAAATGCTCGAAAACTATTTTCAAAACTTCCCTTTTTACATCTTCAAGTTCCCTTTCAGCATTTATGACTACAACATCATCTCTCAAACTTAAAAAAATATCTCTGACCTTACTAAGATAATTCAAATCTTCAAATCTGTCAGGCTTCCTCTTAGCTTTAATCCTCTTTAAGGCAGTCTCTGGACTTACATCGAGGACTATAACTAGATCGGGTTTTGGAAACTTCTCGTTCAACTTCTTTATCTCTTCAACATCCAGACCTAAAGCTCCCTGATATGCTATCGTTGAGTAGTAATAGCGATCCATGATGACGATCTTACCACTCTTCAAAGCTGGAACTATATTTTCTTCAACGTCTATCTCTCTATCTTTTAAGAACAGTTCAAGCACCTCTTTAGGGCTTAGTTTTCTTTCTTTGAGAATTTGCCTAATCTTTCTTCCATATTTACTATCAGTCGGTTCTTTAAACCTTACAACATCGTAACCTCTCTTTCTAAGCTCTTCCTCAAGAAATCTAGCTACAGTAGTTTTACCTGAACCGTCTATACCCTCTATGGCTATCAACATCTTTAAAGGAAATGCTAAGAGATATAAAATTTTTGAGGAGTGCTCCGGCCGGGATTTGAACCCGGGTCACGGGCTCGAAAGGCCCGTATGATTGACCGGGCTACACCACCGGAGCTAAGTGCTAAGTAGAAATTGGTGTTTAAAATCCTTTCGCTACTCAAGCCAGGGCATCATCTTCCTCAGCTTAGCCCCAATCTTTTCAATTAGATGCTCCTTCTCCATTTCCAAAAGCCTGTTGTAAACAGGCTTTCCAGCCTTGTTTTCAAGTATCCACTCCCTTGCAAATTCTCCAGTCTGTATTTCCTTCAAAATTTTCCTCATCTCTTCCCTAACGCTTTCGTTAATTATCCTCTTACCTCTAGTCAATCCACCATATTTAGCAGTTTCACTTACAGCATTCCACATCTTCATCAATCCACCTTCATAAATCAAATCGACTATCAGCTTTAGTTCATGCAGAGCTTCAAAGTAGGCAACTTCTGGCTGGTAACCAGCCTCAACCATTACCTCGAAAGTAGCCTTTATAAGCTCAGTAACACCACCACACAGATCAACCTGCTCTCCAAAAAGATCAGTTTCAGTCTCCTCTCTGAATGTGGTTTCGATAACTCCAGCCCTTGTGCATCCTATGGCTTTCGCATAAGCTAAAGCTATCTCCAAAGCTTTGCCAGTGTAATTCTGATGAACAGCAACCAATGCTGGAACACCTTTCCCTTCTACAAACATCCTTCTAACCAAATGTCCTGGACTTTTCGGAGCAACCATCGTCACATCTACCCACTCCGGTGGAGTTATCTGATTGTAGTGTATGTTAAATCCATGAGCAAACATGAGCATATCCCCTTCTTCAAGCCTGTCCTTAACTAGTCTCTTGTAAACTTCTGGCTGAACCATGTCTGGAATCAGGAACATTATTATATCTCCCTCCTCAACAGCTTTCTCAACCTCCTCAACCCTCATTCCATCCTCCTCAGCAATCTTCCAACTCTTACTACCTTTGTACAGCCCTACCACGACATTGACACCAGAATCCTTTAAGTTTAGTGCATGCGCTCTTCCTTGACTTCCGTAGCCCAACACAGCCACAGTTTTATCCTTCAGATATTTCAAGTCTGCATCGTTATCGTAGTAAATCTTAGCCATGCTCAGAACTTGAAAGGATTATATAAATCATTTTCCAATTTATTGCATGGAGAGAACTCTCTTGGAGGGGATAATAGATCTTCTTGAGAGAGAAGCTTTGACTGCTAAGGATATTTGCTACAGGTTGGGACTGGAACCTGAAAGGGAAAAAGAAGTTTACTCTATTCTGGATAGGGTTGCAAAGATCGTTAGGAGGAAGGGTAAAAGGTTAATGATGATACCGCCAAGATGCAAGAATTGTGGATTTGAGTTCAGCAAACCTAAAGCGACGAGATGTCCGAAGTGTAAAGGGGAGAGAATTGAGCCCGCAAGATTTACAATCAGATGATAAAAACAGCAGTTGCAACTACGGTTGTAAACTTCTCAACTCTTGCTTTAGCGGTTACGTTGAAAGTCCTCACTGGCTTAACGTTGAAAGCTGTTTCGAGCATGTATTTGGCATTCTCTTCAGCATATTTACCAACATCCTCGTTTTCATCACAATATCCCATGTACTCTGTCAAATAGCCGTTCAAATTTCTGTCTTCTGGAATAGCGACACCTAAGCTTGCGTAAATAGTTCTTCCCTCCTCGTTGCTCGTAAACTTAGCCATAACACAAAAGACAATCTGTCCAGGCTTAAGTTCCTTCAAACCCTCCTCTCTGCTCACCTCTATACAATTAGGTGGATAAATACTACTAACTGGAACTAAGTTGAACTTCTCGATTCCAGCATCTCTCAGTGCCAACTCAAAGCTCACCAACGCATCCTCATGCCTTCCTACGCCCTTTGTGAAGAACACTTTTTTCGGTAGTAGAAGCATCAAACTTTGAGGATTGTTAAGTGTATTTAAACTTTTAGTCATAGTCCGTTAGGTCAAAAGAACCTTGACAGTCTTCTATTCGGATTTTATTTCTTTTAAGCTTTTCTCTAATAAAGTCTTTTATTCCTTTCTTTTTGCCTTTCTTAATACATCTCAGAAAAAGTCGTATTTTCCTCCTATGCTCAACAAATATGTTGTAATATTCTTCGCACTTTTCAATCTGCTTAACAATCTTTTCTGTATCTTTACGGCTAATTTCGCCACCCTTTATCTCTATCAGAAAGAACCTACGATCATCATAAGCAACTAAATCGCATCCCCCATTAGTTACACATCCGTCATGTTCTACAATAGTGCCACCTCGTAGAATCACTTCACACTCGTAGTCCTTTTCTCTCTTTTTGAACCTATCTCTGTGCTTGCAACCTTCTGGAACGTTCATAGTATTCATCCACCTTTGCATGCATGTTTGCTATATCTATAATCACTCTATCGAGTTCTGTCTCTTCTATACCATCTTCATAAACTTCAAGCTCCTCAACTTTACCATCCGAAAACAGATAAATACCTAAATTCTCAGGAGTTAATCCTTCATCTTCGTCATATCCAAGTTTTTTCTTCTCATCAGAACTTAATCTATTAACTCTAAGAAGGTTGCTTATCTCGTCTAAGACAGTTATGCTGTGTGTAGTTATTATTACATCGGCGTATTTAGATAGCTTTGCAAGTGCTCTCGTGACTACAACTTGTGCATCTGGATGAAGATGGGCTTCGGGTTCCTCCACTATCACAGTATAGCCTTCATCTAAACCAAACTTCATAGCGTAAATGAGAGGGGCAATCTCCTTATAGCCAGAAGGTGCCCTTTGTATTGGAATTTTCAAATCATCGATTGAGATAACATATCTTGGTACCCCCCTTTGTAATATAAACTCAATTCCAAGCTTTTCCTCGATGAAACTCGCAATTTCACTAATTTTCTCATTCTTTACCTTTGGATATAGACTTTCCAAGAACCTCATGAACTTCTTATCAACTTCATTCATAACCACGTCACTCAGCAGAGCATGTAAATAAACCTCTCTTGATCTTATAAGTCCATCCCTACCATCTGGAGCTATAAACGTTGAGTGGTAAGGCACGTAACCGTCAAAGATCCAGCCAAATACAATTGGAATTGTTTTAACTACGTGATAATTTTCTACGATAAATTCATGATGAGTTAGCTCTTCAGAATTTTTATAGTAGTCTAATGTCAGATATATCGGTTCTCCAGAGACAGCCGTAATGAAGAGATTTTCCTGAATTTCCTTTATCACTCTCTCATCAATCTCTACAGTTAAACCATTCTCGTCTATATTAGCGTAAATTTTCATCGTGCAATCGTCGTTGCATACAACTACTTTTGCACAATCCTCACCGAACCTAACCAGCTCTTTTAAATCATCAACCATAAACGCATCTTTGATGAGTTTCTCTAAGTTTTCTTTCCATATCTCATCAAATCTCCTAAAAACATCAATTATAAACCCCCTAACATTCTCGGAAATTTTGTCAGTCAATTTGTGCAACTCTTCGACATAACTCTGGAAATCAAAATCTTCATCTTGTTTCATCTTTTCATAAAGCTCTCTATCTTTTTCAATTACCTTAGAAATTAACTCGTTTGGGATATATTTTTCCACAAACTCTCTCAACTTCTTCCAATCTGGTTTCACAGCCAAAAAGCACCAAATCAAATAGGCTAAATACGACTTACCGGTTGAATTTCTACCTATAAAAATGTTCAAATCTTTAATCCTTATATCAGCTTTCTCTATTGGTCCGAAGTTTTCAACTATGAATCTCATGAAATTCGTTCACTGTTAAATTAAAAAATATTACTTAAGCTTTTGCTTCCACTTCTTCTCCCAGTATTCCTTAATAACTTCTAAAGCAATAAGCTTCTCGCCACTCAAAAACCTTATGCAAGCTCCTCCAGCCGTAGATATGTGATTTATCTTCTTTTCCAATCCAAACATTCTTGTGGCTGTGGCTATGTGCCCTCCACCAACAACAGAATATTTCGCCCTTGCAACAGCTTTGAGAACTTCTGAAGTTCCTAACGTAAACCTCTCATCCTCAAAGACTCCGGCTGGCCCATTTATCACGGCAACATCGTACTTTGGAATCTCTTCTGAAAGCATAGAAATAGTTTCAATGCCAATATCCTTTATCATGTACTTCCCATCGAACTTATCAAGAGGGACATCGACTCTCACACCATCCTTGTCTATCGCAACATCCCTTGGAAGAACTATCTTGTCACCATACTTCTTGAAAATTTCAAGCATCTCCTCATCTTTTATTTTACCCTTATTCTCTTCAACGATCTTCCTATTCACATTACCAATTTCAACACCTGATAGCATTAAGAAGTAGTTTGCAACTACACCAGTTAATACAACCTTGTCTGCTATGTCCTTTATAAGCACGTTCTTCAAAACTTTAACAGCATCATCTATCTTTGCTCCCCCTAAAACGAAAACTTTCCTCCCTTCACTTTCAAAGACTTTACTCAATGCCTTTACTTCTTTCTCAACTAGTCTACCCACTACAGAAGGTAAAACTGGAACGAAGCCTATCAATGATGCGTGTGGCCTATGACAGGCTGAAAATGCATCATTTACAAAGATATCAAAGTTATCCTTTAACTTCTGAACCATGTGACACGTCGCATGCTCTTCAGCACTTCTTTCTAACTGCTCCTCAGAGTAAAATCGTACGTTCTCAAGGAGTAAGACTTCTCCAGCTTTCAAAGATTTTATTTCTTTTATGGCTCTACTACTAAATATTTCATCCATGTACTTGACATCCTTGCCCAAGAGATTTGATAGAACTTCCGCATGAGCTTCAAGCGTTGTAAAATCTTTTTTACCAGGTCTACTTTGGTGGGCTAGTATAACGACTTTAGCACTCTCAAGCTCCTTTAAAGTTGGAATGTGACTTTCGAACCTTGTTGTGTCGAGAATAGTTGAGTTGACTATCGGTGCATTGATATCCAACCTTACCAAAACAGATTTTCCGTCATAATCGATGTCATCAAGTGTTGGCAGTTTCATCGGAATTATCTTCTTTCTTCAGTATAAAATCCTTTCACTTTGCTGACACTATCTTAACGACATCGTTGTGCTTCAACTCGTAATCTTCACCTATTCTAACCTTTCTTTTGGCATCTATGGCGTAGATGAAGCTTTCACCAATTTCGGTATGAATCTTGTAGGCAAATTCTCTCACAGTTGTACCCTTCTTAACTAAGAATGCATCTGGTAAAACGTTACCCTTACTGTCTGTAAACTTGTTTTCATCCTCAACTGGATAAACGACTATGTATCCCAAAACATCAAAGACCAAAGTGTTTATAGCCTTCTGAACACCAGTACCTCCGTATTTCTTTATGAAAGCTCTTATTTCATCTAACAACTTCTTCTGTTTTTCATTCAACGGCTTCAAAACCTCGAAATCATTATCTCCCGGCAGATACTTTATGTATCCATTCTTCGAAGCCAATCTCAACGCCAATTCGTAGTAAGCCGAAGTAGGAATAACTACTTCATCCAAGCTTAGTAACCTCTTCATAAGTTCATCTGGAGCCTTATCAGCTTTATTTGCTGCAATCACCATTTTCATTCTAACCTTTCTAAGTTCCTGAGCAAAAACCTTCAGATCTTCATCGCTGAACTCGTGAACACCTTTACCAACAACCTTTAAAGCATGCTTAACCATCCACTCTTCAAAACCCAAACCAGCTAACTGTTCAGTTATGAACTTAGCCGGATCTCTTCTCTCTAAATGAATTCTTCTTGCAATCTTGTTCCAGTTCCTCCTAAGGATTCCGTAAAGCCACATATCCAATTCATTACACAGAAACTTTACATCCTCAACTGGGTCATGTTCACCAACACCTATTTCATTCCCCTCTTCATCAGTCGATCCCGAAGCATCGACGACGTGAATGACACCTTCAGCCTGCCTTAAATTGTCCAAGAACTCGTTACCCAAACCCCTTCCTTCATGTGCACCTGGCACCAAACCAGCAACGTCTATAAGCTTCACCGGTATAAATCGCCAACCATCTATACATTTACCACAATCCACCCCCAACTCCTTGCAAACACATCTTGTTCTGACATAAGCGATACCGACGTTTGGTTCTATGGTTGTGAATGGATAGTTGGCTATTGCAACATCAATGAGAGTTGCAGATTTGAAAAACGTAGATTTTCCTGCATTGGGCTTTCCAGCTATACCTATCTCAATCAACGAGACCCCTCCTTGCAAAGTCTCCCCTTTTCCTCTTTCCAAAGAGGTGTCTTGGCAAATTCTTCCTCAAGTAATCTGCCTCCTCCTTACTTATTTCACCCTTCCTCTCAAAGTAATCTATTATTTCCAAAGCTTCTTCCTCATTTTGGCAAATTTCGAAGTGATCGTAAATCGTAGGAAGACTGAAGAGTTCCCTATAGAGGTTTGGGAACAGTCTCTTGAATTTTTCAATGTCCCATTCGATCATGTTGAAATGTTCGCAAACAAATTAATAACATTTTGCAAAATCGCAAAACGTATTTGAATTTTGTGAACATCTAGATTTATGAGTTATGACGTAGCAATAATCGGTGCAGGTCCAGCAGGGCTGACATGTGCAATATACACAATGAGATATGGCTTAAAGGCTATTATTTTTGATGATCCTACCAACCCATCACAACTCGCATTGGCACCACAGATAGAAAATTATCCAGGATTTGAGGGAACTGGCTTAGAACTTCTGTCGAAGATGAAAGAGCAGGCTGAGAAGTTTGGGGCTGAGATAAGAGTTGAGAGGGTTTTGGATGTGACTAAGGAAGGAGATTGCTTTAAAGTTAAAACCGATGATGGCGTATATTACGCAAAAGCATTGGTTTTTGCAACTGGTGGTAAACACAGAAAGCTTGAAGTTGAAGGTGAAAAGGAGTTTTTGGGGAGGGGAGTTAGTTATTGTGCAGTTTGTGACGGATTCTTCTTCAAAGGTAAAAACGTCTTGGTTGTTGGAGGGGGTAACTCAGCTTTGGCTGATGCATTGTACTTACATGACTTGGGGTGTAAGGTTAAGATTGTTCACAGAAGAGATGAGTTTAGAGCGGACAAAATCCTGCAGGAAAGGGTATTTGAGAGAGGAATTGATGTGATTTGGAATTCTATCGTTGTTAGAATTGAAGGTAAAGATCAGGTTGAAAGGGTAGTTTTAAGGAATGTAAAGACCAGTGAGGAGTTTACACTGAATGTGGATGGAGTATTTATAGCAGTAGGAATTGAGCCAAACGTCGATTTGGCTGTTAAACTCGGTGTTGAGCTTGAAAAAGGGTATATAAAGGTCGACAGATATCAGAGAACAAATGTAGAAGGAGTCTTTGCATGTGGTGATTGCTGTAGCAATCCTCTAAAGCAAGTGATAACAGCATGTGGGGAGGGCGCAGTAGCTGCCTATTCAGTTTACGAATACATCACTTCCAGAACGATGGAATGAAGAGAGCTAAGACAGTATATATCTCAAGCCTTCCCACCCACATATCGAAACATAGGAGGAGTTTTACAGTCCAAGGAAAGTGACTATAAGTTTCGCTTGCTCCAGCCAAGCCCATACCTGGACCAACGTTTCCTAAGCATGCTGAAGTTGCAGAAATTGCTGTTATCAAATCGTAACCATGTAACGCTATTATCATCGAAGATATCGTGAATATCATAACGTAAAGTATAAAGAAGGCCACTACACCTTCTATAACTTCCTTCTTCAAAGCAACGCCACCATACTTAACAACCCTAACAACCTTAGGCTCTGCAGAACGGATTATCTGATCTATCGCATACTTCAGAAGTATGTACAACCTAATGACCTTCATTCCACCAGCAGTAGAACCGCTACACCCTCCAATGAACATGGCCATAAGTAGTAACATCTTTGCTCCACTACACCACTCATCAAAGTCTGCTGTTGTGTATCCAGTCGTTGTTAATATAGATACGACTTGGAAGAAAGAGTATCTAAGAGAATTTGCGATGTCATATCTACTCAGATTCAAAAGGGAGATGATTGCTGTCAGAATAAATATTAAAATTACGTATATCCTAAACTCCTCATCTCTCAAAACATCGTAGCTCCTGTGAAAGAGGAAGTAAAATATCGAGAAGTTTGTTCCACCCATCAGTGCAAAGATCGCTACAACTATTTCAACCCTCCAGTCGCTGAAGTAAGCTATGCTCTGAGAGTGTGTCGAGTATCCACCAGTTGAAAGTGTCGTGAAAGCGTGTGTAATAGCATCAAATGATGGAACTCCTAAAAGGAGTAGAAAGAGTACTTCTAAGAATGTTAAGGTAATATATATAGCATAAAGTCTCAATGCTGTATCTCTAATCCTTGGCTTTATCTTTATAAGGGTTATACCAGGGTATTCAGCCTGAAAAACTGCACCTTTTGCTATACTTGGAATTACGAGTAAGAACAGCATGATTATTCCTATTCCCCCCACCCACTGAGTCATGGCTCTCCAGAAGAGAACAGACTTTGGTAGAAATTCTGGTTTATCCACTATAGAAGCTCCAGTGGTTGTAAATCCCGAGATTGATTCAAAAAAAGCATCTATTGGTGAAAGGTATGGAAAGTAAGGTATAGAACCCAAAATTGAGATTATCAACCAACCTAAACCTACGATGGCAAAACCCTCCTTAAATCTAATTACATTACTTTCAACCTTCCTCGATATGAGTAATAGGCCAAAAACGAATGAAACTGCCAAGGTTATTAGGAATGGTGTAGGATCTTCATTAAAGTAGATTGCCATAATAAGCGGAAGTAAAATCAAAATCGAGAACGCTAAAGTCATCTTTCCAAGCGTGTTTACAATCAAACTCACATTCACGTTCGATTTGAATGCCTTATGGCGATAAAAGTATACCGATTTTGAGAGGTATATGAAAACCAAAATATTTATATATGAGTGGGTCAGACTTATGTCGGACAATGTCGGACAAATGAACCATGATAGGTATACTCATGCCACCTTAATGTCGTCCAGAGTGGGGACAATCATTTAGGTGACCCGAAATGAAGAAGATATCGGTAAGGTTGACGGATCAACACTATGAGATGCTTGAGGCACTTGTTGCTATAGGTGAATACGCTTCTGTTAGTGAAGCAATTAGGGATGCGATTAGAAAGCTTATAGCTGAAAAGGCTGAGCTTGTTGAGAAGCATGCTAAGATGAGACCCTTCATCTAGGTGGTTTTATGAAGTCGTTCATAGCTAAGGCTCAGGAGTTTAGTAGAGTTGAGGAGATTAAGAGTGACGAATTTTTCGTTCCAAAGATTGTCGTAGTTGGTGTTGGGGGTAGCGGTTGTAACACTGTAAATAGGTTAATGAATATAGGTTTGAATGGTGTCCAAACCATAGCGATAAATACAGATTATCAGCATCTGAGGATGGTAAAGGCTCATAAGAAGGTTTTGATTGGTAGGAGCCTCACAAAAGGTTTGGGAGCCGGAGGTTATCCAGAGATTGGTAGAAAAGCTGCTGAGTCTGCAAGGTATAAAATAGAGGAGCTTTTGGCTGATGCTAACATGGTTTTTGTGTGTGCAGGAATGGGTGGTGGAACTGGAACTGGTGCTGCGCCAGTTATTGCTGAAGTTGCAAAGAAGAACGATGCTATAGTCATCGGTGTAGCTACTATGCCATTCTCAACTGAAAGAGCGAGGCTTATAAAGGCTTATGAGGGTTTAGAGGAGTTTAGGAAGCACTGTGATACCGTAATCTTATTAGATAACAATAAGTTGCTTGAGTACTATCCAAATTTACCCTTAGAGCAAGCTTTCAGCGTTATGGATCAGATAATTGCCGAAACTATAAAAGGTATTACTGAGACTATAATGTATCCCTCTTTGGTCAACATCGACTTTGCAGATGTTAAGGCTATAATGAAGAGTGGCGATGTCGCAGCTTTGTTTGTTGGAGAATCCAAATCACAACAGAGGGCAAAGGATGTCGTCAGAAACTGTCTATCCCATCCACTCATAGAGGCAGATATAAGAGGTGCAACTGGCGCTTTAGTTCACATATCTGGTGGAAAGGATTTGACGGTTAAGGAGGTTCAAGAAATAGTCAAAGAGTTGACGTTTGAAATAGATGAGAGTGCTAACGTAATATGGGGTGCTAGGATAGATCCAAGTTTAGAAAACTTGGTTAGAGTAGTAACTATAATGACGGGAGTTAAGTCACCACAACTTCTTTCAAAGTTTGAAGATGATAGGAGAACGATCAAGGAGATCGTTAGTGACAAAAAGATTTATATAGACTTCATTTAAAGTCTTTCAAGTAAGCTCGCAACAATTATAGGTAGTAAGACCGTTGCATCTCCGTAAACGGTTACATGCTTAGCCCTTTCATTCACCTTGCCCCATGAAATCGCCTCTTTAACCCTTGCACCACTTAAACTACCATCCCATTCCACCGCTGTAGTCACGTATATCACATAATCTAAGCCATCTTTGAACTGATTCCACCAGATGGTGTGGTGCTTGCTTATTCCACCGCCGATTATCAGTGCTCCCGTTTTTTTTGCATTGAAAACTATATCGCTCAACTCATCCTCATCTTTAAGAACATCGACAATGAAATCTTTATGAGTCTGATAAAACAACCAGAGCTGACTTCCAAAAGCCCCATCCGTGATACCAGGAACGAATATTGGAATTCTGTTCTTATAGCACCAGTAAACTATCGAACTATCTGCATTCCTTTCATTTTCGATTCTTCTACCGACTTCCCAGATAAGTTCCCGTGTAGATAGCTTTTTCTTTTCCTTATAAATATCCTCGAATATCGGCTGAAGTTTCTCCTCCAAAATCATACCGTAGCTTTCATTTGGCGCTAAAACGTTTCCTATTCTATTTATTCCTTTTCTGTGCAACTCAACATCGTCAAGCATGAAAGAGCCATGATAATAATCTTTCCAAATCCTTGCTAAGTCGTGATCTAAGGTTCCGCACGTTGTGATTATCACATCTACAAGTTTCCTCTTTACAAGCTCCTTCAAAACACCTCTCGTTCCAGTTGCAACTATACACGCAGGAAAAGATAGGAAGACTGTACAATCTTGATCTTTTACCATATCCTCAAGTATATCAACAGCCAAAGCCAAGTCTTTTGCCATAAAACCACCGGACTTATAAAGTTCTCTTACAAGCTCATCTACGCTAATACCCTTCTTTATCTCGATGTCCTCAACCTTCATGCTACAAGTAAAACCCTTATTTAAAAAGGTTGATCTAGAATTGTGAAACCTCTAGGAACTTGTAAGCACTGCGGAGACTTTGAAGGTATGTGCATGTGTGGAAAGGGCAGAATTCTGATAGATGGAGAAAAGAGAGAAAGGATAAGTAAGTTCTTAAGCGGTCTCCTGAGGCACTATCCTCATAACTTCGGATTAAATGTTGATGAGTACGGTTGGATCAATTTAAGAGATGTTGTTAGAATTCTGAAGGAGAGATATGGAGTAGGTAAAAAGGTTTTAGAGCTGATTGTCAAGTTTGACCCCAAAGGAAGGTTTGAGATTAAAGAAAATAAGATAAGGGCAAAATACGGACATAGCATAGATGTCAATGTAGATTGGAGTGAATGTGGTAAAGTTCCACAGAAACTCTATCATGGAACAAGCCCAAGCAATGTAAAATCTATAATGAAGGAAGGGCTGAAACCTATGAAGAGAAAAGAGGTTCATTTATCCGCTACGGTGGAAGATGCGATTGAAGTCGGTAGGAGGCATCATCCACAGCCAGTCGTTTTGGTTATCGATACAGAGTGCTTAAGAACGTTTGGACTAAATGTAAGAAAGAAGGGTAAGGTATACACAACTGACTATGTTCCCCCAAACTGTATAACAAAAATTTTAAAAATAAGTTACCAAAGAGCCTAAAAAGGATGAAGAAGTTTGACGTTGTTATAATTGGAGCTGGTCCAGGAGGGTTATTTGCTGCCTATAAGCTTGCTGGAAAGATGGATGTAGCCATTTTTGACATGGGAAGAGATATAGACAAGCGTAAGTGTCCAAGTGATCTCTCACAGAGCTTTTGCAACAAGTGCAAGCCGTGCAACATAACGTACGGTGTGGGGGGAGCTGGTGGTCTTTCAGACGGAAAGCTGAACTATCCCATTGCAGAATACCCATCGAGCTTTACCGTTGGCGGTGATTTGATAAATTTGGTTGATGCAGAGTATTTACTGAAAAAGATGGATGAAGTGGACGAGATATTTTTGAAGCATGGTGCACCAAACGAGGTTTATGGAACAGACATGGAGAAGGTAAACGAGTTATTGAGAAAGGCAAACTCAGCAGGAATAGAGTTCGTCCCTTTAAAACAGAGGCATGTTGGTAGCGATGAGTTACCGAAGGTCATAAAAAGTATAGTTAGCTACTTGAAGGACAATGGTATTAAAATATATACAAGGAAAACAGTTGTTGACATAAATCCAAAGGAGAAGATTGTCAGATTGAAGAGTGGGGAAAAGTATGCATATGATTACTTAATTATTGGTGTTGGAAGAGGAGGAGCTGAATGGCTCGAAAAGTGGGTTAAAGGCTATAAAATAGCTGTAAGCGAAAAGGCAAAGTTCATAGATGTAGGCGTTAGAGTTGAAGTCCCAGCTTCGATAATGGATGAAATCACATCGGTTATATACGATCCAAAGCTGAGAATTATGACGAAGAGGCATGATGACTATGTTAGGACGTTCTGTACATGTCCAAGGGGTTGGGTTATAAGAGAGGATTACGGTGACTTCTGTTTAGTCAATGGACACAGTAAGGCTAAAGAGAAGACCAACAACACGAACTTCGCACTGTTAGGCCACTACGAGTTTACAGAGCCTTTTGAAGAGCCAAACGATTGGGGGAGGGATTTGGCAAGGATAACCACAAAGTTAGGGGGTGGAAATCCGATCGTTCAGAGGTTGAGAGATCTCAGGTTGGGAAGGAGAAGTACGGAAAGGAGAATAGCAAACAATCGCTTAGTACAGCCTACACTAAAAACCGCAATACCTGGTGACATAAGCTTAGCATACCCAGGAAGGGTTATAGACGACATAATAGACGCACTTGAAGCTTTGGATAAGGTTATACCAGGAGTTGCAGATGATTCAACGTTGCTTTATGCTCCAGAGATCAAGTTCTACTCGTTAAAGCTTAAGGTCAATGAGGAGATGGAGACAAACATACCAAACGTCTATGCAATTGGTGACGGAGCGGGGATAAGTAGAGGGATTGTGGGTGCAGCTGTAACTGGATTAATTGCTGCAGAGAGCATACTTAAGAAAGCTAAGAAATCCAGTTAAATTTTTTATTTAACATTTTGCTTTGCAGTATAAAACAGTTATGCTTCTTTAAGGTAAATTCCAAAGTTTATCTCCTCATCTTGCACATAGCTCTTTCCAAGCTTCAAGGCGAGTTCAGCCTTCTTAAGCTCCCTTCCTAAGTAACCAGCATGGTCTAAACGGGAGATCAAACCAAGCCTTATAACTGTATCCAATATCGCCTTAGCATCTTCTCCCACAATCGTAGCCTTCTCATGCTGACAGTATATCTTGTCGTCAACCCATATTCTAAAGTCACCCATTGGATCTCTCACAAACTCCGACTTCTTAGCTTTAACCATATTTTTAACATCTCTTCTCTCCCTTCTAACCCTCTTCTCTTTAAACACAAGAAGATCAAAACCCAAATCCTTCGGAGGTACATTCTTAAGTTTTGAAGCTTTGGCCATGTATATAGCTACCTTAAGTTCCCTAATACATCCCCTTGTCTTATCGCTTGCTTCAGTGGTGAACAAAAGCTGGCAACCTATCTCCTCAGCTATACAAGCTAAAAGTGCGTTTATTCCTATTGAATCGGCATCCATAAGCTCTGTAACATTTCCAACACCCATGAGAAGTGGAACATCACTCTTCTTTCTGAACTCGTAGTATCTCATCAGTGAACCAAAGATGTTTGTACAATCTAAGAGTGGATCAGCTATAACCTTATCCGTATACCTTTTAGCTCTTTCAATGAGCTTTAAAAGTGATTTTACATTTCTATCCACGATTACGACCGCCTTACCATTTATAAGCTCGAGACAATTCAGATTATCTGAAGATATGCTCATAACCATATCTACGCCATGCTTAACGCTTACTTCAATCGCCTTCTTGTTAAACGTGTCTATACTCAAAGCATCACAGTAATCTCTCGCAACTTTAACAACCCTTTCAACGTCTCTCAGATCGAAGTCGATTGGAATCCCCAAATCTATTATGTCAGCTCCACTCTCCTTGTAGTATTCAATCCTTTCAATTAGGGAATCATTGTCTAGCTCAGTTGCATCGACTATCTCAGCTACAATCTTCATCCTTCCTCCTATCTTAACATTGCCAATGTAAAAGTAGCATTCATCAAGCGAATCTACAAGTTTTATGTTTTCTTCAGCTTTTTTAAAATTCAAAAGTTTACACGCTGGTATTTCATGCGAAAGCTCTACATCTTCAATTCTTTTAAGTAAAAGAGGTAAATCTGTATAATGAATAGTTCCGAGTCTAATTTTAACTCTCTTTTCTTCTTCAAGCTTTTTCCAGTCCCCTTTAGCTAATCCTGGGACTATAACAAGATCGTATTTGCTCAAATCTAAGTTCTCAAGGTGCTTTGGGGTTATGAAAGATGCAACTTCTACATCAGCAACATAAACATCACAGCTAAACTCTTTAGCAATCTTTTTTATTTCCTTCTCCGCAATTCTTCCAGTTACAAGTAATATTTTCATACTCTTTCTATTCCTATAATTGCTCTGACCCCCTCTATATTCCACTCCTTTATATAACCATCCTTAGGCTTACCGAATTCGAGCTTCAAAGCCCTTGTTTCTCTCTTTATATAATCTTCCCAACCATCTACAAGTTCTCTTGGAAATTCAACTGTAACTTCTATAAACTCTTCTACGTTCAAATCGAGCTCTTTTCTCATCTCCTGAATTCTTCTGACAAGTTCTCTTGCGAAAGCTTCTCTCTTGAGATCTTCATCTAAAACAGTATATATGTAAACATTGCCCTTTGAAAACTCCGCATACTCATAACCTTCAGGTAGTTTGTATTCAACGATAACGGCATTCTCAAGTTTAACACCATCGAATTCAACCTCCCCAGACTCAGCAATTCTCTTAAGAGTTTCTCTGTCTAGGCTTTCAAGATACTTAGCGAAATCTTTAACCTTTTCCTTCAAAACCTTTCCTACGACCTTGTAGTTCGGCTTAATCACTATCTCCTTCTCGAACTCCTCAACAACCTTAATCTCTTTAACGTTGCACTGTGCCTTAATGATATTTTCAAGCATCTCAACGGCCCTCTTCACATCATTATCTTTACTTTCAACTATCAGCTCCCTTAGTGGCCATCTAAGCTTCCTCTTAGCCTTTTGCCTTGCAGAACTAACAGACTCAAATATCTCCCTTGCAACAATCATACTCTTCTCCAGTTCCTCGTTGATGAAGCTCTCATCATGCTTAGGATAACTTTCCATAAATATCGACTCTTTACCACCCTTGAACTCCTTAACGAACCTCTGATAGATAAACTCAGCTAAGAAGGGAGCGAATGGAGCTATTATCTTTGCAGACTTTTCGATTACCTTCAAGAGAGTTAGATAGGTTGCAATCTTAAGTTTGTCTTCACCTTCAACCCACACTCGCGGCCTTATCAGTTGTATGTACCACCTACTAAAGTCCTCAACAACAAAATCTAAGAATGCTCTAACCACCTTATGAAGTTGGTAGTTCTCCATAGCTTCATAAGCTAATTTATTCAGGCTTTCAAGTCTCGAAAGTATCCATCTGTTTTCGTAATCCTCAATCATCTTTAAAGCTGACTCAAAATCACAGCCAAATATCCTCTCTGGATCTATCATGTGCTTATCCAAGCTCATGTACGTGTAAGCAAACCTTATAGCGTTCCAGTATATGTTTAACTGTCTTAGAACATTCCTCACTTCTTCCCAGCTAAACCTCAGATCCTCCCAGAGTGCTGAACTTAAAACGTAGAGTCTAAAAGCATCAACACCAACTTCTTCGATAACATCCTCAGGCTCAACTACGTTACCCAAGCTCTTGCTCATCTTTCTCCCCTGCTCATCTAAAGTGAATCCATGCATCAGAACGGTCTTGTAAGGTGCTCTTCCAAAGCTTATGACACTAGCTCCAAGCTGCGAATAGAACCATCCCCTTGTTTGATCGTGCCCTTCTGTGATAAAGTCAGCTGGCCATATCTTAAAGAACTCTTCATCGCTCATCTTTAGCGGATAGCCTAAGGTACCCCAGCTTGCAACGCCGCTGTCAAACCACACGTCAAAGACATCCTTAACTCTATACATCCGTCCACCGCACTCACATTCAAAGACTATTTCGTCAATCTTTGGACGATGCAAATCCAAATCGTCTTTCCAAGGGATCTCCCTAATACTTCCAACAACTTTCACCTTTCCGCACTTCTCGCATATCCATATCGGAATTGGTATTCCCCAATACCTCTGCCTACTTATGCACCAATCCTTAGCATTTCTAACCCAATCCTTAAAACGAGCCATTCCCGCCCACTCTGGAACCCATTTAACCTTGTCAATCTCCTCAAGCATCTTATCTTTAAGTTTTGAAACTGCTAAGAACCATTGTTCAGTCGCTCGATAGATTATGGGTGTCTTACAACGCCAGCAGTGTCCATATCTGTGAACTATCTTCTCTTCAGCCAAAAGTAGACCCTTAGCCCTTAGATCGTCAATTATAACCTTATTGGCTTCAAAAACGTGCATACCAGCGTATTTACCAGCTTCAACCTTGAAAATACCTCTATCATCTACTGGATTGAAAACTTCAAGCCCCTCAGCCAAACCCAATTCAAAGTCTTCTAAACCATGCCCAGGTGCTATGTGAACACATCCAGTATTTTCATGAGCGACAAATTCAGCTGTAACAACTCTATGTACCTTTTCCTTCTGAATTGGTATCTCCTCATCTAAGGGATGTCTGTACACCATTCCGTAAAGGTCTTCTCCCTTATAAACCTCAACTATCTCCCAACTCTCATATTTGCCCTTTGAAAGTACTTCATCAGCCAAATCTTTTGCCAAAATTAGGTACTCCTCCCTTCCATCTTTAACTGCCTTAAACTTCGCATATTCGAATTCAGGATGTACCGCGACTGCCATGTTGGCTGGCAGTGTCCAAGGTGTTGTAGTCCATATAACTATGTACGTTTTCTCATCGATAGGGAACTTAACGTAGATTGATGGATCTTCTTTCTCCATATACTCAACTTCAGCATCTGCTAAGGCTGTCTCACAACGAGGACACCAATTTACAACTCTCAGTTTTTTCTCGAGAAGTCCTTGCTCGTAAGCCCTCTTTATCGTCCACCAAGCCGAATCTATGTATTCAGCTTTAATTGTCATATACGGATTTTCCCAGTCCATCCAAACTCCTAAAGCCTTAAACTGCTCCGTCATTGCATCCTTGTTCTTTAAGGCGTATTCCATGCATTTGGCTACAAACTTGTCTATTCCATAATCCTCTATATCCCTCTTCGTTTTGAATCCAAGTATCTGTTCAACCTTAACCTCTATGGGTAATCCATGCATGTCCCAACCAGGTGTATCTGCAACTTTGAAACCCATCATCCTCTTGTATCTTAGTATAGTGTCTTTGATTACCTTATTCCAAGCTGTACCAAGGTGAATTCTACCAGTCGTGTAAGGAGGACCATCGACAAAGAAGAAGAGTTTGTTACCCTTACCTTTAACCTTCTCGTAAATCTTTTCCCTTTCCCAAAACTCTCTAACTTCCTTCTCTACATCTTTAGGAGAATAAACATTAGGAAACATGAATTTTTGGCCTGAAACTCTGTTTAAAATTCTATCGTATCAGCGGGTTCTGTTCATCATCGCAAGGCTCAGAGTAGAGCAACCTCATCACTACATCACAACATTTAAATCTGCTATTAACACTATCGCAAGGTACTTAGCAAGATGTCTATTACTTATAAAGGGATGAAGATAGAGAGCCGACCTGATTTGTGATGAAAGATTCGTTCTGACTCTCCGCTATATAACTTTTGATGCGTGTGTAGCGGAGAG
>CAZFVO010000013.1:0-26361 GCA_964522325.1 uncultured archaeon | reverse complement strand
AACTTTCCACAGGAAATAAAGGGGTGGGTACTTAATGTGTTAGCACATGTCACACATCATGGACTACAAAAACGTTAAGTATTTTTCCTAACGAAGTGATTCTGTGAAGTACGTAATCGATACGAGTGCTCTGATTGACGGAAGAGTTTCTAAAATGCTTGAGAATGGTGAGATAGCCGGCATTATAATTATTCCTGAACCAGCAATAGCAGAGCTTGAGGCTCAAGCTAACAGAGGTAGAATGACTGGGTTTAAAGGATTGGAGGAGATTAAGAGAATAAGAGAAATAGCTGAGCAAAAAGGTTTTGACATTCTCTTCTTAGGTGAAAGACCTACAATTGAGCAGATTAGACTGGCCAAGAGTGGTGAAATTGATAACATGATTCGTAAAATTGCTGAAGAAGAGAAGGCTACACTCATAACTTGTGATAAAGTTCAATACTATGTAGCGGTTGCTAAAGGTATCGATGCCTTATACCTTGAAAGGGAGGTTATAAAGCCTGAAGAAACGAAGATTATGAAATTTTTCACTCCAGATACTGCAAGCGTCCACCTGAGGGAAGGAGTGCCTCCTTTTGCAAAGAGAGGTAAAATTGGCCAGCTCAAACTTGTTAGGATTAGGGATGAGCCTATGACCTTGGAAGAGCTTCAAGAGATTGCACATGAAATACTTGAAGTTGCAAGGATTGATGAGGAAAGTAGCATAGAGATTGAGAGAAAGGGGTGTACGGTTGTTCAGCTTAGAGATTTAAGAATTGCAATTGCTGAAAGACCTTTTGCTGATAGAATGGAGATAACTGCAGTAAGACCAATTGCAAGGGTCACACTTGAAGAGTACGGTATTAGTGAGGAGTTAAAGAGGAGGTTTGTTGAAAAACAGAGGGGAATTTTGATTGCTGGTCCACCAGGAGCGGGTAAATCTACATTCGCTGCTAGTGTAGCAAACTACCTTATGGAGATGGGATACATCGTCAAAACGATGGAAAGTCCAAGGGATTTGATGGTTAGGGAAGAAATCACGCAGTATGCCCCGCTCGAGGGTGATATGAGTTTAACTTCAGATATCCTCTTACTCGTCAGACCTGACTATACAATATATGACGAACTAAGAAGGACTTCCGATTTTCAAGTTTTTGCCGACATGCGTTTGGCTGGAGTAGGAATGATAGGTGTTACACATGCTACAAGAGCTATAGATGCTATCCAGAGGCTTATAGGTAGGGTCGAGCTTGGTATAATACCACAGGTAGTTGATACTGTAATCTTCATCGATGCTGGAAAGATCAAGAAGGTGTATGAACTAAACTTTACGGTTAAAGTTCCCTACGGAATGACTGAAGAGGATTTAGCTAGACCAGTCATAGAAGTCATAGATTTTGAAACTAAGAGAGTTGAGTATGAGATATACACGTACGGTGAACAGGTCGTAGTGATGCCCATAGAAGAGGAGAATCTGGAAGAGATCAAGAAGATGATTGAAGATGTAATAGGAAGATATGTCTCAAGGTTTGAGGTTAAAGTTCTTAGCAACACCAAAGCTATAGTTAAAGTTCCAGAAGACGACATTCCAAAACTTTTGGGAAGAAGGGGTAGGAGAATTAAAAATATTGAGAAAGAGCTTAAGATGAGACTTGAAGTGCAGCCACTCTACGAGGAGGTGGTAATTGAAGCTAAGGTTGAAGAGAACACTAAACACTACATAATTCACGCCAGGGGCTTGGAAGGTAGAACCGTTGAAGTATACGCAAACAACGATTACCTCTTTACAGTTGCTGTCAGCAGGAAGGGAACTATAAAGATTAGAAAGGATAAAGAGGCTGGAAAAATGCTCAAAGAGGCACTGTTAAGGGGTGAAATAATCTATCTCAAGTATAGAGCTTGAGGAGGTGATTTTATCAAATTCATCTTACCTCTAATCTTCATCTCAGTTGGTTTTGTGTCTCTTCTATTCTCTCCATCTTACGAGTCTGCAAACGTCAAGGTCTTTGAAAATCCATCGGATCCAGCAAACTCAATCCTTTACTTTCTTGCAATAATTGCCTTTACAATATTTATTCTGATTTTAGCTAAGAAAAGTGAGAGAGTCTTGAGAATAGTTATGTACTCAATTTTGATTCTTTCAGCTTTTTACGTCTTTTATCCATTCTTTAGAATCTTTTCAATCTTTCCTTCAATTGTAGTACTTATACTTCTCTTAAAAAAACCTAACAATTTAACTATAAATGTCTCAGCATTTCTGCTCGCATGTGGTGTTACAGCGATGTTTGGCATAAGCTTGGAACCTTTCCCAGTTCTAATCCTTTTGATTATACTTGCAGTCTACGACTTCGTAGCAGTTTACAGTACGAAGCACATGATAGATCTTGCTGAAAATGTGATAAAGCTCAAACTCCCCCTTCTATTCGTTATACCTATAAAGAATGACAAACCGATGATGCTGGGTGTTGGAGATGTAGTTATTCCAAACATCTTAACTGTATCGGCTCAAACTTTTATAAATTCCCCCACGCTACTTGGAGTGAAGATACCAGCCTTAACGACTTTGATTGGTGGAACTTTAGGGTTATCTGCTTTGTTAATCTTTGCTGAGAAATTTAAAAGAGCTCATGCGGGTTTGCCTTTCATAAACATTGGAGCTATTTTGGGATTTTTAATAGGTTGCATGATGACTTAATCTATTAATAAATTCATTCAGAATATTATCATCATGTTAAAAAGGCTATAATCGTTTCATTGCTTGAAGTTACTTTAACGCCTTAGAGTTGATTTAAATTCAACGACTCTACCCTATCAAGCACTCCTATTATTTTATAAAATGTTGTAACCTCCTTAAGTTCCTTCAAGTCATCTTCGTCCAAAGCCTTCTCAACCTCAACAAAGAAAACGTAATCCCCTAAACCCGTTTTGGCTGGTCTTGATTCGAGCTTTCTCATGTTTATGTTTTTCCTGTAGAATACCTCCAAAACGTCCTTCAATGCACCAACCCTATCCTCGACTCCGAAAAACAGTGCAGTTACACTCCCCCTTCTCAAACCACCTTTCCTTCTTATCAGATAGAACCTCGTTATGTTGTTCTTGACATCTTGAATACCTTTTCTGAGAATGCAAAGTTTGTACAACCTTGCAGCATATTCAGATGTTATTGCAACCGAACAATCGTCAAGCAGTTTGATAGCATCGCTTGTAGATGTAGTATATCTTATTTCAGCGTGAGGTAAGTAGTTGTTTATGAAGTTGATGCACTGGGCTATGGCTTGAGGATGAGAATATATCACCTTAACATCCTTCAATGAAATCTCTCTTTTAGCTGTTAAGCAGTGAACTATCTCAAGCTCACATTCACCAAAGACTTCGACATTCGAACTTAGCAAAGCATCTAAAACTGGCAAAACCGTTCCGTTTATCGAGTTTTCGATTGGAACTAGTCCATAGTCCACTCTTCCACTTTCAACAGACCTTATTATCTCATCCGTTGTTGAGCAGTATATTAGTGGTAGTCTTGAACCTACAAGCTTGAGAGCCATCTCCTCGCTGAAGCTGCCCATCGGACCAAGAACAGCCAACTTCTTTCTTATACCTAACACCCTATACTCTTCCTCCTTCGTCAGATTTATTATGTTCTCAAACGTTTTGTGAATGAGAATAGGATTTAGATCGGTTTTGGATACGAGATCTCTTATCTTTATCTCCTCAATATCCGACACCTCTATAGGCTCATTCTTTTCTCTTTTAACCTCTGCAATCTTCCTTCCACATTCCACCCTTTTCTCTATCAACCTAAGTATGAGAGAATCTAATGCTCTTATGTACCCCCTCATTAAGTTCAAATCGTCAACATCTATCGTGGCTTTGTAGGAATCAAGAATTATTGTACTCTCTCCCCTATCCCTATACTTTCTTTTTAACTTCTCAAAGAGTCTTTCAAAGGCATTCTCATCCTTTAAAATCTCGTTGAGTTTTTCCATGTGCTTCAAAAATTTTTCTCTTTCCTTTTCAGCATTCTTTTGAATTTTTAGATACATCCTCCAGTTTTGAGATGCTATGCGTGATGCAAGCTTGTATAAAACGCAGGATATTGGAGAAGAGTAGTTGTAGAGATTTTCAATCTCATCATATAGGTAATCAGCTAGTGAAATCAGTAGGAAGTGGCTTAAACCTTGAATCTTTGCCATGGCATCATCATGCTTCTCCCTTGATAGATAACTCACTATTGCTCCAGCTTTCTTGAACTCATTCAAAATAATATCTTCCTCCTTCCTTCCAGATCTGTGGACAACTATGATGTTTGACAAACCTATGTCACTGTTTGGCCCAAACATGGGATGAATACTCATATAGTCGAAGCCGCTCTCATCAAAGTACTTCAGAACATCCGATTTTATCGAAGATATATCGATGAGCAAAGCTTTTTTGTTGGCAAACTTCTTTATATCTTCCAAAGCATCCTTAACGTTCTCCATAGGAACGCAAACAAATATTACTTCAAATTTCCGTATGTCCTTAAGATCGACATCTTTTCTATCTTCTAATATGTCGTAACCCGCTACATCGTAACCTCTAATTCTAAAGAATTCCTTGAAGAAATTTCCCATTCCTCCCACTCCAAACATTAAGATCTTCATACCATCACCATGTCATTGTGTATCACAGTGTCAATGTTCTCGATTTATATAGTTGTTCCTCTCTCATTTTAAGTGCCATGCTTAAGACTAAACTTAAGGAGAGTGGTAAGGTTTTCATAGTTGGGATAGCTGGTGACAGCGGTTCTGGGAAGACTACGTTTGCAAATGGAATACGAAAGATGTTTGGTGAAGATATAGTCAGTCATATCACGCTTGATGATTATCACGTTTACGATAGGGAAATGAGAGAAAGGTTGGGTATAACACCTCTTCACCCTTCAGCAAACAACTTAAAACTTGTTGAAACACACCTTTACATGCTCAAGAAGGGTGAGAAGATAAAGAAACCCACATACGATCACAAAACGGGAACTTTCGGTGAATGGGAAGATTTTGAGCCTACACCTATAATAATCGTTGAAGGTTTGCACACACTTTACGACGGAATTAGAGATTACATAGATTTTAAGATATTCGTTGACCCTGCGAGATACATCAAGAGGATGTGGAAGATAAGGAGAGATGTGGAGGAGAGGGGTTACGATAGAGAGAAGGTTATTCAGGAGATAATAAGGAGGGAACCGGATTATAAGAGGTACATAGACTTTCAAAAGATTTATGCAGATGTTGTCATAAAGATAATGCCAAGTTCAATTCAGAGTACTGAGAGAATTAGGTATTTCATAGATGGGAACAATGAAGAAGTTTACCGAGTTAGACTGATCATGAAGCATACGGAAAGTCCTCTTGAGTCCATCAGTTTAAGTATAGATTTATCTGATTTGGTTAGAGCTAGTGAAAGAGACTTCTCAATAGGATTTTTCTCAGATTACTACTACTCTGAAAGGGCGAGCTTCATAGACATAGATGGCTTCCTAAGTTTTGAGATATTCAAATCTCTTTTCGATTCTGTAAAGAGGGAGATAAGTGCTGAAGAAGTTGAGTTTGAGAGGGTTGGTTATGTCAATGCAATAGAATTTTCAAAGCTACTGATCTGCTGGAGGCTTATAGATGTTTTAAAGAGAAATCTTTGATATATTAATTTTTAAATTTTATTTAAAGTATATTATATGGCTAATGAGAAAAAAGTGGACAAAAAAGAATTGATTGAAACTTCTTGTATTTTAATAGTATATATTATATAAAGTTATTGTATTATTAGTAAAAGCTAGAAAAAATTGTAAGGTAATTAATAATGACATATCTTAGCGAGGAAAAGAAAAAGGTACATGGAAGAAATTCTGAAACTGCTTGGGAAGACTTAATAGTTCTTGAAAACTTAGAATAATTAATGTAAAATTTTATTAATTTAATTAAAGTTAGTAACAGAATTCAGGTAATTAGATTACATTATTTTTCTTCCAAAATTTGAAAATTGATTTTATTCAATTATCATTTCTTAAGTTCATTTATTATCATTTCTACAGCCTTTGGTATGGCATTTTTAACACTTTCAGAGCATTCATAGCCAAAGTCAACATCCTCGACTTCAATTGCTATTATCTTAATCTCCTTAGGCATTTCATCACCGAAAATTTCGTAACCGATCTTTATGCTCGTAGCTAAATCTAAGCTGTGCGATCCAGAAAAATTGTATGATACAAATAGGTCATCTACATTCAACACGTGAATAGTTCCAGGTTCCTTTCCTGTCTTAATCGCATCAACTATTATGGCTCTATCGTAGCCCAGTATCTTTCCTATAACGTTAAAATCGGTGCTCGCTAAGAAATCTACATCTGCATCCACCTTTCCCTTAAGCATCTCTGCAACCTTTATCCCAACTGAGTCATCCTTAAGCACGGGATTCCCTATACCGAGTATTATCGTTTTCATCGTTCGAATTTGCTTCAATAGTCTATTAACTTATCGTTAAGCATTGTTGTAAGCATCTTGAAGAACTTCGTCTTTTTGCCACTTGGTGTTATAAACCTATGTAAAATAAACTCATCGAAAAACTCCGATTCATTTAGACCAACATCTCTACAAGCGGATTTGAAATCCTTAGCATTTATAAGAGCTTTAAAAAGTTTATAAGCTCCTTTTCTAATTGACTTATCAAAATTCTTTCTTAGCCAATCTTCATTGATCTTCCTGACAAAAAGTACTCCCTCTCTCGAAAGCTTGTAGTATGTATGATGTTTGTGTACCTCAAACGCTTTCTTAAATTTAGCTTTACTCCTCTTTAAAGCAGAACCTTGCTCTCTCTCAATCAATCCTGCCTTTATCAAATCCTCTATCGCAGTTTTTACAAGCTCTAAATCTAAATCGGTAAGTTTAGCAATCATCTTTGCATAATCTACGTTAGCCTTCTTTAGATGAAAGAGAATGTATATGTGTATTGGCAAAAGAGAATTCATAAAAATAGAAGAATAAAAATTTTAGAAGTTCCTTAAGGTTTTGATAAGCTCTCCTTCACTATCGTAAATTAGCACTTCAATTGGATATCTTCCAGGCAATGCATGCGATGCGCAAGCCTGACAGATGTCGTATGGTCTGTATGCAATTTCTATATAGTTCAGCAGTTTATCGTTTATCTCCTTGTTCTCCTTTATGAAGTGCTGTGCAGCCTTCTTTATCGCTATGTTTATTGGTGGGTGGTTATGAGTAGTTGCAACGATGAGGTTTACATCTGTAACAATTCCATTTTCATCAGTCTTGTAGTGGTGGATCAGTGTTCCTCTTGGAGCTTCAATTATTCCAACTCCCTCTCCAGTTACTTCACCCAGTTCAGCTCTAACATCTGGGCTCGTAATCTCTGGATCCTGTGCTAATTCAAGCACCCTCTCAGCAGCGTTAAGTAGTTCGACAGCTCTTGCCCAGTGGTATGCCATTATGTAATGGATGGGTCTCTCCTTCAACACATCGAACATCTTCTCCTGGGCTTCCTTAGCCTTCGGAGTGTTCATCTCACCCACATTGCACCTTGCAAGTGGACCCACGCTGTAAAGGCTAGTTCCATCGCCGTCCACAAAGCCCTTCCAACCCAACTGCTTGAAGTACGGCATCTTGACGTAGCTCCAGGGAACTACCCTTTCAGCTATGTAGTTGAGGTAATCTTTTCCTTTGAACCTGAACAGCTCGTTTCCTTTTGTATCAATTCCAACTTGCCATCCATCGTAGTAGTTCACTTTACCAGCATCATCCACGGTTCCCAAGTAGTTCACAACTACCCTATAATAGTTTGCAGTTACCAGCTCAAGGTTTTTCTCATTTTTCAGTATAACATCCTCAAATACCTGTAACGTCAGTTCTCCAAGCTCAACCATCTCCTTAGCTAAGGCCTCTATCTCCTTTCTCTCATCTTCTGTAATTCTCTTAGACCATCCTCCTGGCAATCCAGCAACTGGATGAATTGGCTTTCCTCCGAGCATTTCTATAACTTTGACCGCTGCAAACCTCTTCTTAAGCACGGTCTTACCAACATCAACACCGACCTTCTTTATCAATCCTACCAAGTTTCTTTCAGCAGGATCCGCTTCTACTCCAACCACAAAGTCTGGCAAGCCCAATGCGTACAGTATTGCACAGTGATCTTCTACTTGATGAGCATTCAAGAATAGTTCTCTGATCTTCTTAGCTGTCTCAGTTGGCTCAACTCCGTAAACACCATCGCTGGCTTTTGTAGCTGCTGTATGGTGAACACACCTACAAACACCACAGATAGTTGATACAGTCCTTGGAACTTCTTCTATCGGCAAACCTCTTAAGAATGTTTCATACCCTCTAAACTCTACGATCTGATAAAACGCATCTGCCACATTTCCTTTATCATCCAAGAATATAGCAATCTTACCGTGACCCTCAAGTCTTGTCATCGGTTCAATCTCAATCTTCTTCACACCCTTCACCTCCTTTTTAAAAATTTTCTTAAATATGTGCATAAAAATCACTTAAACAACTTCCTGTTTATCATAGCTCCCGGTAGACTGTACCTGTAGAGCATCTTTGCCAGCACTGGATACTTCTTAATCAACTGATCAGTTACGTTCTCATCAGCCAATATCGAGCCTATCGCACTTATAGCCCTCAATCCAAAGTCCCTTGTCGGTGGAATTGGTCCTCCACAGCCAGCGCATCTTATGTTCACCTTGGGGCAGAGGGCACCGCAATCTCCCTGTGTTATGGGACCTAAGCATAGGTATCCCTGTCCCAGCAAACAACTCTCCTCATCTGGGATTCCTTCATGCATTCTCTTAACTTCTTTGACAAACTCCCTTGTTTTATCTTTCTTAGCTGGGTTCCTTGAGCAAACATCACACACAGCCTTTCCGTTTGTTATCCACGATCCTTTGGGTGGCAGATTACCTGTCACAACAGCTTCAACGACCTTTGCAACGTGATCGTGGTGTGGTGGGCATCCACCAACATAATAATCTACATCTATGACGGCATCGACAGGTTTGACATAATCCAAGAGTCCTGGCAAGGTCAGCTCAAATTCACCTTCCTTGCTGACAGGCTGTGGAATTATGCCATCTGGATTATCTGTGCTCGGACTTTTGATGTAAGCGTTTTCGAACAGCTCTTCATTCTTATGCATGTTTGCCATTCCTGGAATTCCGCCTAAAGCGGCACAGATACCAAAGGCAACGATTATCTTACACTTCTGTCTCATCACCTTAACCAAATGCTCGTTCTCCTTGTTTCTAACGGCACCGGCAATTAGACCCAAGTCAATTGACTGATCTGGCATAGCTTCAAGATCTTTGTACTTAACATCTGCAACTGTAGGTGCCCAGAATACTATTTCTAAGTGCTCAAGAGCATCCACCAATTTTTCTGATAGGTCTACTACAGCCATATCACAACCGCCACATCCTCCAATCAAAAGATATGCAAGCTTGATAGCCATACTATCACCTCTCAAATTTGAAAGGACCTAACTTCTTTATTGTCTCATCGAACTCCTTCATAACTTCAGCAAACTTCAATCCCTCTGAACCTGCAATCCATTCCAGTCTCACCCTTTCCGGCTCTATTCCAAGTTCAGTGAGTAGTTTGTGAAGAAGTTTGAATCTTCTCAACGCCTTGTAATTTCCTTCTTTATAGTGGCAATCACCTGGATGGCAGCCGCCAACGATAACTCCATCTGCACCATTTATCAAAGCCTCGACGATGAACTCTGGCTCAACTCTACCGCTGCAAGGAACTCTGACTACTTTGACGGTGGGGGGATAGGAGTATCTTAAGCTTCCAGCCATGTCAGCTGCCTGGTAGGTACACCAGTTGCAAGCGATACAGATTATGTTAGGTTCCCACTCCTCACTCATCAAAATCACCTCTTATTTTCCAAAATTCTCTTAATGATTTCATCACAGGGAGTTACGCAAATGCCAGCGACTTTTTCAGGATCGAAGCCCATGCAGATTGCCAAAAGCTGAACATAATGCAGAACTGGGATGCTAAAGTTCAGCTTACCCTCTTTTCTCAGTCTTTCCTGTGCATCATCAAGCTGAATTAAGCACGATGAACAACTGGTAACGATTAGGTCGGCATCAATCTCCTCTTTAATGCACTCCATCTTCTCTTTCACAAGTATGAAGGACTTCTCCGGATCCGTGCTCCTTAAAGCACCCATTCCACAGCAATCGATCAACTTTGAATAATAAGGAGCTTCGGCGCCCAATGCTTCACAGAGTTTTCTCAACACCACAGGATTGAATGGATCCTCTTCCTTGTCAGGGTAAACCTCAGATGGCCAGAGGAAGTGGCAACCTGGTTGCACTGCCACAGTTATACCATCTAAAGTATACTTTATCGATTCCTTTATCTTCTCCAATCCTACATCCTTGTAAAGAACCCATGCTACATGTCTGCATTTCGCTTTTCCTTCGTATTTCTTACCGATTGTAGCCAGTATTTCATTAACCTTTTGTAGTATTTCAGGATTTGTTAACATCTTGTGCCTTGCCTCGTTTAGGCTACCGTAACAGGAGTTGCAGGCAGTCATCATGTCAATACCTTTCTCCTCTGCCAAAGCCAAGTTTCTCGCAGCAACAGCACACCATCCCACTACGTCAATGGAAGGCATCGTTCCCCACGTTGGACAGCATGATTGTCCTTGTAGATCGTCCAACTCTACACCTAGAGCTGGGAATATGCTTCTCATCGCAACCTCAACATCTGGTCTATTAAAAGAGATGTTACAACCCAAGAATAACCCGTACTTCACCATAATCCCACCTCACTCCATCGGGATAAGACCAAGGTCCGCCAACTTGGTCTGTTTCAGAATCTTCCTAAGCTCTTCCAAGGCCTTAGGATCAGAGTCAGTGGTAGGTGGTTTTTCAGGCAATCCAACCTTCTTTCTAGCTTCTCTACCAGTCATGTAAACTGCATGCCCGTATTCATACAAAGCTCTCAATCCTTCTATCGCCAACGATCCAATAGCGTACTCATCAGCCATCAACCTCCTCATCGCAAACATTACCTCAAACGGTGATACCTTCCTTGGACAAATCTCAGTACATCTATTGCACGCGACACAAGCCCATGGCGTTGGATCATCCAACAGCTCGTCCCTCAATCCCAATAACAACGCCTTTATCAGCTTCTTGTTGTACCACTCAAACCCTACCCTCGCCAACGGGCAAATTGAAGCACATGCCCCACACTGCATACAGTACATTATCCTTTCCGCTCCAAGCTCCTTGATCATCTCCGCTACTTTCTTTTCAAACTCTTCCTCCTCCCTCTTAGCTAAATAAGATAAATTGATGACGTTTGGAACTCCCTCCTCTACCTCCATTTACAACACCTCCACAACACCTCTCTTGGCTAAGGTTCTAACCTGTGCCAGGACTTGCTCGAACGTGAATCCATGCAATGTTATTGCCTTACTTGGACAAGCAGCTGCACATACACCGCATCCCTTACACAGTGCTGGATTTATCTCTGCTCTCTTCTCACCGTTGTAGTCTACAGTTGTTATGGCACCATACGGACACAATGGAACACAGATTCCGCAGCCAGAGCACTTGTCCTTGTTAACTTCAGACACCATAGCTTCAACTTTCATCTTACCTGGTGCAAGCAATGACATGGCGGAAGAAGCTGCTGCTTTAGCCTGGGCGACGGAGTCAGGGATATCCTTGGGTCCCTGGGCACAACCGCAGATGAATATACCTTCGGTCATTGTGTCGACTGGGTATAACTTAGTGTGTTTCTCCTTGAAGAAGCCCTCTGCGCCAATGTTAATTCCGAGTTTTCTGGCCAATTCGATTGTGCCGTCAGAAGGTTCGATAGCTGTAGCCAGCACGACTAAATCGGCGACGACTTCGACGGGCTTACCGATGTCCGCATCGTAACCTCTGACGAGCAATCTCTCATCAGGTAGTCTCTGCACTCCTCCAACCTTGCCCTTAATGATCTTTATACCCAATTCTCTGCATCTCATGTAGTATTCGTCGAAATCCTTACCTGGTGTCCTTACGTCTATGAAGAAGATGTATATGTCCAAGTCTGGGTATTTCTCCTTTAGAAGCATTGCCTGCTTGAGCATGTACATACAGCAGATTCTTGAACAATAAGTGTGGTACCTGTTGTCTCTTGAGCCTACACATGAAACGTAAACGATTGTATGTGGTTTTCTAGCATCCAGTTCTACATGTTCACCCTTAGCAACCTTCTTCTTCCACTGCTCATACTTTGGTATGTCTGATGGAACGATTAGTTTGCCTTCGGTTGGGCCGGTAGCAGAGATCAACCTTTCCATCTGCATTGCTGTAATCACGTTAGGAGAATCTGGAGCGAATTCCTTGAAGTGCTTCTTATCCATTACCTTGTAACCTGTAGCTACGATAATTGCACCGACATTAATTTCAATGAGTTCACCTTCAGGATTTCTCGGTTCATCCCTTGAGCAAGCTCCAGTAGGACAGACCTTCTCACAAGGAGCGAGGATTGGTTTGCCATCTTTAGTAGTCTTTGGAGGTTCGCCGAACCACCTTCCACTGCAATTTATGCAAGCATCTGCATCTATGACGGCCTTCTTTGGTACGGCCTGTGGGAACTGGATGTATATTGCACCTCTCTTACTTAATCCCTCGTTGAACTCATCTGGAACTCTTGCCTTTGGTGGACAGACATTCGTACAAGCGCCACAGCCCGTACACTTCTCCCAGTCAACCCAGGTCTGCTTCTTCCTCACTTTAACCTTAAAGTTACCTACCGTTCCCTCTACAGACTCAACTTCTGCATAGGTAATCAATTCGATGTTTGGATGATTAGCAACTTCTACCATCAATGGAGTAAGAATACAAGCTGAACAGTCGTTCGTTGGAAATGTCTTATCCAATTTAGCCATATTACCTCCAATCGATGGGTTCTTCTCAACTAAGTAAACTTTATAACCAGCATTGGCAATATCAAGTGCTGCAAAGATTCCAGCAATACCTCCTCCAATGACCAGTACATTTTGATTAAGCTCAACATATCTATCTTCAAGGGGTTCAAGCAATCTTGCCTTGGCAACAGCTGAAGCTATTAACATCTTAGCCTTTTCAGTAGCCTTCTCCTTCTCATGCCAGTGAGCCCATGAGCACTGATCTCTTATGTTCGCCATCTCGAAGTAGTACTTGTTCAACCCAGCATCCTCACACGCCCTCCTGAAAATCGGTTCATGCGTCCTGGGTGTACATGCAGCTACCACAACCCTGTTAACCCTCCCCTCCCTGATATCTTGCTTGATCAACTCTTGCCCAGGATCTGAACACATAAAGAGATAGTCTCTAACGACAACAACATTTGGCAACTTCTCCGCAAACTTCTTTACCTCTTCTATGTTCACTGCACCAGCTATGTTCTCTCCACAATGACAAATGTATACTCCAATTTTGGGCTCTTCTTCAGCCATCTTATCACCTCAGAACAACTCTAACTCTCTAAGCTTATGTCAACAATCTTTAAGCTTGTAAAAATAAAAACTTTGCGGATTTTAGATATTACTAATTGAATGAAAAATAACATGTCGTGCTATATTATTAACAAAATTTTAATAAAATAAAAATTTCTAATCAAAGCTCTATAACTTGAAAAATCTTCAGACCTTAACCCTTTCAACTGCTATATATCTGTTTTCTCCTCCTTCTTTATATACAAATAATAGTTTTTTTCTAACATTCTGTGCTAACCTAACGGCTCTGACGATCTCGAATGCGTAGAGAGACTTATCGTCCACTATTGTGGCAAGGTACGTTGAGTGAGGGATCTTCTCTTCGATGTATTCATACAGCCTAAAATCACTACCAAACTTCAATCCCGTTTTAACAACGAACTTCCTTTCCTTCAAGTCCCTGTAAACTTCAAACCTCCTTTCGAATTCAGTGTCCTTTCTTCTCCCAATCTCAACAAGATCTTCGAAAGTCAACATTTTTCCACTGCTGTAAACTTTAAGCCAACCCTTTTCAACGAGGTATGCTCCTTCAAGTATTGAAAGTATAGTCTTGTCTCCCTTAAGACTACCGTAGAAGTAACGTTTATGCAGAAAATCTTCTGTGAATATCCTGTTTTCGACCAAAACACCTCTCGCCTTGAACTCCTCCTCTTCATGCTTCCCAACGGGGTTTACCTCCTCAACCTTGTAGTATGTTAGCTCGTTCTCTTCATCAACAACAGCTAAAACTAACCTTTCAAATTTCCGCTTAGCTAAATCCTTTATCTTAACCCTTTCAACCTCCTCAATCGGATAAAAAACGAACTTTCCAACTAGAATATCCTCAAACACATTTACCTTTTGCCCTCTCCTCCTCAAATCTTCGTAAACACAGTATATTGGCATGAAGTTCTCAACTCTACTCATGCACCATTCAAAAACGTCAGTTAAACTCATCTCTCCATCTCCAACCACAATGGCATTCCTGTTCAGAACTAGGTAAAGGACTTCTATTGGATGTAATATCAATTTTCCATCTCTCTTTATACCAATTCCATCCTTTTCTATCTTTTTTGAGAACGGAATGTAAGCTTGATCATCCTTTATAAAAATCTTCATGTTGTAAGATATGGGAAGTGTTATTTTACCCTTATCACAACTTCAACCGATGCTGAAAAAACTCTTAGTTCACGAGAAAACTGTTGAAATAATACTCAAGATACTTGAAGCTGAGGAAAACGGGAAAAAAGCTTACCCTATGCTAATAGCCAAAGAAGTAAATTCTCCATACAGTTACGTTTCAAAGATTCTGGGTGAGCTTGAGAGATTTGCTGTAATAGAATCAGAATTTGAAGGAAGAACTAAGGTGTTGAGACTTACAAGGGATGGAAGAAAACTTGCAAAAACGCTTAAAGAACTTGTAAATCTTCTTGAATGCGATTTTGTTTCAAGAAATAGAGTTTCAAAGCTCAAAGAGATATACGAAAACTCCTCAAAGGATTTTAGATCTCTTGCTGGCATCTTAGCTGAAGTGGAGAGGCTAAAGGGTAGTAAGGATTTGGAAGTATTGAGAGAGGTAGAAGAACTCGAAAAGCAGATAAAGACGGTGATTTCAAATGAAAGAGAAAATAGAAAAGTTATGTGAAGGGTTTAGGGAAGATATGATAAGAACAGCATGCAAGCTGATCGAACTTAAGGCTGTAAGTCCTGATTACGGTGGAGAGGGAGAGCTTGAAAAGGCTGAGTTCGTTGAAAACCTTTTGAAGGGTTTTGAAGTTGAGCGGTTTGATGCGAAAGACGAGAGGGCTAAGGGTGGTATTAGACCTAATATTGTAGCAAAGGTCTGTGATGGAGACAGGATGCTATGGATAGTCTCCCATTTAGATGTTGTTCCTGAGGGAGATTTAAAGCTCTGGGAAACCCCTCCATTTAAAGCGGTCGTGAAGGATGGGAGGATCTATGGGAGGGGAGCTGAAGACAATAACCAAGCTATAGTTTCGTCGATATATGCTGGAAAGGCAGTTTCAGAGCTTATTAAAGAGTATGAGCCTAACGTAGGCTTCGGATTGGTCTTTGTTTCGGATGAAGAGACTGGGAGTGAATACGGTATAAAGCACCTCCTAAAGCTTGGTATATTTGATAGGAGAGACCTTGTAGTTGTTCCAGATGCTGGAAACGAAAGAGGGGATGAAATAGAAATAGCAGAAAAGAGTATACTCTGGCTTAAGTTTGTTGTTCATGGAATTCAGAGTCATGCAAGCACACCAAAGCTCAATGCAAATAGGAGAGCAATGGAGTTTTTGCTCGAACTCGACAGGACTTTGCACGAGAAATTTAACGCAATAAACGATATTTTCAACCCTCCGTACTCGACGTTCGAGCCTACAAAGAGAGAGAAGAATGTGGACAACGTGAACACGATTCCTGGTTTGGATGTGAGTTACATGGACTGTAGAGTTCTGCCGGAGTATGACCTGAAGGAAGTTTTGAAGGTTGTTGAAGAAATTAAGTCTAGGTTCGTTAAGAGGGATGGAGTGCCAATAGATGTTGAGGTTTTGCAAGCCAACTCATCTCCACCAACACCTGAAGATAGCGAAGTTGTTAGAAGGCTAAAGATGGCTATAAAGGAGATACGTGGAGTTGAAGCTAAAGCAATTGGAATTGGTGGAAACACGTGCGCATCCTTCTTCAGACAATACGGAATACATACTGCGGTGTGGGCAACTTTTGTTGGAAACGCGCACAATCCTAACGAGTTCTGTTTAATTGATAACATGGTTGAGGATGCGAAAGTGTTTGCACTTTTACCGTTCATTTGATTTTACTTAATTACTTCTTATTAAATTATAAATTTTTAATACAAAAATAAAAATTTCTACGTGTGTTAAAATTGTCTTAAAATTGTTAAAATAAAAAAACGTTATCCAAGCCTATACACCTCAACATCCTCATATATTGGACCCTTTGGAGTTAAGGTACTCTTTTTGAGCTTGAAGCAATCAACAACCATCTCTCCAAAGTCAAAGTCTTTGTATCCCTCTATAACCCTTACTAACCTCTCCTTATCCGCTAAGCTCATCCTCTTAACCCTTGCAACAGTAGCATGAGCCACAAACTCCTTGTCCCTCTTGAATCCCAGGCTTTTGAGCGAACTTGCAACCATATCTGAAAGTTCTCTTAAATTCTCTCCTCCCTCTTCAACTCCCACCCACACAACCCTCACACTGCTTTGGGATGGAAAATAACCTATTCCCTTCAGTCTTATCTTAAACGGCTCTGCTCTAACATTTCTGAGCTTTTCCTTAACGACTTCAACTCTTCTATCTGGAACTTCACCTAAAAACATCAGAGTAATGTGTAGGTTCTCCTTCTCAACAGCTTTAACCCCTTCAAAGTCTTTAAAGATCTTAAGAACATTTTCCATCTTCTCCCTAACATCTTTACTCAGATCCACAGCTACAAACAGCCTCATGCGATCAGATTTTTTAGATAAGCTTTTAAATGTTATTTTTGAATTTATACCATGGTTTCAACTAAGGAGTTTGGAATTCCTCTGCTTGATGAACATTTGGGCGGTGGTTTGGACAGAAACACTTTAACGACAATTGCTGGAACATTAGGAACTGGAAAGACAATTCTCTCTTCGCACTGGATTGCAGAAGGTGCTAAGAAGGGAGAGGTATGCGTTTATGTGTCAACAAGGATGCCCATAACCACCATAGAGAATTATTTGGGAAATCTAAGCTTCATGCTCGATGTCTTTGACAGGATTTACTGGAGAGTCGTTGAGGTTGATGCAAGACAGATAATGCCGTTAACACGTGAAAAGATCATTGAATGGTTAGAAGGACTGATAGGATTTGAGCTCGAGAAAGTTGATAGACTAGTTTTCGATGTTGTTACTAGTATTTACAGAGCTTTAGGAGATGTAGTACTCTACAGAAGAGCTTTGAAAAACTTGGAGACAGTTCTGTATAAGAACGACATAACGACGATATTCGTTGAGGAGGCAGATACAATAAGGGATGCTTCGATAACGATTGGAGCTTCAAGCTGTGCACTCTACTTAGGTTACATATACACTCAGATCGGAGAGACGAGAGCTATGAAGATCGTTAAGAGGTACCGCAAAACTCATCCTTTAAACTGGATTCCATACGAGATTACTGAAAATGGCATACGCATAAAGAGCAGTCTTTGTATTCCTAAGGATCATAACTACATTCTGATAGGGGAGGAGTATGGGCACAGAAGTGGCTGAAAAGGTTGTAGAAAGTATAAAGGAGGCTTTGGATAAAGGTGCTGAGATTTTGCTAATAAAGGTCAGTGCAAAAAATTATGTCAGAGTTAGCATTGAGATTCTGAAATACTTCTCTCAGATAGCTCAGGGGATAGTAGTCACTCTCAACAAACCTTACTCCTCACTCAAAAAGATGCTTACAAAGGAGGGTGTTAAGATAGAGAACATTTACTTTATAGACTGCATAACGAGGCAGTTTGGCGGTGAGGAAGTCGATCCTGACAGATGCTTCTACTTAAACTCACCTGATCCGACGCAGCTTCAGGTTGCTATAGATAGGATGATGGACATGATAACCGCAGATAACAGATTTATTTACCTCGATTCTCTATCAACTATCTCCCTCTATAAGTCTTATGAAAGCCTAATCAAGTTCATAAGGTTAATTACGGGTAAGATTAGGGTTAGAGGATTTATAGGAACTATGTTTACACTTGAGAAGGAGATAGATGAAAATTACTACTCCCAGCTTTCTCTTATGTGCGATGGGGTAATAGAGGTGGAAGAATGAGGATACCTACAGGAATAGATTTCTTGGATGCAAGAATAAAGGGTATATATACAGGAACATTTAACGTTCTGCTTGAAGAAGTTGGAGCGGGTGGTTATGAATTTTTGATGACCGTTGTTCAGAACAACCTCTTAAAAGATGGTAAAGTCTTCTATGCCTCTTTAACGAAGACCGAGGAAATATTCAAGAGGGAATTTGGGCTTGTTTTTCCAAAGAAAGATGTTAAAGGTTTGATTGAAAAGATTGCGTTTCGAAGCTTTGCAAAGACTTACTTTATGAGATCAATTATCCCACTTTACTGGTTTGAGGAGAGAACTACTTTGCTTTCGCTTAAAGGTGAGAAGAATGTTCTTGAGGAACTGATAGAGTTCTTTGACTCGGTTGAGAGTAATTCAATATGTGTAATCGATTCTCTATCAGATTTGGTTAGAATTGCAAGGAGTAGGCTGAGCTGGAACGATCTAATCGACTTTCTCATGGGATTAAAAGCTTTGATACAGAAGAAGGATGTAGTCGTTTACACAGTTTTAACAAAGGATATAGTTGATTATAGACTGCAAGAGGACGTTTTAAGCCTTGCAGACGGTATAATCGTGTTCAGATGGAAGGAGAAGGGAGATAGGATGGTTAGGACGATGTTCATTAGAAAACTGCTCGGAGTTTTACCTCTGCTTGAGAAAGAAGGTGTTATCGCTTACGAAACTCGTATCGATCCCGAGAGGGGGTTTATGATCTCAAGCGTAATGAGGGTGATATGAATGGAGAGACTTTCCACTGGAATTGAGGGTTTGGATAGGATGCTCGATGGTGGGATTCCCAAGGGTCATATAGTTACGGTTGTAGGTGCGTATGGAACGGGAAAGACTACCTTAGCTTTACAATTCATCTACGCTGGATTGAAGAATGGGGAGAACTGCATATACATAAGCTTTGATGAAGATGAGGAAAGCATTTTGCAAGATGCTGAGAGCTTCGGAATGAACTTCAGAGAGCATTTGGGGAAGAACCTTGAAGTGTTAAGACTTGAAGCAGTTGAGGTGAAGGAATCGCTAAGAAAGATAAAGAGCGATCTTCCGATAATGATCCAAAGTCTAAATGCACAGAGAATTGTGTTTGACTCGATAAGTGTGTTTGAAACGTTGTTCGATGAAGCGGAGAGATGGAGGGCCTTAGCTACTCTAAGGGACATTCTAAAGAAGGCTGGTGTGACAGCACTCATAACTTCTGAAGCGGACAAGAGCATACCAACCGCAAGTAAATACGGTATACTCGAATATATATCAGACGGAGTTATCTGCTTGAAGTTCGTTAGAAGAGGTGAATACGAGGAAACAACGCTGGGTATTGAGATCGTCAAGATGCGTAGGGTTAAGCATTCGAGGAAAGTTAGACCCTATGTTATAACTGAAAACGGCATTGTCGTCTATGAAGAAGCTGAGATCCTTTAAAAATTTAGCTGATAGAACTGATTATTTTCATTATTCATTAAGGTTTAAAAATTAGAATTAAATTGATAAAATTAGATGAAATATTTAGCGGAATTTAATCTTTATTTGTTTTCATCGACCTTTAGGACATCAAAGTTTTCTCTGTAATACTTTCTGACGCCCTTTAAAAGTCTAATTGCAAAATCTATGAGATTTCTGTGTGACTTGTATTTCATCAGGAGGGTATTGTCATCAACCCACTCATAGTCGAATCTTGGTGGATTTGCATATGGGATATTTCTGGTCATGAGCCAGTGAATCCTATCAAGTTTCAGAATGAAATCTTTTGCGTTCTTTGCCTCATCGTAAAATACCTTTATACTCTTTGAGAGTAAATGTTTACCCAATAATTAATCCTCGAAGAGGTTGCCGACCTCTTCGAGGGAAACGTTCAGGATTTTACAGAGGTTTTGAACAATTTTCAAAATTACTTCATCTTCAACGAACCCAACTGGTGGAACGTTGAAGTTCTCGTCTAAGTTTGATTCTTTTAAGGTTTTCTTCCAAACATCCTCACCAAACTTCTCCAAAACTAGTTCTCTTAGACACCTGAATATTACTCCCTTCACATTTAAAGCTATCAATAACACTTATTTAACCTTTGAGTTTTGGTTTGGCATGCCAGTCGTAACGCTCTACTGGGAAGAGCTTGAGAAACTGGTGGGTGTCGATAGGAAGACTATCCTTGAAAACCTTCCTATGATCGGTTGTGATATCGAGAGAGTTTATGAGGATCATGTTGACGTTGAATTCTTTCCGAACAGACCCGACTTATATAGTGTTGAGGGTGTTGCAAGGGCTTTAAGGGGATTTTTGGATATAGAGAGAGGTTACAAGCACTACGAGGTTAGAGAGGGGAATTGGAAGATATTCGTAGATGAGAGTGTTTCGGCTGTTAGACCGTACATAAGGGGTTGTGTCGTTAGAGGGTTGAAGATGACTGATGAGGTGATTAGATCGTTAATGGAAGTGCAAGAAGATTTGCACTGGACGATAGGAAGGAATAGAAGGAGAATGGCAATAGGTGTTCACGATCTTAGCAAGATAAAGTTTCCGTTAACATACAAAGCCGTTGATAGTAACTTCAGCTTTGTTCCCTTGGATTTTGATAAAGAGATTACAGTCAAGGAGATTTTGATAGATCATCCTAAAGGAAAGAAGTTTGCCTTCATCTTAGAAGGTAAGGATAGATACCCGATGATAGTTGATGCTGATGGAGATGCCATATCCTTCCCACCGATAATAAATGCTGAGAAGACGAGGGTTACAGAAAAAACTACGGATCTATTCATCGATGTTACTGGTTTTGACGAATACGTTGACAAAGCTTTAAACATCCTAGCGACGATGTTGGCTGATAGAGGAGGTGTAATTGAATCTGTCGAGGTTGTTTATCCTGATAAGACGTTTGTCTCTCCAGATTTAAGTCCAAGAAAGATGAATGTAAGCAAAGACGAGATTTATGGACTTTTAGGGTTTAAGCTTAGCGATGAAGAAATTAAAGTTGCTTTAGAGAGGATGAGGTTTGGTGTTGAGGCAATCGATGAGAAAAATGTAGTAGTTTTGATTCCTCCATACAGAGCGGATATTATGCATGAGTGGGATGTGATAGAGGATATAGCAATAGGATACAGATACGATAGGATTGAGCCAGAATATCCAAAAACTATGGGTATAGGTTTGAGCCACAGGTGGAACGATTTGAGGGATGTTGTAAAGGAGATAATGATCGGTTTGGGGTTCCTGGAAGTTATTACTTTTACGCTTACAAATGAGAGGGTTCAGTATGAGTATTTGGGCAGAAAAGCTGAACCTTGGAAAGATTATGTACCTTTGATGCATCCTCTCACCGAAGAGCATACCATAATTAGAACAGATCTACTACCAAAACTGTTAGAGGTTCTGTCAGTTAATAAGCATCACCCCATGCCTCAAAGAATATTTGAGATTGGAGATGTTGTGGTGGGATTGGAGAATAGGTTGAGGTTGGCATGTTGCTCAACGCATTCTAAGGCAAACTTTGCTGAAATAAGAAGTGTTGTTCAAGCTGTAATGAGGGAGCTTAACGTTGATTGGGATGTTGAAGAAAGTGATGATCCGGCCTTCATAGAAGGTAGAAGGGCTCATGTGATTGTTGATGGTAAGATTGTTGGTGTCTTTGGTGAGATTCATCCAGAAGTTCTTGAGAAGTTCGATATTCCAAACCCAGTTGTTGCATTTGAACTAGATTTAACGGAAATCTTTGACTGTGGTTACCTTCTTTAGAAAATTAATTAATCAGTTTATGTGGAAAGTTTAGTGGTGTTATATTAGATTTACAAAGAGAGGATTTAAGGATTAAGGAGGAAGGCATAACTGGTTTGATACGCTTGCGGAGATGATTGAAAGTAACTGATGTGAACGAGCTCAGAAGTAAGGTTATTGAGAATTTGGAATACTTCGTTTATAGGAATTTTTACACAAAAGACGGTAGAAAGCTCAGATTGGCAAAATATCAGGCAGAGATAATACGTAAGGCTTTAAAAAGGGAAAAGGGAAGTTTTGCATAGTTGCTTGTTCAAGAGCGGGAAAAAGTGAAGCAGTGAGTATACTTGCAGTTTTGCTTGCAATATTGAACGAAGGCGAGGAAACTGTGATTATAGTTCCGTTTGGAAGCAGGCTATGGAAGGGATTTTTGAAAGAATCAAAGAACATTTAACGAGGAATGGAAAGCTAAAGAGCCTTGTCAGAAGAATTGTACAAGGGAGAGTTAAGTTCAAAAACGGAAGCAGGATTTACTGTTTGACGGCACAGAACGAGGAGGAACTTTTGAGTTACGGTGCTTCGGTAGTAATAGTGGATGAGGCTGGGAGCTTTGAGCCGAGAGTGATAAAAGAGAGAGTTTTAAGAATGCTTGCAACGGAGAGAGGCAAGAAGAATCTACTGTTCTTGATTGGAACACCGCATAACATGAAAAGCTATCTGTTTGAGGCTTGGAATAGCGATGACTTTGTAAAATACCGAATTACTTGGAAAGATGCGGTAAAAGCGGGAATAATGAGTAAGGAAGAAGTGGAGTTTGCAAGGAAAACGTTAAGCGAGGATGAATTTGCCGTTTGGTATAAGCTGAATGGAGACGGCTAGATGGGGATCTGTTTTTTGATATGGAAGCTGTGCGAGAAGTTTGTGTTATTGAAAGAAAGAGCTACAGCAAGGAAGATTTGAAGGAGTTTGAAATTGTTCTAGGTTTTGACCCAGCAGCAGACGGAAAAATCGAAGAGCTGTATTGTGGCAGTTGGGCGACTGCAAGACTCTGAAGACGATATGCTTTACATGCTGGATTACTGGATTGTGAGTAAAAAAGGTTTTGATTGGCAAATTGGATGGATGCAGGATATTGCAAAAAGATTAGGAGCAAAAAAGATTGTCGTTGACAGAACGAGCATGCTGAAAGCTGTTCATGATATTCTTAGGGAGAAAGTCGGAGAAGAGATAGCTGTTTTTGGCTTTGATTACAGCAAGAAAAAAGAAAGGATTGAGCTGTACGAGAGATTGAGGTACTTAATTGAGGAGAGGAAGATATTGCTGCTCAATGATAATAGATTAAGGGAGAATTTCAACGCTTTTAAAGTTAAATACAGAAGTGATGGAAGTAGAGACGTTGAAAAGAGGAGAGATGTTGAATCAGATATCGTTGAAGCGTTGGTTCTGGCTGTTTATGGATTTGGAAGTGGAGCAAAAGTTTACGTGGCAGAATTTGTGGATTTGGATGACCATTTTTCGATTGTGAGTGAAGGTGCAGGTTTATGGTTCGTATAAGCGATATTGTAAATAAGATTAGAAATGAAGATCAAAATGAGGTAAAGGAAGTAAATAAGGAGCGGAGAAGCGTTGAAGATGGGCTGAGAGAGATGAACAGAAAGATGAAAGATGATTGAGGAGTATGAGAAAGGAAATGTATTTAATGCTGCGTTCATTGCTGACAGGATAAAGTTAACGGCTGAGAGCGAGAATGTTTATCCAAGTGACATTAACTGGAGACTTGTGGAAGAATTATCGAGAATGTTGGAGAAAAATAGGATGGGGTACTGTAATGGCTGAGAAGAAAGAAATGACATGAGAAGAGTTGATAAAGGAGAAAAAGAGGGCTTTAGAGGCTGAAAAAGATAAGATAGCAGGAAAAATAATAGAAGGTAAGAAAATCAAAGAGCTTACTAGGAAAAAACCGAGAGCGAAAAAGAGTTTCAGAGATTACATTAATTAAGGAATAATAATAAGAAAAATCGAATTTGATAGTAATAAGGCTATCGTGACGTTTGAGGTTGATGGACAAGAGAACACTGTAGAAACAGCAGATAAGTACTTAATTGAGAGATGGCTGTTAGATTATAAAGTGGCTTTGGATTTAGGAGCAAAAGGTGTGAAAGTGAGAGTGAAGAAGAGGGGAAAGTATGGGGTAGCTTTTAAGTGAGTGATTGTGTCTATTTATATATTGGCAAATTTTAGCGTAAACAGGGGGTGAGATTATGAGAAAGCATGAAGTGTACCGTGCAATAGTTAAGGCAGTGAAGGAGGGTAGATTGAAAGAACCATTCACCAAAGAGGACTTTAGAAGAGCTTGTCTTGGATTTGGAGAAGGAACATATAATGCCTTTTTGTGGAAGCATAGAGTAGGTAATCTAGATGGAAACACCGAATTATTTGAGCTAGTTGAGCCGGGAAAATTTAGATTAGTTAGACCATTTAAGTATGGTTTAGACGATGATTGCCAAAAAGAAAGAATAGCGTTAATTTGAGAATAGGTCTAAGAGAATTTTTCCTTTTTCGGTAAGAGAGTAGACTTTGCGGCGTTCAGAGATTGTGTGAGTTACAAAGCCATACTGTTCGAGTTCGGATAAATGGGCATAGATTGATGAAATAGTGATATTAAGCTTTTTGGCAAGAGCATAACCGTGAAGAGGTTGTTTTGATAGTTCTTGAAGGATTGCAAGTTTTGTCTTGCTGATAATGGACATCGAAAGTTGGGAGTAGTATATTTCGTAAAAGCTATATAACAGAAAAATCAGATATATTGGAAAATTTAGATATTCATGAAGAAAACAATTCCTCTTGTAATTTTGGTCATATTGGCTGTAGCCTTGGCAGGTTGTGTAGAGGAAAAACCAACAAAAGTAGAAAAAAGTCCCACCGCTTCGGTAACACAGTCACCAACAACCACTGAATTAAAGTTAAAGATTGGTGAAACTGCTAAAACATCTAAATTGGAAGTCACTGTTGAAGAAGTATTTAAAACAAAAGTAATTGGAGGGGAATATGGAAATTATTGGGCAGACGATGGCAAAGTATTCGTGGTCGCGAAAGTTAGTGGAAAGAATATTGACACAGAACAAAGGACATGGTACGTGGGCCCATTATCTTTTGCTGCCAGCGATGAGAAAGGACGGAGATATGATGTAGTATTCATGGATATTGATGGCTATTTTGATGGAGGGGATTTGTATCCTGGCGAATATAGGGATGGTTTAATTGTGTTTGAGGTTCCAGAAAATATAGGAGTAATAAAAATGAGGACTCTTTAAAGTAAAACTGGCGACGTGGGAAATTGACATGGCTAATGTGCCAGCTAAAGAGCCTAAAGTAAAGATATTGAGTGGAGAAGTTAAATATGAACCATCGGTTGTAGGGGGATATCGTGTAGAGAAAGTGACAGTCGTCATAAAGAATATTGGAACGTTACCAATATACATTGGAGAAGTTGACATAAAATACGGAGACGAAAGTTGGGAAATGCTTACCTACGTAGGCAGTAAACTAAATCCAGGCGCTGAAAAGACAATAGAAGCTGAAGAATTTAAGTACTTGGACACTAAGCCCACCTCTGTAAGAGTAAGAATTGTTGATGGAGATAAGACAATTGCTGAGGGTTCCATATGAGCAGAACAGCAGAAATCGTTTTAGGAATAATTGGTGGAATATTTGGAATCTTAGCAGCGATGTTTGTGATTGGAGCTACTGGATTTTTTGAAAGTTTTGGAGTTGCAGAAAGTTCAGAGGCAAGCGCTATGTATAGTCGAGGGGGTGTAGGATTACTGTTAGGATGTATTGGGATAATTGGTGCGACAATTGTCAACAGGAATAACAAAGTTGCAGGAGGACTAATGCTTCTAAGCGCTGTAGGTGGATTATTTGCATTGGGGTTGTTTTGGAGTATTTCATTCATACTGCTGTTAGTTGGTGGTCTTTTAGCGTTCAAAAGTAGGTAAAGCTTAATATTTTAAATTTTTATAAAATATGTTGGAGAGATAAAGGTCAGGAAGGTAAAAACAAACCTAAGCACTGTTTTAGCTGTTATGAGATTGCCAGTTGAGCTGAAGGATTTTGCTGAGAAATGGGGTATATACATGGAATGTGTAATGACATTAATTTAGTGATGCTAAAAAAGTTGAGGACATGCCAAGTATTCACTTTGGTGTGTATGAAGAGAGGCTTAGAGAACTTGAAGTTACTGTTGAAAGAGCTGGAGAGAGAATAGCGCCGCCGCCAGGATTCGAACCTGGGACCATCGGCTTAACAGGCCGACGCTCTAC
>CAZFVO010000012.1:0-33373 GCA_964522325.1 uncultured archaeon | reverse complement strand
ATAATCCCGAACCCCTCCTGGAGGGGGTAGGAATAACGGGGTGCTGGCACACCCCGCAGTCCTTAACGGACCGCTAACCTCCCCTTAGTGGGGAGGATGTCAAGTGATAATCGGCGCTATGATCTATATTTACGGAATCCTTATCAAAAACATCCCGATCGTTCACGTTGGCTCAATTGTGTGGGTTTACGGTTTAGCAATCCTACTCTATCGAGCCTACAGATTCAGTTATGAGGAAGCTATGAAGGACTAAACTTTATAACCATCCCGTACTTCTCGAACCATGAAGCTCGTTACGTGCGGATTACCTTATGCGAACGGTAAAGCCCACATAGGTCATCTGAGAACTTACATTCCAGCAGATGTGTACGTTCGCTATCTTAGGCTGATGGGTGAAGAGGTTCTGTTTATATGTGGTAGTGATTGCCATGGAACTCCTATCGTTATAAACGCTGAGAAAGAAGGAGTTACTCCAAAAGAACTCGTTGACAGGTATCACGAACACTTTCAGAAGGTCTTTAAAGAGCTTGGTATTGAATTCGACTTCTATGGTAGAACTGATGCAGATTATAATCACAGAAGAACGCAGGAAATAGTAAAGAGATTGATAGAAAAAGGGTATGTCTATTCAAAGGAGATTGAGCTTGCCTACTGCCCGAAGTGTAATAGATTTCTACCGGATAGATATGTGGAGGGAATTTGCCCCTACTGTGGTGCTGTTGCAAGAGGAGATGAATGCGATCAGGGTTGTGGAAGGCATTTGGAGCCAGGTGAAATTCTCAATCCAAGATGTAAGATTTGCGGTAGCAAAGCCGTTTTTAGAAAGCAGAAGCATTACTTCTTCAAACTAACAGCTTTCAAAGAATTTCTACTTGATTACTTAGAGAACAAGCTTCAAGGGACTTCAAATGCTCTGAACTATGCGAGGGAGTGGGTGAGAGGGGAGCTAAAGGATTGGTGTATTACAAGAAACCTTGAATGGGGCGTTAAATTCCCTGGAGAGGATTTGGTCGTTTACGTTTGGGTTGACGCACCGATAGGTTACATATCTTTCACAGAAGAGTTGTGCAAACTTGTTGGATGCGATTGGGAGAAGATATGGAAGGATGGGGAGATAAGTGACATAGTCCACTTCATTGGCTTGGATATAGTTTACCATCACTGCATATTTTGGCCCGCGATGCTTAAGGGGGCAGATTATTCACTACCGAAAGCTGTGGTGGCTAGTGGAATGGTAAAGATTGAAGGTAAAACTTTCTCGAAAAGTAGGGGGTATGTAGTTTGGGTTGAGGATGACTATCTAAAGAGAGGTTTCCATCCCGACTACTTGAGGTACTATATAGTTAGTTACACTTCACACGAAAAGGATCTTAACTTCTCTTGGAAGGTGTTTAGAGATAAGGTTAACAATGAGCTGATAGGCACATTTGGAAACTTAATCTACAGAGTTCTGCACTTTGCTTGGAAGAACTTTGGAGAAATTAGAATGAATGTTGAAAGTAAAATTCTTGAAAAGATTAAGGGTGTGAAGGAGAAGATAGAGAGAGCAATTAAATCTTGGGAATTCAAGGAGGTTTGTGATGCTTTTATGGAGCTTGCAACATTTGGAAATGAATATTTCCAAGCGAAGAAACCTTGGGAACTTGTTAAAAAGGATAAGGAGGAGTGTGAGAGGGTTTTAGCGAATGCAATCCAACTTGTAAAAGCTCTTACAATATTTGCCTATCCAGTAATGCCAAAGACTATGGAGAAGGTTGCAAAAGCCATGAATTTGGATTTAAGTAAGGTTAATTTGGATTCAGTTTTAGATGTCGATGAAGTTGTCAAGCTTAACAAACCAGAAATTCCATTCGTAAAGATCGAAGACAAGAAAATCGAAGAGATGGAAAAGATTATGATGGAGAGAATTGAGAGAGCTGAGAAAGGGGAGGAACTTGTTGATATTAAGGATTTTGCCAGATTGGATATAAGGATTGGAAGAATCGTTAAAGCTGAGAGAATCAAGGGTAGTAAGAAGCTCTTAAGGTTGGAAGTAGATATAGGTGATGAGATAAGACAGGTTGTTGCTGGAATTGCGGAAACCTATAGCCCTGAGGAACTTGTGGGTAAATTGATTCCGGTTTTGGTAAACATAAAGCCTGCAAAGTTAATGGGCGTTGAGAGTAGAGGGATGATATTGGCTGTTGATGTTAATGGTAAAGCTGTGCTTCTGCAACCTGAGAGAGATGTGCCTATTGGTTCGAAGATAAGATGAAGCACTTGGAGTTTAAGGATAGATACAAGGAGTTATTGTTGAATGGAAAGAAGACAGCCACTATAAGGACTCAATGCTATGTCAAGGAGGGTGACGAGGTATTCGTTCACTGTGGCGGGAAAATAATAGGTACAGCAAAGATCAAGAAGATTGAGGGGAGAAATTTGGAAGAGATAGATGACAGAATTGCAAGAGCAGATGGATTTGAAAGTAGGGAGGATTTGATTAATGAAATTAGAAAGATCTACGGTGATCCTAAAAAGGTCTATGTGATATGGTTCGATTTCAAGCCCTTCAAAAACGAGATAGATCCTCACGAAATGTACTACAGCGATGCTGATTTGGTTGAGGTTGCAAGAAGAGCTTTAGAAAACCTAAGTTTGAGTCAAGGTGATAGGAAGATACTGGAAATATTCCTGAAAACTCAGAGTATAAGGAAGACTGCTATGAAGCTTGGAGGGATTAAGAAAAGGGGGATCGTTAGAAAGGTGTTAAGGAAGTGTCTGAACGAGTTGAGGAAGAAAGGTTTGATCTGATCAAATTTCAAATCTGTCCGCTTCACTGTAAGGTGTTTTCATAATTCTAACAATCTTTTCGGCTGTTTTCCTTCCAACCTTTGGAACTCTCATCAACTCTTCAACACTCGCCTTTGCTATGTTTTCTATTGTTTGGAAGTGTTCAAGTAAGTTTCTTGCAATAACTGGTCCTATATCTGAGATTGAAGAAACTAAATATTCCATCTGCTCCTTCAAAGTCATCTTCGTCTTTCCATAGTGTGGAGAAACCTCTCTCTCCTTAGCTAACTGTTCTCTCCTAGCTAAGCTTACTATGAATTCTGCAGTTTCTTCAGGACTCTTTGTGAATATTATTGGAATACCGAAGTCGACTATTATTGTTGCTAGAGCACCTCTTATGGCGTTAGGATTTAACCTTCTGTATATTCCATCACCCTCAACTATCAGAATAGGCTTCAGGTAATTCTTCTTAAGCTCTATTAACTGTTCAAACAGTCTCTTATCGATTATGCTGTCAACGAAATCGTCAACAGTCTTTCTCTCAATCGCAATCCTATCGCTTACAACATAATCAGCATTCAGATTTCCAACCTTCACATAGGCCTTTTCGTAGAGTTTCTTAACAACTTCAGACCTCATCTCTCTCGAATCGACGTAAACTACGACCTCCTTAACCCCTTCATGATCAAAATCGATCAAGGTCTTCTGAGATTTTTTCTTGAGCATGTACTTTAGCTCTCTAAGCCTTTCAAACATTGCTCTTTCCTTCTTCAAGCTTATGTAGTAGTACGCTTCATCTCTAGTCTCCTTGGTAACGAGAACAACTATTCTACCCTCTCTTTTCCTCCCAGTTCTACCTTTCCTCTGAATAGATCTAATCTCTGAGGGTATAGCTTCATAGAACACAACCAAATCGACCTCGGGTATGTCCAACCCCTCTTCACCTATAGATGTTGCTACGAGAACCTTTATCTCACCTCTCCTAAACCTCTCAACTATCTCAACCTGCTCTCTCTGCCTAAGTCCTCTATCATTCTCTCTGTCTGCCTGTCCAACGAATCTCACGGCTGGAATTCCCATATCCTGTAGTTCTCTTGTAATTACATCAGCAGAATCCCTAAAATTTGTAAAGACTATTACCTTTGAATCTGGATTTTCCGTCAGCTGACTTGAAACTATCTCTTTTAGCTTTTCAAGCTTTGGATGGTCTACTTCACACTTCAAAGCTTTAACAACCGCTTTCTTGAACTTGGGATCAATTATTATGCTCTTCGAAGCTCTACTTCCACCCTTTGACTTGGCCTCAATTACAATCTTCCTTAAATAATGTTTCAAAGCTTCCAAACCTTGAGTTTCGATTAATTCGACCGCATGTTGTATCTTCAGAATCTCAGCTAAGACTGAAAGGGCATCAAACAGCCTCTGATCACCACTTTCATAAGCTTCACTCTGCAAAGCTTCTTGTAATGCCAAAAGCTCCTTCTTTGTCAATCCGTGTGCCTTAACACCCAACCCTTCAAGTCTCATCAACCTGCTGTTTATGCATTCCAATAATAGGTCCCTAACCTCCTTCAGCTCTTTTGGCATCTCAACCTTGACCCACTCTATTTTCCTCTCATGAATGTACGGTTTTACATCTTCATCCCACTCAGTTCTAACTTCAATGTCCTCGATGTATAGGTTCTTGATAACCTCTTCAATCCTTTCAACATCACTACCCGGTGATGCGGTTATAGCTAAGATTAGTGGATCTTTAGCCTGCTCCATGTAAGCCTTTGCTATGAAAACGTAGGAGTAATTGCCTACAGCCCTGTGTGCCTCATCAAAGGTAACATGGACTACATCTTCAAGAGTTATCCTTCCAGCTATTATGTCGTTTTCAATAACTTGTGGCGTTGAAACTATCACCTTTGCTTTACTCCAGAGCTGGAATCTCTTCTCTGGTGGAATTTCACCACTTAAAGCAACTATCTCATTACTTGGAATCTTTAGAGTCTTCCTGAAGAAGTTAGCATGCTGTTCAACTAGGGGTTTTGTAGGTGCCAAAACCAAGGCCTTTCCTCCCTTGTTGTGTAACCTTGAAGCGATCACTAGGAGAGCTATAATCGTTTTACCAAGTCCAGTGGGTAGTACTACTAGTGTATTTCTCATTAGGGCTGTTGCAGTTATCGCTATCTGATAACTACGTCTCTCTACGGTATTTTTCTTTATAAGTGGGTGATGAACGTATTCCACATGTAAGATCAAATAAGTATGTATAAAATACCTATCGTAGCCTTATAGTATGTGAACGCACTAATTTCTGTCAACAACAAGGAAGGTTTAATTGAATTTGTTAAGGGTCTGATCGATTTAGGTTATCAGGTTTATGCAACTGAGGGCACTGCAAAGTTCTTAGAGTATGCTGGCTTAAAAGTGAGGAGACTTTCCGAGATAACTGGTATTACTGAGAGTAAAGAATTAAAGACATTGCATCCAGAGGTGTTTAAAAGGATATACAGTGGATTTTTTGATCTGATCGTTGTGAACTTGTACAAGCCTAAGGAGATAGATATAGGTGGTGTGACACTTTTGAGAGCTGGAGCGAAGAACTATGACAAAGTTTTAGTTGTCTGCGATCCTAGAGATTATCCACTTGTCCTTGAAAAGCTTGAAAGCGGAATTGACAATAGCTTTAGACTTGAGCTTGCCATAAAGGCCTTCGAGTACGTCATAGATTACGATAGAAGGGTTGTAAGAATTCTAAAAGAAAATCGTAAATATCGAGAGATGAACTTTTCATAACACGGTGATGGTCATGAGACGAGCAAAACTTGTGAACGACGTTGTCGATCTCGTGCCTATAATGTACATGTTCTCAACGAACCTTTACAAAAACGTGTATAGCGCACTTCTCGACGGATGGTATACGATTCAGGAACTTAAAGAAAGGTTTGGGGATGGTGTTGAAGAAGCATTAAAGATCTTGAAGAGTGCCGGAATGCTTGAAGTTAGATGGAGGATGCCAAAAGATCCAGCTGGAAAGCCAGAGAAGGAGTACCATGTGACATATACACACTTAAATGCGAGCTTTTATATCTCATTGATAGACCTGAACAAGGTTCTTGAAGTCATATTCATGCCCGAAGATGAGTTTGAAGGGCTTGTGAAGAAGATAATTGAGGAGATAAAGGCTGGAAGAATCAGTGTTCAGCATATAAGCAGGGAACTTAAGTTGGATCCTATTGTCGTGAGGGCTGCAGCTAAAAGATCTTTGAAGCTCAATCTAAAGGGTAACATAGTTGAAGTGGCGGAAGAGGTTGAGATATGATAAAAAACCTTCTCGACAAATTTAGGTGGCATCCAGACTACGATATAAGTAGAGTTGTAGTAGTCTATGTTGATAGACCAAAGGGATTTTCTGAGCTTAGAGGCGATGAGATCGAAAAGGTTGGATACAAGTTCATATACCTCCGCTCAGGCTTGGCTATACCAATTCACAGGGTTGTTGAGATAAGGTATGGAAAGAATGTAGTCTGGAGGAAAGGAAATGTTAAGGAGTAGGTTTAAGAAGGAGATGGATCCCTTAGCTTTGAAGCTGACAAGTTCACTTGATCATGATAAGAACATTTTCTACTACGATATACTCGTAGACATTGCCCATGTCTTAGGTTTACTAAAACAGGGCTATCTAAGCAAGGATGAGTGCAGAGAGATAGTTAAGGCTCTTTTAGAAATAAGGGAGAAAGGGCTGGATGAGGAGGGGGAAGATATCCATGAAGCTATAGAAAAAGCTGTTACGAAGAGAACTCAAGCTGGAAAGAAAATGCACACTGCAAGGAGTAGGAACGATGAAGTTGCTACATGCCTAAGGATGTTTGCAAGGGATAAATTACTCTCAATTGCTCAAGCTGTGTTAGAACTCAGAGCGGTTTTGATTGAGAAGGCTAAAGAGTATTTGGATGTGGTAATGCCGGGATTTACTCATTTGCAGTATGCACAGCCAACAAGACTTTCACATCACCTTTTAGCCTATCACGACATGTTGAAGAGGGATTTCGACAGGATAATTTCAGCCTTTTCAAGGGTAAACCTATCACCGTTGGGAGCATGTGCGTTTGCTGGTACATCGTTTAAACTTGATAGGTATTACACGGCTAAGCTTTTAGGCTTCGATGGAGTTATTGAGAATTCTGCCGATGCAGTCTCAAGTAGGGATTTTTTAATTGAGGCTGTATTTGCCTCGACATCGCTCATGCTCACGCTTAGTAGGATGGCCGAGGAGATCGTACTTTGGAGTTCTGAATTCGACTTCATTGACCTACCAGAGGAGTTTGCTTCAACATCGTCAATAATGCCTCAGAAGAAGAATCCAGATGTGGCCGAACTGATTAGGGCTAAGGCCGGAAGGTGTGTTGGTGAATTGACCTCTGTTATGTCAATATACAAGGGTTTACCCTTAACTTACAATAGAGATTTTCAAGAGATGAATTCGATAATGTATTCAACCCTAAGCGTAGCTGAGCTTTCGACAATTGTCATGGTTAGGATGTTTTCCGCTATCAAGTTTAGATCGGATATCATGATAGAGAAGGCTTTAAAGGGTTTTGCTGTAGCGAGTGAGATAGCGGATAGACTTACAAAAGCTGGAATACCATTTAGAGATGCGCACAGGATAGTTGGAATGGCTGTTGCCGAAGGTGATCTAAGCAGAGTTAGCGAGATAGCTAAGGAGTTTGGTTACAACGTTGAGGTGGATGTTAAAGTTAATATTGAGGAGATTGTCGATGGAAGAAAGACGTTAGGTGGAACATCGAAGTCTGAAGTTCTCAGAATGATAGATGATAGGGAGAGATTGCTTGAAGAGGATTTAAAAATTCTTAGCGAGAAAATTGAGAGTGTTTGCTTTGGTCTTGAGAAGCTCTATTCCGAAGTTAAAATTGTACTGTCGTAGAATTTAAAAGTTTAAAGCATACTAACCTCATGGATCTTCAGGGTAAAAGGGTTAGGATAAAGGCTAAGGGTAGAATTTTTGAAGGTATTGTTATGCCATCATTTACCGACTGCTTGGTTTTGAAGCTTGACAACGGTTACAACGTTGGATTTAGAGAGTACGAGATTGTTGAGATTTTAGAGGAAAGACCTATCGAATTTCCAAAGCCTAAGCTTGAGAGGAGAGAAGAATTACCAGATGTGATGATAATCTCAACTGGTGGTACGATTGCAAGCAAAGTAGATTACAGGACTGGAGCGGTTACAAGTCAGTTTACGGCTGAAGAGATAGTCGGAGATGTTCCAGAGCTGTTGGAAGTTTGTAATGTCGATGCAATGCTTCTCTACAACATATTGAGCGAGAACATGAAGCCAAAGAACTGGATAGAGCTTGCAAGAGAGGTCTACAAGGCTATAAAGAAAGGGTATGAAGGTGTGATAATCACACATGGAACAGATACAATGCACTATTCAGCTTCTGCCCTGGCTTTCATGCTATCTACGCCAGTTCCAGTGGTTTTCACGGGGGCACAGCGTAGCAGTGACAGACCTTCTAGTGATGCGTCTATTAACGTCTTCTGCTCAGCAACTACAGCAGTTTCTGATTTGGGTGAGGTTGTTGTCGTTATGCATGGAACTACAAACGACGACTATTGTTTAATCCACAGGGGTGTAAAGGTTAGGAAGTGTCACACGTCACGTAGGGATGCCTTTAGAACTATAAACTACAGACCGCTTGGGAAGGTTTACTATCCAAGTGGAGAGATAGAGTGGATTGAAAAAAGGTTTAGGAGGGGTGAAAGGGAGCTTGAGCTTAGAGATAGACTTGAGGAGAAGTGTGTACTCATCAAGTTTTTCCCAGGCTTAGCACCCGACATTCTTGACTATTACTACGAAAAGGGTTATAGAGGATTCGTTTTGGAGGGAACTGGTTTAGGGCATGTTTCAACGGATTGGCTTGATACGATAAAGAGAATTGCAGAGGACAGCCTTGTTGTTATGACATCCCAGTGCCTCTGGGGTAGAATCTGCTGTAGAGTTTATGATACTGGAAGGTATCTGCTTAAAGCGGGTGTTATTGAAGGGGAGGATATGCTTCCAGAGGTTGCATTGGTTAAGGTGATGTGGCTTCTCGGTAACTACGACCTCGAAACTGCAAAAGAGCTCGTGAAAGTGAATTTGGTTGGTGAAATAACATCCTCAACAAGGTATGACTTTTGGTAGACAGATTTAAATAATTTCTTTGTTGAATTATCACATGGATGTTGCCACGCTTGTTGGAGCTGGTTTAGTGGTAATAATCCTCCTATTCTTGCTCTCGGGAATAAGAATTGTAAGGGAATACGAGAGAGGAGTCATATTTAGACTTGGAAGGCTTGTAGGTGCAAGAGGTCCTGGGCTTTTTTACGTAATTCCGATAATCGAAAACATGGTCATAGTGGATTTGAGAACTGTAACGTATGATGTGCCGACACAGGAAGTTGTTACGAAGGATAACGTGACAGTTAGAGTTAATGCTGTGGTTTATTATAGAGTTGTTGATCCTGAAAAGGCGGTTACTGAAGTAGTCGATTACAGATTTGCTACAGCTCAGATTGCTCAAACTACATTGAGGAGTGTTATAGGTCAGGCTGAGTTGGATGAACTCCTATCTGAGAGGGAAAAGCTGAACGTTAAGCTTCAGCAGATAATAGATGAAGCAACAAACCCATGGGGTATCAAGGTCACAGCTGTAGAGATAAAGGATGTTGAACTGCCAGAGGAGATGAGGAGAATAATGGCTATGCAGGCTGAGGCTGAAAGAGAGAGGAGGGCTAAGATAATAAGAGCCGATGGAGAACTACAGGCATCTCAGAAGCTCTTAGAAGCTGCAAAGGTGCTTGAACAAAGTAAAGGAGCTATGATGCTTAGAATTCTACAGACGTTAAACGAAGTAGCTTCAGAACAAGCTAATACAATCATTTTACCAATTCCAGTTGAGATTTTGGAGTATTTCAAGCGGAAGAACAGTGATAACTAATTACTTTTTCAGTTTTTACTCTAGTCAAGAATATTTAAGCATTCATTTTCGTGCAAAGAAGCCAATAAAAAGGAATCTGCTGGAGATTAAATCCCACCAAAGATCCTCTCAACCAACCACTTTGAATCGAATTTGACTAAATCATCGTAACCTTGACCCGTACCCAAAAACAGAACGGGTTTACCAGTTACATAACTTATCGAGATAGCGGTTCCACCTTTTGGATCTGCATCTATCTTAGTCAGAATTGATCCATCGATGCCAACTGCCTCATTAAACATCCTTGCTCTTTCAACTGCATCGTTTCCAGCTATGCTCTCATCGACGAATATTGTTAAATCGGGTTTTGTCACCCTCTTTATTTTGGCAAGCTGGTCGATTAAATTTTTCTTCGTGTGCATTCTTCCGGCGGTATCAGCTAAGACAACATCTATTCCCTTGCTCTCAGCGTGCTTTATAGCATCGTAAATTACGGCAGCTGGATCCGCTCCCTGTTTATGTTTTATAACTCTAACTCCTAACCTATTGCCGTGTTCTTCCAACTGCTCTATAGCACCAGCCCTGAACGTATCGCCAGCTGCCAAAACAACGGAATATCCAAAGTCCATAAGTCTTTTGGCAACCTTGGCAATAGTTGTAGTCTTTCCAGTTCCGTTCACGCCAACAAAAATTATGTTGAGTGGTTTCTTCTCCTTTAATTTGGTCTCAATAAACTCGTCAAAATCGAAGCGATTTCTATCAAGTATATCTAAGATGATCAGCTTAAGCTCATTTATGACTATATCAGAAAGCTTTTCTCCAATCTTCTTTCTCCTACCGACAAGTCTAGCCTTTAACTGACTTGAAATTTCTTCGACGACTTCAAAGGCGACGTCACTCTCAAGCAGGATTATTTCAAGATCTTCCAAAATGTCATCAACACTCTTCTTATCTATTATAACTTCTCTATCTTTAACAAGAGCAACTATCTTCTCCTTTAAACCAACTTTTTTGGGTTTTTCTTTCTCTATACTTTCTTTAGTTTCAGATTTTACGACAGTTGTAATTTTCTCTGATTTGACTTCCTTGATCTCTGTCTTAGTAGAAGGTTCAACTTTAGCTACTACCTCCTCTTCTTTCCTCTTAAACTTCTCATCAATCTTCTTTTTGAAAGCTGATAACTTCTCTTTAAGTGATTTGAACATTACTTCTTCTCCTCCTTCTTTTCAAGCTTAGCAAGCTCCATCTGAATCTGTCTTGCTCTATCAACAATCTGCTGAAGTACATGTTCCAAATTGGTAACATTCTTTCTAATTATCTCTCTCTTCTTCTTCAAAAACTCTATAGCCTCTCCAACGTCCTTTTCCATAACAACTCCAGCACCAACGTCGATAAGCATCTTCTTAGCACTTTTAACATCAACGTATGCAAATACCCCTCCACCTAAATTCATCAAAGCCTCAACACCCTCATCTAAAGAGTTAAAATACTCCAAACTCTCAATAGTCTTCTCAAGCTGTGAATCTACAAGTTCAAGCTCCACAATTCTCCTTTGAATTGCTTCAGCCTCATTTTGAAGTTGCTGAAGTATTAACAATCTCTCTTCAACTTCTTTCTCCAAAAACACCACCTCAAACCGCTTTAATCGACTTAATCTTAATTAGGTGTCTCTTGACCTTGTGATTGCTACCAAGAAGTGCGTAAACCTTTTCAAGTGCGAACTTCTCGTTGTGAGCTTCAACAACCTTTCTGAACTTCTGCCAGACCATTCCATTTCTAAATACCCCCTCAACCTCAAACTTCATAGTCATCACCCCTTAAGGAAAGAGGGCTTCTTCTATCAAACCCAACTCAAATCCCGTTGTATCTTTACCTGCTATATAACCCTTTGAGTTTGCAATTAGGCCAGTTCCTACAAGCTCTATTCCAAAGTTTACCGTACCTGTCCCTACTTCAACTTTCATGATATCCTCAACTTTCTTTATCTCCCATTCACTTGCATTTGGATTTAGTAGACCTCCTCTGTTCGTTACAACAGCTGACATACCCACAGTTTTAACCCCACCTATCGTTCCCCTTGCAACATCTACATCAAGAAATTCAGCCACAATATTTTCTATTTTTTCATCAACCTCTGGATGAACTATTGCCCCTTTATCGTTTACGCAGACCACGTTGCCTAAGCAGGTTATGGTTGAATCAACCGTCCTAACCTCTGAAACACTCTTAAGCTTTTCGAGTTCTTTCATTCCTATTCGTGAGTTAACGACTAAACCGTTTGAGTTACCGCAAACCAATGCCCCAACCAATTCTGAACCCATCACGGTAGTCACCACTACATCCACGTCAAGCTCCTCCCTTAAGTAATCTTTAGCCTTCTTATCATCCACTCCAAGTACTGCGAAATCCTCTGTGGCCCTTATATAGAGTCCTATCAGTGGAACACCTTTGATTGCTAAGAGCTTAGGCATGTCACTCCTTCTTCTCCTCCTTCTTTGTCTCTCCAGTGTAAAGCTCAGCCTCAACTATTCCATCATCAAATTTTACAGCCCTTATTCTTATCTTAGTTGGTGGCTTTTGTATACCTCTCTCCCAAACCTTTAGGTTTATGCTCGGATCGATCTTTACGTTCTCTTCACTGACCTTCATGTGCTTACTGAGGAATCTTCTGATGTACCTCATCGCTTTGACTGCTCTTAACCACCTTGGATACCTCTTAAGCTTGTGCTTCAATCTAATTGAGTATATCCTTTCAACTACAACCTTTGCCATACCTCACACCTTCAACTTTTTGTGTCTCCAACTCCTCTGCTTTGGACTCCTAACATATCTTCTGTTAGTTTTAATTATAACCCAGAGTGGAGGTCTTCTGTTTGCTTTAAGGAACCTTGCAAGCCTTCTCTTAACGCCAACGGTTTTCTTCCCCATAACGATCACTTCCTTATTATTCTTGTTTCTCTTCTCCTTGAAGCAATCTGTCTCAGTATAGATACCAGTACTTCATCACTTATTCTGTTCTTAATCCTACCGCTTTGAGCTAAAAGAATCAATTGATTTTCAACTGCCTCAGCTATATCTGGATGAGCCAACTTAAGTCTTGCTAACCTTTCTCTCGCCTCTGGTTCAAGTATCTGTCTAAGTATTGCCTTCTTCTGAAGTTCTATCTGCTGTTTCATCTGCTCTTTCTGCAACTCCTCTTCTCTTAGCCTTTGAAGCTCCATCAACTTTTTCCTTCTAATTTCCTCAAGCTCTCTCTCATCCATAGGAATCACCTCAGTACTTTGCAAGCTCGGGTATCTGCTGGACTAACTCCCTCTTTATCTCTGCAGCGATCTTGTCCAAGAACGATCTACCCTTTGGAGTTACAATCCTTCCCTCCTTGGTTTTTGTGACAAAACCAGCCTTTTCGAGCTGTTGTAAAGCTTTCCTTATTATAGATCCACTACCTTTTCTAAACTTCTCTGGCTTAACTCCTCTGTTCTTCCTACCTCCATAAGCTGTTCTCAGTCTTTCTATTCCTACAGGCCCATTTACGTAAACCTTCCTGAATATGGAAGCAACCCTTATCCACCACCAATCTTCTTGTTCAGGTGCTCTCTCCTTATGAACGCCCGTTTTAACAAATTTAGCCCACTCTGGTGGTGTAAACTCTGGCATCTCCTTCAATCTCTCAGCAACTCTCTGAATGAGCATATCCACGGGCACATCATACACCGTAGCCATATTATCACCTCAACACTTCTTAAACGTCAGTACAAATCCTCTCAGATCTACAAGTTTACCATTAATGTGCTTCGCAATTTCTTTTGCAAGTTCCCTTCTATCCTTACCTTTCATGGTAATAGTTCTAAAGTTCTTGAGCATTCTAACCTTAACTATTCCATGCTTTTCTAAAGTACGGTTAATCTCTTTAATTATACCTTCTGTTAAACCTCTCTTTCCTATGTTTATCGTAATGACATTCTTCATAAGCATTCAAAAACGTTTTAAAATTGGTTAAAAAAGTTTACTCTCAACTTGTGGGATGCGTCCACTTAAGGCGTAAACTTCAAATATTGAATATTTAAGCTTTTCGCACAAAGTGGACGCATCCAACTTGTGCTTGGATTATTTCGTCTTAAATACATCAAGCTGGTCTTATATTTCAATGGCACTCCCACTCCCCACAAGTCTAAACTTTTCTCCAAGCTTTTCTTTAAGTAAGAACTCATTCTTTAATCCTGTACAGTGGCTTGGAGCAATTAATTCAACCTTTTTGTCAAGCCAGTCTATTATTTCCCTAAGCTTCTGCTCCTTAAACGCTATCAAATGAGTTCCACCGATTATGAACTTTACCTCATCGCTAACTACTTCCTCAGCGTATTCAACCGTATTCCTAATCCCGGCATGGCAACAGCCTAAGACTAATAGAACACCGTTTTCAGTCTTTATGGCTAAGCTCTGATCATCTTTGACCTCGTCAAACTCCTTTTTGCCATCTCTAATAATGTAAGAATCTGACAGTAAAGCCTGTTCGTACTTACGGGGTATCTCACCTAAAGCCCAAACGTTCTTTGTAACTTCAATTGGTTCTTTATGTTCCACAACTTCAGCACAAGCTGAGATCTGTTCTCTATTAAAGGGTATTCCGATGTATTCTCCTCTGTAAAATCTTGGTAGGAAAGCGTCAGGATGTGTGTAGACCTTCAAATCAAATACCCTCAAAAAGTGCATCAATCCGCCAGTATGGTCATAATGTCCATGGCTTAAGACAACCTTTGTAGGTCTTTCTTCCTTAAATAAGAGTAGATTTTCAAAAGCAACTCCAGTCTGTCCTGTGTCGAATAATATAACCTCTTTTGCCTTTATCAGGGCTGAAAATCCCCATTCAGCCGTTAAACCCTGTGGTCTTAGGCTTACAACCTTGTTATCAGCTAAAATTACGACTTCTACCATGAATTATGGATTCAATTTGGAATTTTAAAACTGACTTGGAGGACAAGTTTTAAATCTGGTTTATATTACCTTTATTTGGTGGATCAAAGTGATTTATGGTGTTGATAAGAGGAAGGTAGATGAGCAAGGTAGAATAATACTCCCATCCGATTGGCGGGAGAAAGAATTAAAAGATTGCAGAGAAGTTTTTGTGATAAAGTGTGGTAAGTTTTTGAAGATAGTCCCAAAGAGGAAGATAGATTTAACGGCATTTTTTGACAGTGTCGATTTAGGTATAGATATTGAAGACTGGGAAAAATTTGAGCGTGAGTTTTATGAGGTTTCTCGATGCTAATGTTTTTATCTACGCCTACTACAAACCAAAGAGAGAACTTACAGAAGAGCAAAAGATCATGAAAGAAAAGGCTAAAGGAATTATCAGAAGAATAAACGATGGTAAGGAAGAGGTAATAACAACTGTAGTACATCTTTCAGAGGTCTGCAACATATTAAAGCGAGCTATGAAGTTGTATGATCTTCAGACTTTTTTAATTGGACTTTACTCGATGGACAATGTTAAAATTGTCGATGTTAGCAAAGATATGTACTTTACAGCCATTGGCTTGATGGATGAGTTTAAACTTGATCCAAATGATTGCTTAGCAGTTTTGGTGATGGAGCAAGAGGGTATAAACGAGATTTACACATTTGACAAAGGATTTGACAATGTAGGTTGGATTAAGAGATTACCATGAACGGTTAAATAAATTTCAACTGTAAGCTTAAAATTGATAAAGAATCATGGATCACACTCCTTGCGGGCTGGAAGCCTCGCCTTTTACAGTAGTTCCGAAAGTGGAACATTTAGCAACCAGATAAAAATTCAAGTATTTCAAAATCAAGTAAAAATCATCATTTAGGTTAGCCTAATTGCCAACTTTTGGAACACTACTGTTTAGGGCGGGGAGGATTTCAAATGTACTCACTCATATTTTTGATCTGCATGCTCCGAGGTGTACATAACCCCTAAAATCAACCTCTTCAATGCTTCCATCCTTTCTTACAATTCTAACACCTTCTCCTTCAACGACCTCACCTATGCATATGTGCTCACAGAGTTTCGAAGTGTAAACGAGCTCGTAATCACCACCAGAATACAAGAAAAGTTCTAATGCTTTTTCTTCATCAACATAAGGGGTTAAATGGTTTAATGGAATTTTTTCCTCGTAGATAACAATACAAACACCACTACTTTCTGCTATCTGGTGCAGTGATATTGCCAAGCTGTCACTTATATCTGTCATTGCATTTGCATACTCTGCTATACTCAACCCCTCAAGAACCTTTGGCTCTGGTGTGAAAAGACTTTTCGGGTATGCTATCTCCTCTCTATTTAAACCGTTCATGAGCTGCTCCAAGCTAAGTTGAGCCTTTCCAAGTAAACCCGTTACACAAACCTTATCTCCTACCTTTGCACCCTTTCTACCAACAAACCTCTCAGCTTTACCAATTGCGAATCCCGATATGTGCAACTCATCGCCAAAGTCCGTATCTCCTCCAACTACTGCAACGTTATAAGTTTCAGCCAACCTCTTCATTCCTGCAAGTATCATTTCAAAGCACTTAACGTACCTTTCAGTTAGCGTTATGGTATACAGGAAGAAGAGTGGTTTCGCACCACAACCAGCCAAATCACTTAGATTAACTGCGAGAGCCAGATGTCCTATCTCCTCAGGCCTAATACCTTTTGGAAAGTCCGTTTTCTCATGTAAGCAGTCTGTCGTTAAAGCTAACTTAACTCCATCAACTTCGACAAGCGCGCAGTCATCTCCAATGCCAACCAAAATGTCCTCTCTCTCAATCCTAAATATGCTTTTAGCCAACCTTATCAAATCGAACTCCATGGCTAAGACTTAAAAACAACACTTTTCAGCTTTTTCCATGATTACACCTTGGGAAGTTGAGGGAGTTGTTGATTACGAAAGGTTGATGAGAGAGTTTGGAATAAAACCTTTCTCGGAGATTTTAGATACAATTCCAAATCCTCATCCCCTTATGCGCAGAGGAGTCATATTTGGACATAGGGATTACGAAAGGATAATTGAAGCTATGAAGAAAGGAGAGGATTGGGCTGTAATGTCTGGTTTCATGCCTTCAGGATTGCCACATCTTGGCCATAAGATGACGATGGACGAGATTGTCTGGCATCAGGCTATGGATGGGAAAGCTTTCGTATGCATTGCGGACATGGAAGCGAGATATGTGAGAAATCTCAGCGTTGAGAAAACAAAAGAGTTAGGTGAGCTTTACATAAGGAGCATAGTGGCTTTGGGATTGAAACCAAAGAATTGCCTGATCTACTATCAGTCTGCAAGTAGGTATGTGAAGGACTTAGCTATAGAGCTCTCATCTGAAGTTAACTTCAGTGAATTGAAGGCCATTTACGGATTTACTTCGGAAACATCATTAGTTAAGATGTTCATACCTATGATACAGGCTGGTGACATACTCCATCCACAACTTAGGGAGTTTGGAGGCTTTAAGCCAGTTGTAATTCCAGTTGGAGCTGATCAGGATCCTCACATAAGGCTTACAAGAGATTTAGCCAACAGAATGAGCATATTTTCATTTGAGAGGATAGATGGAGGAGTTAGAGTTAGGAGTAGAAAGGGTAGCCAATACTTGGAGAAAGTTAAAGATCTGGGATTCGAATTTAAGGCTTATGAGGAACATATAGACATCTTAGGAAATCCCAAAGAGATAGAGAAAGCTGTCAGAGAGCTTGAGGTTGAACTCGGTGGATACGCCTTCATCCCACCCTCATCAACCTATCACAAGTTCACAACAGGATTGAGAGGAGGAAAGATGAGTTCGAGCAAACCAGAGAGCTACATTTCACTGTTTGACAAGCCCGAAGAAGGGGCTAAGAAGGTTATGAGGGCCTTGACAGGTGGTAGAGCTACAGCTGAGGAGCAGAGAAGGTTAGGTGGTGAGCCTGACAGGTGCGTAGTCTTTGAGCTATACACGTACCACTTTGCAGACGACAATATGCTTTACGAGATAAGAAAGGCTTGTGAGAGTGGAGAAATCTTGTGTGGTCATTGCAAGAAACAGCTTGCTGAGATTGTCAAAGAGTTCTTAAAGGATTTTCAAGAAAGGGCTAGTTCGGTGGATTTGAGCGAATTCGAAATTTTAAAGTAGTTTGTAATCCCTACATAACTCCTCAAATGCCCTCAATCCTCTCTCACATTTAGAATCCATCACATGTTTTAAAGCTTTGAAGTACTTTCTCAAGAAACTTTCAGATAGCTTGAACTCGCTAGCAGCGGATTTAACAACTTCATCAAAGTTCCTCAGGCCCCACTCCAAAGATCTCAGAACGATTTCATCGCATTTTTCAGCATCTTTTACTGAGGAAGAAATTCCAAAGACCATCGGATAACCCGTTAAATCCTTCCATTCCTCTCCAAGATCCATGACTACATCAAATTTGTTCATAGCATCTATCGCAGAATCTCCTATAACTAGTGCACTTTCACATTCCTTTAGTATATCCTCAGCCCTATTTGCATAAGTTGGAATCAGTTTACAGTTCAAGTTTTTCTCAGAGAGAATTATCTTAAGTAAATTGACAGAAGTCGTGGTTTCACAGCTTATACCAACCCTTTCACTCAACTTACCATCCCTTGAAACTACGATGACACTGTAAACCCTACCATCCGATGCTATACAGAACTTGTATCTTCTCAACCGATCCTTGTTTTTCAGATAGTAAAAGCTAGGAATTGGGGCGTAATCGATCCTATTTGATTCCAAAAGATTAATCATCTCCTTTGGCGATGTCGTGATGATTTCTACTGTTCTCTCTTTTTCTAAGTAGTAGTAGGGCAGGTAGTTGTTCACATAGCCAAACTTTCCAATCTTCATCCTTCTTAGTTCCACCGATGGGTTAAACCAATTTCGGTTTTTTTATTAGTTCACATCAGAGTTTGGATGAGATGATTGGTACCTACTCCAACATGTACTATCCCACAAGATGGGTTCCACTCAGGAGAAGGGGATTAGGTTGGCAGAGATGTAATGAGCTTTACGAAGAGCACAAGTGCGTAGCATCATGTGGCTTAGCTTATAACAAAATCCTTGAACTGGTCTTGGATATCAAAGGCTGCAATCTGAACTGCAAGTACTGTTGGGGCTGGAAGATGAGGTACATGAGTGAGGATATTAAGAAAAGTCCTGAAGAGGTTTTAAGGGATTTGGAGTGCAGATTTAATGAGGTCATGAGAGATAGAGTTGTCCTTAAGAAGGGTTACAGGATAGGTGTTATTAGGATAACTGGGAATGAGCCCTCACTGCAATGGGATCACGTCGTTGAAGTTTTAAGACTTATAAACAGCTCTAAACTCAGAGAATGCAAGGTAATTATAGAAACGAATGGAGTTGCGTTTGGAATGGGCAAGGTGAACTACATGGGGCTTGATGAGCTTGAAGTTGAGATAGATATCGACGTTTCTTTCAAAGGTGTAAATTACGATCAGTTTGAGTGGTTGTCAAGCGTTAGGCGAGAGTTCTTCAGATATCAGATCGAAGGATTTGTTAGACTGTTCGATCATTACGAGGGAAGTAACGTCAGGGTGAATCCAGTTTTGGGCATAAATCATGCGGAGAACTACTGTGTTTGGAAGAAAGATAGGAAATACGTTATGGATGTGGAAATAATCGATAAAGAAGGTAATAAACTCGATTTTTACGATTACTCAGAGGATTTTGAGACTGAAGTCCTTTCAAGGAAGGAACTTAGATACGATGAAGCACCTTTTAGGGAATACTTTGGAATTAACAAAGATACGACTCGACTTGTCGTTGCTGTCATTTATAGGGGAAGGAAATTCCTTCACGTTTTACCATCAGAAATTCCCGATTTGGTATGAGATCCCTTTACTTGTCAATATTCTCAGCGATGCTTGGATTGGGTATAATAGCACCACTCATGCCCATCTATGCTAAGGAGCTTGGGGCTACAACGTTAATATTGGGATTAATCTATTCAAGCTTTTCAATAGCCAGAACAACTTTTACACCGATCGTTGGAATTGCATCGGACAGATTTGGGAGGAAACCTTTCATATTGATGGGTTTACTCAGCTACTCTATAATATCCCTTCTGTACATCCTCGCAAGAAATTCTGAAGATTTGGTCATTATAAGGTTCTTTCACGGATTAAGTTCGGCCATGGTGATACCAAGTGCAATGGCTTACGTCAGCCAAATGGCTCCAAAGGGGGAAGAAGGCAGAACTATTTCTTCCTTTAACTTAGCCTTCTTGAGTGGGATGGGTTTTGGACCTTTTTTGGGAGGTGTAATTAAGGACATCTTTGGCTTGAAGTTTGCATTCTTCGCCATGTCAATCTTAACTGCCTTAGCATTCCTTACAGTTGCAATCTTTGTACCAAACGTCAGAGACAAGTCTGTGTTTAACTTTGGCATCATCTCTAACAAATCAATAGCGTCACTCATGGTATTCAGGTTTTCAACAGCCATAAGGCTTGCACTTATCATAGCGTTCTTCCCAGTCCTCATTAGCCATCTAAAGGGATACCAGATAGGTTCAATCATATCGACAATAGTCCTAACGAATGCTATATCTCAAAAGGTCTTTGGTGGTTTTGTTGACAGGTTTGACAGGGTTAAGCTTGCAACCTTTGGAAGTTCAATCTCAACTGTACTGTTCATAGCACTTCCTTTTGCGGGAAACTTCGTATCCATACTGGCTCTTGCAATAGCCATGGGAATCTTCAACGGCTTGGCTATGAACTCGGCAAGTGCTATAGCTGTAAGTTTGGGCAGAATTTACGGGCATGGGGCAGTTATGGGGTTGTTTAACACATCCATGGGCTTAGCAATGGTAGTATCACCGATAATGGCTGGAATAATTGCAGATTTTACAAACTTAGTAAATTCTTTTGTCATCCTTGGATTGGTTAGCTTGGCATGCTTATTTATATTCTATGTGTTAATCACCGTAGATGAAGTCAGAGTTTGCAAGCGTGAACAAGAGGTTCGTTGAGAGGTACGAAAGAATAGACGATTCAGATGAATTCTGGAATTATATGGCAAAGCCTCTAAGGCCGAGCTTTAGGGTTAACACGTTAAAGGCTGAGGTTGAAGATGTAGTTGAAAGTCTAAGTGATAGATTTGAGCTTGAGTCAATTCCTTGGTGCAAGGAAGGTTTTTTCAGTGACAAGGAAGTTGGAGGGACTATAGAGCATCAAATCGGTCTAATATTTTCTCAGGAGGCTTCTTCCATGATTCCAGTTGTAGTTTTGGATCCAAAACCTGGTATGACAGTTTTGGACATGTGTGCGTCTCCCGGTGGGAAGACAACTCAGATAGCTCAGTACATGCAAAATGAGGGATGTATAGTTGCAAACGATGTCAAGTACGACAGGATAAACATACTCATATCAAACCTACAACGTTGTGGAGTTACGATTGCAAGAGTAACTATGAAGGATGGAAGGTTCTTCAAGAGGTTTAGAGATACCTTTGATAGAGTTCTGATAGATGCTCCATGCTCAAACGTTGGAATGATAAGAAAAAACTATCGTTATCTAAAAATGTGGTCCTTGAAAGAGGTTTACTCACTTTCGAGACTTCAGAAAGAGCTTGTTTTAGCTGGTTATAGAGCTTTGAAGCCAAATGGAGTTATGGTTTATTCAACATGCACATTAGATCCTTTGGAGAATGAAGAGGTCATAGATTTCCTTCTGAGCAATACAGATGCAAAGCTTGAAAAGATAACACTGCCAGTTAAGAGAACTGAACCCATAACAGAGTTTGAAGGTAAAGTTTATGATGAAGAAGTTAAGAAGTGCTTGAGAATTCATCCGCAAGATAATGACACGGAAGGATTTTTCATAGCCAAGATAGTTAAGCCTGCTTAAGAGAGTAGATAAAAACTGCTATTGATGATACCAGCAAAAGCCAGTCGAAGAGTTTTGGCTTTCTAACTAGGACTACTTTTCTATCTAAATTGAAACCCCTCGAATACAGTGATTCAGCTATGGAATAAGATCTTAAAATTAAAACGGATGTTAAAGCTTTCAGAAGCTTTACATACTTGCTTAAACCTGATTCAATCGACAGAACTGCTGAGATGTTTCTCAAATCTATAAGGGATATGTGCAAAAGCCTTATAGCTATACAGATGGAGTAAGCTATTCTTGGTGGTATTTTAAAGTACATCAGTGCATATGCAATGTCTTCTGGCTTTATGCACATCACTAACAATCCAATTGCTATTAAGGCTATAAGAGTTGGAAGTTTATCAATACCACCGAGTAAAAAGCTCCAAAATATAAATAAGGTTATTAAAGGTATGAAAAACTTCAAACCGATAAGAACCCTTCCCCGAGAGAACACAACCGCTATTACGGTAACTATAAGTGATACGTCCACTCTAAATGAGTGCAGAGAACTACAGAGTAATAAAACAGATATGAGTGTAATCCTCGCTTCCAGATTAGAGTTCGACCACGACATCACACCACTCCAGCAACTCGTAATCGTGTGTGGCAATAATCAGCGTTTTTCCGAGTTTTTTTGCGACCTCAATCAGCCTTAGCTTGAAAAGATAATCCTGCCCAGCTGTCGGTTCATCCAACAGCACAACATCTCCTTTGAAAGCCTTTGCTATTGCAACCCTCTTTGCCTGACCAAAGCTTAAGGAGTGTGGGTGTCTATTGGCAAACCTTTCAAGACTAAACAGTTTCACTATATCTATGCCAATCTCCTCGGCAACACTGTCTGCAAATAGGTGGTAGTTCGGTGTTGAGAGACACAAACCTATCCTCCCTCTAATCTCTATTTTCCCATTCCAAGGCTTTAAAATCCCAGCTATGAGCTTTAAGAGTGTTGTTTTACCGCATCCATTTCTTCCCACTATTGCACATATCTCTCCCTTATTGATCTCAAACGTAACGTCTTTAAGTAAAGGTTTATCGTAACCGAATTGTAGATCTTCTACTTTCAAAACGGTGTCGCCAGATCTATTACTGAAGTTGACGGTCAACTCTTGCCAATTGAAGCTTGAAACTCTACCATCTTCAAGCCATACAAATTCAAACCCATTTCGAAATTCAAGCCTGTGCTCTGAGATTATTGTCAATTCCGCATTTTTGAGGATCAATTTTAAAATCTCCTTTGCAATAATCGGATGTAAATTTGCAAACGGCTCATCCAAGGCAATTACTTCACTGCTAAGCAAAGCGCAAGCTATTGTGACAAGTTTCTTTTCACCATCTGAAAGCTTATGTATTTCCCTATTAAGTATGTGCTCAATTTTGAGCTTCTTAGCAATTTTTCTAACATCGTTCAAGTCCTTACCAACCTGACACGCGTGAATTGCAAGTTCGTCAAAGACAGTGTTGAATATTATCTGTTCATCGGCATTTTGAAAGACCAAGTAAGGTTTTTTAACGATTTCAACGTTTCCATCGAGCTTTCCGCCATAAAAGTTTGGAATTAAACCGTTTAAAACTCTGAGTAAGGTAGATTTACCACTCCCAGTTAGTCCGCCTATAAATGTGTTCTCCTCTATCTTCAAATCTACACCTTTTAAGGCCTTCACACCATTTGGATACGTGTAATCAACATTTTTAAGGTAAATCATATCCTCTCTCCTTTAAAAGCTTGTAGATGTATTTAAACACTATCAAAGCTAAAACGTGATCCATAAGCAGATCTTGAGGGATAAAGACTGCAACTGCTGCAAAGAACACAGCCCAAAAAGGATTTAGCTTTAATCCAAACATCTCAGCGACATTTGTACACCATTCCAACAGATTTTTGCTTCCACTCGCCCAGAGCCAAAAGATGTAGAAGCCGAATAAGTAGAGTGGAACCACAGCCAAAGCACTTCCGAGCCACAGCAGTACAAGCTCTCTCTTGCTACCAGTTCGCCAAACGATTTTCCTTATAACTCCCATTATGAAAGCTGAAACAGGAAACATCCAAAGGTATCCAGCTGTATAGCCAAGGAGGGCTCCTACACCTCCCCCTCTCGCACTAGCTGGAAAGCCTAGAGCTATCATAGCCAAGTAGATTAGTTGTGAAACAAAACCGTACTTACCCAATATTAGACCAGATAGGATTATTGCAAAGTTTTGGAATGTATATGGAATTACACCTAAGTAGAACCTTATCTGAGCACTTAAAGCTGTCAGAACTGCCAATGCACATGCTAACGTAAATTTGATATATTTGTTAACCATGATTTGCAGTTGGTTAACATTTTGAATTTAAACTTTATCAATAAATAAAGTTCTAATAATTTCTTCCATCTTAACTCTCTGCTATGGATGCATCAATTACAAAATGAAAATATTCTCATAATCACTTATCTATGGACTTTAAGAAATGAAAGCTTTGAGATCTCTTATTTCAATACTCTATTTCAATTCAGACATAGCCTTACACTCAGCTTTGAATGATTGTCAATATTCAATAAGCATGCGATCATATTTATAGCAATGTATGATGTTTAAAGAATATGACTAACCACAATTGATTTCTCAGTCTGGAATTCACTCAAGCTCAACATCTTGGATTTGAATCTACGACAACTTCCTGATTCCAAATACAAAGAAGTGACATGAATAAACGTCTAAGACCTCAATTTCAAAGTTTTCAAACAGGTTCAAGACGTACTCCAAGCTAAGTCTATGTTCTCTTGGTGGTCCAAAATCCGTACAAGTATCTCTCTTCCAGTCTATAACTGCAAAGCTCATTGCATGTTCTTTTACCCATTTAGCATATCCTTCTTTATCCTCTATTTCATGTAAAGAATCTGCAAAAAGCACAAAATCTACTTCAAAATCTACTTCTGGCGGTTTTTCCGATAATATGACTCCAACGTTTTTCAGACCCTTATCAGCTAAAATCTTTACAGCCTCAGGATTCACCTCTACTGCATACACCTTTTTAAAGAGTTTGGCGAGGTGAACTGTGAAGTATCCAGTTCCAGCACCTATGTCAAAAGCAACATTCCTCCTTTCAAGCGTTTTGATCTTCTCTATTAGAGGTTCTGGTGGCAAAATCTTCCTTCTCCACTCAGATTCGAGTACAGCCAAGTTTTTACATCTATGCATAATCTAACTGATAAGAACTATATATAAGCGTAACCACACTCTAAGCATGGCTTACTCGTTTAAGGTTTGCAGAATCTTTGGAATAGATGTGAAAGTTCATGTGAGTTTAGCTGTAATACTTGCACTACTCGTATACGTCTTCTATGTAAACAAGCCACCTTTCGGCTTTTCAGATCTACCAAATCCAATCAGGATCATCTACTCGTTTGTGATGGCAATATCTATATTCGTAGCTGTGCTCGTACATGAGCTTTCCCATTCCTTAGTTGCAAGGAGGATGGGAGCTAGTGTTAGAGAGATAATCCTATTCATCTTTGGAGGTGTTGCGGTAATAGAAAGGTTACCAAAGGAACCTAAGAAAGAGTTAGCCATAGCAATTGCAGGTCCTTTGGCAAGTCTGTCCTTGGCGTTGTTCATGCTTATACCTTTAAGACTTCTCACACTGTTTGGATACTTCAATCTAGTTTTGGCACTCTTTAATCTAATTCCAGCATTTCCAATGGATGGTGGAAGGGTTTTAAGAAGTTTGCTTGCAAAACGTTACGGATACGTCAGAGCTACGAGGATTTCTGCAAGTGTTGGAAAGGTTCTGGCAATAATTATGGGTATAACTGGTTTGTTTACAAACATCTGGCTTACTCTGATTGCACTTTTTATATACATGGGTGCTGTTGAAGAGGAGAAGGCAGTTACACTTGAAGGATTGCTTGCAAAGTATAGAGTTGGAGATATTATGACATCAAATCCTATTTATGTAACGCCAGATACAACAGTTAAAGATGTCATAAATCTTATGCTTAAGCATAAGCACCTTGGATATCCAGTTGTTAAAGACGATAGGGTCGTTGGAATTGTCACGCTTAAGGATATTATGAACGCCGATGAGAATGAAGTTGTTGCGGATGTGATGAGCAGAGAGGTTGTTGTGGTTACACCGAATACTGAAGTTTTTGAAGCTCTGAAGTTGATGACAGAAAAGAAGATCGGAAGGATTCCAGTTATTGAAGATGGTAAGCTTGTAGGGATCGTTTCAAAAAGTGACATAGTAAAGTTGGCAGAGATATTAGAGGTTCTGAGACATGAAATGTAAACTTTGTGGGCGCTCTATTTCTAATTCGTACACATTGCTTAAGCTTTCCAAAGTATGTTATACTAAGGTTTGGTAAATAATGTTGTCTTAAGTTGACAAAAAGGTTAAAAGTTCACAATCAAACTTTGATGGTGTTCAGGGTAATACCAGCAGTGGATTTGAAGGGTGGAAAGGTTGTCAGGTTAGTTCAGGGAAGGAGAGATAAGGTTACTGTTGAAATTGATAATCCATTGGAAGTTGCAAAAGTGTGGGTTAAGAAGGGTGCAAAATGCTTACATGTCGTGGATTTAGATGGAGCTTTTGGTGGTAAGCTTGTCCACGAAGATGTGATAATAAAAATTGCAGAACTTACAGAGGTCCAAGTTGGGGGAGGTATAAGGGATCTGAAGGTTGCTGAAAGGCTTTTGAACGCTGGTGTCGATAGGATAATACTTGGAACGTTAGCAGTTAAGGATGTTAAGGCTGTTAAGAGGTTTGCTAAGGATTATCCCAGGAGGGTCATGATAGCTGTAGACTCTAAGAAGGGTAAAGTTGTTGTTGAGGGCTGGATAAAGAACACGGAGCTTACACCTGTGGAGCTTGCAAAGCTGTACGAGGATTGTGAAGTTTCAATACTCTACACAAACATCGATGTTGAGGGTTTAGTTTCGGGGATTAATATTGAGAGAGTGAGAGAAGTTGTTGAGAGTACAACTCTACCAGTATATGTCGCTGGAGGTATAAGCAGTTTAGACGATGTTAGAGCAGTAAAGAGGTGCGGAGCGGTTGGTGCTATAATCGGCTCAGCTCTTTACACTGGTAAGGTTAGACTTGAAGAGTTGCTCGGTGAGGAGGCATGAGAGTTTTAAGGAAGGCTGTAGTTAGGAGAAAAACGAAGGAAGTTGACGTGTACGTTGAGGTTGACTTGGATTCTCAAGACTATGAGATTGAAACAGATTTACCCTTCTTCAAGCATATGATAGAAACTTTTGCAAAACATTCTGGAGTTAATTTGAAGCTTAGAGCTTTTGGAGATGATGATCACCATACCATTGAAGATACGGCAATAGCTTTGGGAATTGCGATTGCAAGGGCTTTGGGTGATAAAAAGGGTATAAGACGTTTTGGGCATGCTATAGTCCCAATGGACGATGCTTTGGCAGTTTGTGGCTTAGATTTAAGCGGGAGAGGATACTTCGTTATAGAGGGAGAAATCGATGAAAATTACGTTCACTTCTTTGATACCCTCTGCAGGAATTCAAAGATGAACGTTCATTTGAGTATAAAAGGCTTTAACAGCCATCATAAGGTTGAAGCTTGCTTTAAGGCATTCGCGTTGGCTTTTAAATCAGCTAAAGAGATAATCAATAAAGATATAGCGAGTACCAAGGGAACATTAGATTGACCGATGATAAACTAATCCGCCACTGAGTCATGATGAAGTCCACGGATCTGAGGCTCAAAGCCAGTGTAGTAGCAGAACTCCTTCAAAATTTCCACATGATCCCCATAACTTAAAACGACATGGTTTCCAAATCCCAGAATGTCACCAACTTTAACCTCAACTTGCGTCCTGCAAAGCGTTTCATCACCCAAGTAACCTCTCAAAATCTTACCCCTTGCAATCAAAGCCCTTTTACCTCTAAACCTTACAATCGTGGCATCGCATTCATTCAAAATACCCTCAATTCCAATCCCCTTCCCAGATTCCATGTGAGTCCTGAATCTGACGAATTTACACATCGATTTTGGAACTGTGCAATGTGATAATATCACAGTCTTACCTATTCGATTTATGTTGGCCATCCAACTTGGCTTGTCTGTTAAAAGTCTCAAGACGATCATAGTAAAAACGGCTTCCAAGTCACCTTCACATCCAGCAACGATTTCATCATTCAGCAAATGCAAAGCTAAACATGCCGTTGTATCTCTCTTGAGAAGATCGAAACATCGAATTGTCAAAGCGTCAAGCTTGTACCTCTCAACAATATCCTTGAGAGATTTGTAGACACTGTAAGCCCTTTCAAAGCCTCTACCTTCGATCTTTATCTCATCCAACCCAATCTCAACGACATCTAAAAACTCTCTAACCCAGCTTCCATCTGTAACTATCCAATCGGAAACACCGCCTATCAATCCCAATCTAACTGTATTTAGTTTTTTTATTGCATTAAAAACTCTTTCGTAAACTCTTAATTTCTCAAGAGCATTATCTATATCAGAGTAGAAGAATCTGAATTCCTTAACAGCGTAAGCTTCAAGAACAGCCGGTAAAGAGTTATAATAAGGTAAAGCCCAAACTACAACTGGTTTTTCGACTGCTTTCAAAATCTCCTTTTCAGTACCACCACTCGCAACTACGACACAGCTGTAAGGCTCAAGTTTATTCGTAATCTGCAAGCCTAAAGATTTCAACCTTTCAGCCAAAGCTTTAGCCTTATCCTTCTGAAGATCAGATGCCAATACATAATACCTCATATCAGTAGTCTTATCCAGCCAACATAAGGTATTCTAAACTTAGCAACTCCAACTATCCACTCCTCCTTAACTGGCTTAATTTTCCATCCTGGAGCAAGTTGATCTGGAATTAGATTTGCATCTCCCTGAGTTATGTAACCATCGCTCTCAGCTATGACATCCGAGTAAGCTAAGATTGTCTTACCATTCTTCCTTATAAGGATTGGTATTGGCTCACCTTTGTGGACGTAGGCAATAACCCTATGAATTATGGGCGTTTTGCTACTGTCACCGTTTGGATGATAAACTATGACATCACCGTAATCACCAAACATCTTATAGCCATTCTTAGCCCCCTCAACCCAAGTCACAACCTTTCCAACCCTGCTTAGACCTAATAAAATCACAACGTCACCTTTGTGAATGTGTGGCTCCATGCTACCAGACTGAACTGCAACCATGAATGGCCATGCACCAGTTATTGCAATGCCAAGTCCAACGATGACTCCAACGATTATTAGTGTTGACAGCACTTCCTTTGCTATCCCTTTCAAGTCCATGAACGAACTTAGACGGTTGCAGTTAAACCTATCGCAAAAGGTTAAAATCCAATCCGTAATTGCCATTCCATGCATATACTTGGTAAAGAGGGTGAAAAAGCGTTCTTACTTGGAAATGAAGCAATTGCAAGAGGTGCTCTGGAGGCTGGGATTGACGTTTTTGCATGTTATCCAGGAACTCCTTCATCTGAAATTGGTGATACCCTTGCAAGGGTTTCAAGGTTTTTGAAGGGTTTCATGCATGTTGAATATTCGACAAATGAAAAAGTTGCGTTTGAAGTGGCTATGGGAGCATCTTTGGCTGGTAATAGGGGAATGTGTGCTATGAAGCATGTTGGAGTTAACGTTGCAAGCGATGCCCTCTTCAGCTTCGCCTACATAGGTGCAGTTGGAGGGTTTGTGATAGTTTCAGCTGATGATCCTTTCATGCACAGCAGTCAAAACGAGCAGGATAATAGGTGGTACGGCTTGTCTGCAAAGATTCCAGTTTTTGAAGCTCACAGTGTTCAGGAGCTTAAGGATTTAACTAAGGAATGTTTTGAAATCTCAGAAAGATTCAGTTTACCAGTTATGCTCAGATCGTACACAAGGCTAAGTCATGCTAGAGGTATTGTGAGGCTTGGTAGAATACCTGAGAAGAAGCTTGAAAAGGTTGATTGGCTTGCTAAGCCAGAAAGGTTTGTAGTTCTCCCTTCAAATGCAAGAAAGCTCAAGCTTGAGCTTGAGAGGAAGTTGAAGAAAGTTCAGGATTTCTTGGAGGAATGGGAGAGAAACTGGATTGATGATGGAAATGATAAAAGACTTGGAATAATCGCATGTGGATTGAGTTATGCTTACGTTAAAGATGCGTTAAAGAGATTGAAGGTTAACCTGCCCGTACTCAAACTGTCTTCAATGCATCCGTTACCGATGAAGAAAATTGAGGAGTTTGTAACTTCTGTGAATAGTGTTCTAGTTGTTGAGGAGGTAGATCCAATCGTAGAGACTTTCGTGAAGACATTAACGAAAGATGTCTATGGTAAGCTCAGTGGACATCTACCAATGCACTACGAGTACAACATTCCCATAGTTGAAAAAGCTATAGCAAAGCTCTTGGGTGTCAATCCAAGTTTAAACTACGATGAGATAGTTAAAAGAGCTAAAGATGTGTCAAAAATTGCTCCACCTCGTCCACCAGTTCTTTGTCCTGGTTGCCCTCATGCACCAGTTTTCTACGTCTTAAGGAAGATAGCCAACGAGATGAAACTGTGTTTACCAAGCGATATTGGCTGTTACACACTTGGATACAATCCGCCATTCAGAGCTGTTGAGATATGCGTGTGTATGGGGGCTAGTGTCGGAGTTTCGAACGGCTTGAGCTGGGTTATTAAGGATAAGATCGTTGCTACCATAGGCGACTCGACATTTTTACATGCTGGAATACCCGCATTGATAAACGCAGTTTACAACGGTGCAAAGTTTGTTCTGATAGTTTTGGACAATCTGACAACTGGAATGACTGGACACCAACCCCATCCCGGGATAGGAGTTAGGGCTGACGGTACTATTGGGAGGGCTGTGAAGATAGAGGATATTGCAAAGGCTTGTGGTGTAGAGTTCGTTGAAGTAGTTAATCCTTATAAGGTCAAGGAATTTGAGAATGTAATTAGAAGGGCTTTGGAGTACGATGGCGTTGCGGTGATAATTGCAAGACAACTATGCTCGATAGTTAGGATGAGGGAAATTAGAAGGAGAGGAGTTAAGCTCCTACCATTTGAAGTTAATCATAACGTCTGCAACGCTTGTATGGAGTGTGTAAGGGTATTTTCATGCCCAGCGATATACATTGACAAAGATAAGCCTCAGATCGATCCTCTCCTGTGTACATCATGCGGTGTATGTGCGAGGATTTGTCCTGAGAGGGCGATAAGTGTTAAGAAATTAACCAATAAGACAGATAAGATTGGAGTAACATAGGCATTTAACATTCATTATCTTCAAATCCTGTAAACTCTTGCATTTGCCACATCTTTCAAAATTGGGATAAAAGACAGACCAATGTCTCCTACAAACCTTGTATCGTAAATGTTCAATTCTATATTGCACTTCTTAATCATTCTTGCAAGCTCAATTATTTCATCTTTAATTCTCTTGCCAAGTAAGGGAACATTTGCCTTTCCATCTGTTATCAGAAAAGCCCTAACCTTTAACGTCTTTTCCTTCATTTTCTCCCTCTTAGCCAATAGTAATAGGTTGTAGAGGGCCGAACTCAGAGGAGTTTTACCACCAGTTGGAACGTTCTCGATACTTTCGATAACTTTCGAGTAATTCTTAGTTGGAGGGACGACTATCTCAGCACAATTACCTTTGGCAACTATTAAAGCCATCTTAGATTTTTTGACGTATCCTTTCTCAACGAGCTTTTCAGCAATTCCCTTTGCAACGCTTATCCTCTTCCGAATCGCCATGCTACCGCTCGAATCTAACACAAGAACCCAAAGAGTCGGAGCTTTCGATTTTCTAACTCTTACACGAATGTCGCTCAAATCCACCCTTATAGGAGGTGCTTTACCACTTATAATAGCCCAAACTATAGAACTGTAAAAATCTACATCTTTAATCTCATCCTTAGGCGGTACGTAAGAAATTGGAACACCTTTTGGGAAGTTTATCACCGTAACGCTTGAATCTCTCGACGATCGGTAGCTATTGAGATTATCCTTCAAGTTAGCATTTTCCATTCTTGGGACATCTACTTCGCTCGAACGAAAGTTTTGCTCACCTCCTTGTCCTTTATTTCCACTGCCCCTGTCTTCATGTTCATGGCTATGCTTATGTTCGTGCTCCTGTTCATTCTGATTTTTGTTCCTCGCCTCTTCTCTACCATTTTCATCCTGCTTCAGCTTTGGGGGCTGAGGCTTTTGAAAGGGTTTGTCTCTAAGTCTGTGTGGTAATGCCAACTCCATCGCCTTCTCCAAGTCATCAAGTGTAACTCTCCTCCTTCCATTTAACGCAGCTATGGCTTTGGCAGTTTTTATCGTAACTATCTCAGCCCTGTTTGTTTTTATACCCAATTTTATGACGGTCTCAGCTAGAAGCTTCAGTAAATCTTCGCTTATCTCGACTTTTGGCAGTATTTCCTTCGCCTTGACAATCTTTTCAGTTAGCTCCTTCTCCTTACTCTCAAACTTCTTGTAAAATCTTATGGGGTCATCATGAAACTCCTCAACCCTCTTAACGATTTCAATTCTATCTTCAGGATTCATTGGAGCACTTATCTCAACGCACAGTCCAAATCTGTCTAAAATCTGCGGTCTTAGCTCTCCTTCCTCTGGATTCATCGAACCAACTAAAATGAAGCGAGCAGGATGCCTGAACGAAATACCCTCCCTCTCTATAACATTCCATCCCATCGCAGCCGAATCCAAAAGCGAGTCAGCTATGTAGTCATCCAGTAAATTCACCTCGTCAATGTATAGAATGTTTCTGTTAGCCTCAGCGAGTATTCCGGGCTGTAACGCCTTAACTCCATCCTTCAGAAACCTTTCAACATCCACAGTTCCAACCAGCCTATCTATTGTTACACTCAACGGTAAATCTACCACCCTCATTTTCCTTCTTGCCACTGGCAAAGCTTCACCATTCTCATATCTTTTGTAACAGCTGTCGCACATCTCCAAGGGGTTTGAAGGATTGCAGTTGAACGGACAATCCGCTACAACTTCAATTTCTGGCAAAACGTTCGCCAAAGCTCTAACCATTGTTGATTTCCCAGTTCCTTTATCGCCCTTAAGCAATACTCCGCCTATTAACGGGTTGACAGCTACACACAACAAAGCCAACTTAGCGTTCTCCTGTCCCACTATTGCCGAAAATGGAAAGATTAAGCGCTTTTCGCGAGCTTCCACAACTTATCGACCTCCCCAATTTTCTCCATCCAGTGCTCATCATCCTCTGCGGTGTAAATTTCGATTACTCCACCCTGTATGTCCCCTTCCCCTATATTCTCTTCAAGAATTCCCTCGATCTTGGAGTAAACCTCTCTAATCCTTTCGATCAAATCTTCACTAGTCTTCCATAACCCTCTCTCGTAAGCTTCTATTAACCTCCTCGTGATCTCTTCGAGTGCATAGACATTATTTTCCTTGAACCATCTTCTCATATCTTCATCCAGAACGTATTTCTCAGCAATCTCATCGAATGTCCAATCTTCAACGAGATTGGTTGTAGCTTCCCAGCCGTACAGATGTAAAATCTTCTTTGAGAACTCGCTTGCTCCTCTGTAACCGTGCTTCTTCATCTCCTCAATCCACACATCGTTGAGGAGTTTTGTCCTCACAACCCTCTCAATCTCAACCTTAACATCCACAACCTTCGTATCGCTCAAATCCCTCGTATCTACTTGGACTATGTCTACGTTCTTCCCAGTCAAAGCGTCTACAGCATTCTTGAAACCGCCGTGATATGCGAAGTAGCAACAGCAGTTCGTTAAATCGTGCTCATCGCT
>CAZFVO010000011.1:14264-33403 GCA_964522325.1 uncultured archaeon | reverse complement strand
CGAATGGGCAGAGGCTGTTGAAATGCAAGAAATGTCGTTTAGAATTTGATAGAGATGCAGTAGCAACTCTTAACATTTTCAAGTCAGGATGTGGGGAGTTCCGTTCCCCCCGAACGCTCCCTGATGAAGTCCGGCTCATAAAGCCGGATGGAACGGGAGAACTCCTCAAGGTGGTTGAATATTACGAAAAATTACTTAAACCACCTTGAGGAGAGAACGGAAAAACTACATTCATCCTATTCACGTTAAAGACTTAGTTTGAGCTATGGTTCTGATTATGACTAAAGTAAGGTCTGGAGATGTATACATTGTGGCAAATGAGGAACCTACGAAACTCAGATACTTTCTTGACTTAGTTGCAGGGTATGCTGGTGTAAAGTTGTACTACGGACTGCCACCGAAGTTGGCTTACCTTCTCCTAAGGCTAAGAGGTGAAATAGGTGGTAGTAGTGCTAAGGAGACGGTCTTACTCTATGAAAAACTGGTTCTACAGTATTGAGAAGCTTAAATCGTTAGGATGGAAACAAGAGGTTAACTTGGAAGAAGGGGTTAAAGAAACAGTAAACTTGCTCAAATTAACCTAAAACCTCGATAATCTTCGCCTTTATGTTACCCTTACCACCGGTAGGCTCAGCTAAGGTCCTACCACAGACCAAGCATTTTACAACCGTAGATGGGTGGTCGAATATCACCTGAATGTTTTCACAGTCTGGACAGATTACCTTGATGAACTTGCTCTTCTTGATGCCCAAGGCTATCACCTCCCTTCACTTCTCTACTAGTTCAAACCTCTTGACCCTCCAAGTTGGTCTACAGTGTGCTTTCTTACATTCTGTACACCTGAACCTGATGTTAACCCTCTTCGTTGGCTTATCTCCTCCTGGCACTTTACTGAACTTACCCAAGTTTCCAACCTTACCCCTTCTCCTCTTCTGTCTATTTATCCACTTTAGCATACTCTGTTTACCCTTACCTACCTTTTCAACCTCATGGATCGTGTGTTTCCCACAGAACGGACAGAATGTCCTTACCCTCTTTGGATACTTCATGAGCATCACCTTTCCAAAAACCTCTATTTGGGGTTAAATACGTTACGCTCCAAAGCCCTTTGAGCCAACTTTATGGCACACAGATCTCCGCACATCGAACATGCAAACTTAGACTTCCTCCTCTCCCAAATATTTTTAGCCTTCTCAGGATCAAAGCACAACTCAAACTGCTTATCCCAGTCAAACCTCTTTCTGGCTAAAGATATCTCGTAATCTATCTTCATAGCCTTTTCTCTTACTCCCTCCTTAACCAAGTCTATAGCATGAGCTGCAATCTTTGTAACGATTACTCCCTCTTTTACATCCTCAACCGTGGGCAACGCCAAGTGTTCTGCCGGAGTCAGATAGCAGATGAAATCGGCTCCAGCCAAACCAGCAATTAGAGCACCCATCGCACCAGCTACATGATCGTAGCCAAGGGCTATGTCCGTTACGAGTGGACCTAAAAGGTAGAGGGGAGCATTCTTAGTTATAACTTTCATAGCTTTAACAGCTGGCATTATTTGATCTGCTGGCATATGTCCTGGCCCTTCAACCATGCACTGAACTCCCTTTTCTCTACACTTCTCTACAAGCTCTCCTAGGACTATCCATTCGGCATACTTAGCTCTATCCGAGTCGTGAAGACAACCTGGTCTAAAAGCATCACCCAAACTTATCGTAACATCGTACTCCCTCAAAATTTCGAGGAGGTAGTCAAAATCATTATAATACGGATTTTCCTTATCGTTGTGTATCATCCAACCGATAATTATCGCTCCCCCCCTACTCACAACTCCCAAAAGCCTTCCAGATTTCTTGAGAATCTCAACCGTAAACCTGTTGACACCAGCATGAATCGTCATGAAATCTACACCGTCTTTAGCCTGCTTCTCAACCGATTTAAAGAAGTCATCCTCATCCATATCCACGACAACTTTTTTCATCCTTGCAGACTGATAAATTGGAACTGTACCAAACGGAACTTCTGTAACATCCATGATTCTCCTTCTTATATAATCTAAATCGCCAGCTGTTGAAAGATCCATGATAGCGTCAGCTCCATACTTCTGAGCGACTATTGCCTTTTCAACCTCCTCCTCTACGTTGATGTAATCGATCGACGTTCCAACATTTGCATTAATTTTTGTACTGACGAACCTTCCAATAGCCTTAGGTTTTTTCAGTTCTCTGTTTACATTCTTTGGAACAACTACTTCTCCTTTGGCAATTAGCCTAACGAGTTTTTCAACTTCAATATTTTCAGATTTGGCAACATCTCTTAACCACTCGGGATATTTACCAGCTTTGGCCATCTCCATCGTTGTTTCCATTAAGCTTAAGCAGTTGAAATCTCATTAAATAGATTTGCTAAGAATTTTTATTTATCTGTAAATGTTTAGAAACAAAAGAGTCTTATACCTTTATTCCCACATTAAGTTAAGCGGGGGTTGCCGAGTCAGGAAAAGGCGCCGGCTTGAGGGGCCGGTCCCGTAGGGGTTCCGGGGTTCAAATCCCCGCCCCCGCACTACAAAATATTTCTATCCTTAAAATTACTCATATTATGCCTATACTTCAAGTTGCTCTCGATGTTCTTGAGCTTAAGAGAGCTGTCGAGATAGCCAAGGAGGCTGTTGAAGGAGGCGCAGACTGGTTAGAGGTTGGAACACCTCTCATCAAAAGTGAGGGTATGAACGCTGTTAGGATTATGAAAAAGAACTTCAGAGAAAACAGGATAGTTGCAGACATGAAAACGATCGATACTGGAGCTTTGGAGGTTGAGATATGTGCAAAAAGCGGTGCAGATATCGTAATAATCCTAGCTTTGAGCAGTAATTCTACAATCGAAGAGGCGATTAGATCTGCAAGGAAGTATGGATGCGAAATAATGGCAGATCTAATAAACCATCCAAACCCAGTTGAGAGAGCTAAGGAGCTTGAAGAGCTTGGTGTTGACTACATAAACGTTCATGTTGGTATAGATGTTCAGATGCTTGGTTATGATCCAATTGAGGTTTTGAAGGAGGTTGTTGGAGAGGTTAGTGTTCCAGTGGCGGTTGCTGGTGGATTAGATACTGATAAGGCAAGCCTATGTGTTTCCTTAGGAGCCGAAATAGTAATAGTGGGAAGTAACATCGTAAAAACTAAAAACGTTAGAGAATCAGCTATAAGATTTAGAAGGGCTATAGATTCAGCAAAACCTGTTGAAGTCGGTAAGAGATCTTTGGATGAGGAAATCAGAGAGATTCTTATGCAGGTGACAACTCCAAACGTCAGTGATGCCATGCATAGGGCTAAAGCCATGGATGGTATATATCCTATAGTTAGAGGTAAAAAAGTTGTAGGTAAGGCTGTTACAGTCTATACTCTCGATGGAGATTGGGCTAAGCCAGTTGAGGCAATAGATGTTGCTAGAGAGGGGGATGTTATAGTGATAAAGTGCTCTGGTGATAGCAGTGCAGTCTGGGGTGAGTTGGCTACAAGGAGTTGCATAAACAAGGGAATAGCTGGTGTGATTATAGATGGAGCGGTTAGGGATGTTGACGACATAGTTAAACTAGATTTTCCAGTCTTCGCTAAGAAGGTAGTTCCAAATGCAGGTGAACCGAAGGGTTTCGGGGAAATAAATGTTAAGGTCGTTTGCGGGGGAGTTGAGGTGAATCCTGGAGATTGGATAATTGCCGATGACAACGGTGTCATGGTTATACCCAAGAAGAGAGCTTACGAGATTGCCAGAAGAGCTTTAGAAGTTAAGAAGCATGAAGATAGGATCAGAGCTGAAATAGAGAGTGGCAAAACTTTAGCTGAGATAGTCGAGCTTTATAAATGGGAGAAGGTAAGATAAAAAATTACTTCTTGCTTAGAAATTCTGAGACGTGTTCCGCTTGGCTTTTACTCCTTGCAACCTTTATGAACAACCTTTCATGCAACTCCACAACATCCTTTGGAGGTTTCGTTGCTAAGCTAACCAGAATAATTACCAGTAGTGTTATGAAGAAGTTCACGAAGAACACTGGAACTCCATTCAAAACTGTTCCAATCGCTCCAAATACTCCCGGTGCATTCGGATTGAACTCCCAGCCATAGATTACGGCCTCAAGTATCACTTCCGAGATCAAACCATAAGCCATTCCAACTATGCCACTCCATTTGGTAACCCTCTTCCACCAAAGACTTAGTGTGACGATTGGGCCAAATCCTACAGCTAAACCACCCCAAGCGGTTGCAACCATAGCATATACAAGTTTACTACCACTCAGGGCATAGTAGCATGCAATTAGTGCTAATATGACAACGAATATCCTACCTATGTTTACCATCCACTTCTGACTAAGCTCAGCACCACCAACCTTATGTATCAGGTCTCTTGAGATAGCTGAAGATGCTACTAGTAGCTGAGAATCTGCTGTAGACATTATTGCAGCTAAGATGCCAGCTAGTATAAATCCAGCAAGCCACGATGGCATGAAAGTTACAGTTATGGCTGGTATTATCTTCTCTGGATCGTCTACACTCACAATCCCTTTTTCAACTAAGGCAAAGCCTGCAAATCCAGCTAAAAATGCACAGATGAGAACTATTGCAGTCCACACTCCACTTATGAATATTCCCGGCCTCCTTAACTTCCTCGGATCCTCTACACTCATGTACCTCGTTATTATGTGTGGCTGTCCAAGGTATCCGACAATCCAGGATGCGTAACCTATCGCAAATATGAAAGCCGACAATCCTATCGCTCCTCTAAACGGGTGAACCTTGTTTGGATCTACACTCTCTATTATATTCACGGAACTTTCAAGTCCACCAACTGCTGAAACTGCTATGAAAGCCGTCAATATAAGTGCAGAAACCATAAAGAGAGCCTGCACAACGTCGGTCCAAACTACTGCAAAGAATCCACCAATCAGAACGTAGATCAATACTATTAGCATCGTGATCATTATACCAGTCTGCACATCCACATTGAAGAACTCTGAGAGAGCTTTACCTCCCGCTGTAAACTGTGCTGAGACGTATGCCGTCATGAAGACGAGAATTATCAGCGCTCCCAAGATCCTTATGAGCTTTGTGTCGTCTTTAAGCCTTGCCTCTAAGAAATCGGGTACAGTTATTGCCCTGAACTTTCCAGCGTATATTCTAAGCCTTGGACCTATAAGGATGTAATCTGCAAGTGTTCCAAAGAAGCAACCAATTCCCGCCCAAAATGCACCCAAACCAGCTTTAAAAGCCTGTCCAGGGTAACCAAGCATGAGCCAACCGCTGAAATCACTTGCCTTATCACTGAGGGTAGCTGCCAAAACTTTTACTCTCCTCCCACCCACGAAGTATTCAGCCTCAGTCCTTGTAAATCTCCTTGCCCAAACACCGATCCCTATTAGGATTATCAAATATGCAATGACTCCTACAAGTACCTCTTTCATTCTATCACCTCGTAGCCAAGTATATCTTCATCAACTTGGTACTCTTTTCCAGTTATTTTGTCCCAGAAGCCGTAGACAACCATTATTACCAATCCTATCACCGTAGGTACGGTAAGCAACAACAACACATCGCTGTAAGACATAAGTTTGATAGAAACAGTTTTAATTATAAACTTTTACATTTTTGATCGTGATAGTCAATGTGATAAAACCTTTACTCAGACTTGATGCGGATTTTGTTCTCTATCCGTATAGAGTTTATCACATAAGGCTTAGATATCGAAGAATAGTCTGTAAAGACCGTGTTTTGGATTTTTTCGTTTATGTTGACTGCATTAGGTTGGGTGTTGAGAGAGGGAACGGTATATTTGTTGAGGAGTGGGAGGTTGATGAGGGTAAGGTTATGAGAGGTTTGGTTGATGAGAGATTGGCAAGAGATGAGGCAATAAAGTCCGCCATCATGTGGGGTAATCTTAGGGTGGTTTCGTGGTGGTATCCAAAAGTTGAAATCGTAAATGAAGTACAGGCTTACAAGGTTTTTTGGATTCTGAAAAATAGGATTGTGGATAGCTTGAGCGGTGAGGAGTTTGAGTTAAAGTCTTAAGTTTTATCATGGTATTTTACATGTGGAACTTACTAAGATTTATCTGATAAAGAAGTTTAAGGAGTACTATTCAAAAACTAAGCTTTATGTGCCTTCGAGCTTCGAGATGAGGGAGTGGGCTTTTGTTCCACTCAAAAACTTTCCAGAATTCTTGATGGTTAGGCACATCTCGTTTTCGGATCAAAACGAACTCAGAGATTTCGTACTATCAAATGTCCCCGCTCACGTTTACTACTCCTCAGCATACTATCTGAAACCTTCGGCTGAGATGGACGAAAAGGGTTGGAGTGGTGCCGACCTTATCTTTGACATCGACTACGATCACCTACCTACCAAATCTCTCAAGTCTGCAAAGAGGGAGGTTTTTAAACTTGTTAAGATATTGAAAAAAGATTTCGGTGTCAATGAGAAAGATTTGGAAATATGTTTCTCTGGAAATAGGGGTTACCATGTACATGTCTACGATGAGAGATTTAGGTATCTGGATACAATGGAGAGAAGAGAAATTGTGGATTACTTTACCTTGAGGGGTTTTAAGCTTAAAGGGAGGCAATTTGAGAGAGTCTGTAACCTCATTTACAGATACCTTCTAAATGCGTTTAGGGATGGTAGGATTGTTAAGATGGTTCAGGATGAGAAGATTCTGTCTTTCTTGAAGGATAACCTTAGGGAAATTAGGTACGGTAACATCGATGTAATACCTCAACCCCTAAGAGATGAACTTTTGAATAAATGCCTTAAACGTCTGGCTGTTCATATCGACCCACCAGTTACTGCAGATGTAAAGAGACTTATAAGGCTACCAAATTCTTTACATGGAAAGACCGGTTTTAAGGTTACTTTGATAGATTTAGATGACTTGGATGAGTTTGATCCGACGAGAGATGCTTTGGCTTTTGGTGATGATCCCGTAAAGGTTAGAGTTTTGAAGAAGGTGAGTGTAGATATTGGGGGTGAAAGGTATATACTCGAAAGGGGTAGACATACACTACCCGAGAATGTTGCCATATTTCTAATGTGCAGAGGTGTAGCACACTATGGACATTGATGAGATAATATCGATTTGGGAGAGGTGCAGGAATGGTGAATTTGGTAAAATACCAGAAGATTTTTACGATAGAATTCATCATATGATTGAAGATAGAGAGAAGAGGAAGGAAAGTGCGGATGAGGACGAATACTATAAGTTGGAGGATGAGATAAGAACGCTTAAAAGGATTAGGAAGGATGTTTTTGAGGCGAGAACAGGAAGAATTTTAAAGATGGCATGGATGAGTGTTTGTGGTTGTAGGGTGGATGAGGATAGTATGATCGAGGCTGAGAAGGATCTCTACAGGAAGATAGTTGAACTCCTTGAAAAGTTTAAGCAAATAGTATTTGGGAAGATAAGGAGAAAGGAAGAGAAGGTTTTGGTTAGGATTAAGAAGGATGTTCCAGAGTTTGAAGGTGTCGATGGTAGGGTTTACAGGCTTAAGAGAGAAGATGTAGTCTTGCTATCAAAGCTGAATGCTAAAGCCCTTATAGAGGGTGGGTTAGCTGAGGAAGTTGAATTAAAAAGGTGATGGACTCGCCGGGATTTGAACCCGGGGCCTCCGCCTTGCGAAGGCGGCGCTCTGCCAGGCTGAGCTACGAGCCCTTATTAATTAAGATTAAGTAAGGTGATGAAATAAATACTTAACCATTAGGGGTGTCCCCATAAAGGGAACTTAGGTCTCATCGGATTCGAGGTCACATCTCCTCGACCCTATTTCCCGTCCCCCCTTAGACGGGACATCTCAATCTTAAACTTTTTAACTAGATTCCTAACAGCTACGTTATCTCTATCGTAGATTTTCCTACATTTTTCACATTTCAGCATTCTCTTAACTTTTGTTTTTTGAGTTTTTCTCCACAATATGGACATGTCTTTGATGTGTTGCTAGGATTTACGTGTACTACAGCTACTCCATGTTTCAATCCTTGCCATTTAATCCAAAACTGTAATCTTTTATAGCTGAAGAACGTAAATCTTTCTCTCCAAGGCCTCTTCATTTTAGCTTGTTCATCTTTTAAGCCATTTAAGTTTTCTAGAACTATTGTGTTGCATTCAAGCCTTTTAGCAAGTTTAACTATTCTTAACGATGTTTGCTTTGCAAAATCATCATTAATGTTGTGGATTCTTTTCCACCATTTTGAGATTGCTTTTCTAATTCCTTTCACGTATCTCCACTGTTTATTATATTTCTTTTGTGTTTTCTCGATGTGATTCTTTTTGATATGCATTATTTTTTCATTGGCGTTTTTATCCTTGCTATTCCTTCAAAATTTCCTACTACAATTTCTTCAAAGTTTAAATCAACTGCAATGCATTTTTCACTAATAGTAGGTGCCCTAACTCTTTTCTTCAGTGTCATTAAGAATACTACTTTGTTTTCTTCCATTTTTAATATTGCTTCTCCCTGATACCAGTCTAAGTATCTTGCAAGCCACTCTCTTGGGAATCCTTCTATTTCAATTTCTCCAAAGCCATAAATCTTTATCGACGCAACATATCCTCTATTTTCTATCAGTTTGTAGCCATATTCGTCAATTCTAGCTCTATATGACTTAATAATACATTTTTCTATCTTTCTTTTCTGGATTATTGATTACTGACCTTGCTACAAATGATGCTTCTCTAAGACATGATAAAGCTATTTTCGATGGTAAGTTAAATTTGTATTTCATTAGTTCGCAAAAGTCTTCATATATTGGCTTTATTCTTTGCTCCCACTTTATTCTTTTTTCTTCCTTTGAAAATATGAATACACCGTATTTCTCAGGATGCTTCAGAATTTCACTGACTACATATCTTAATGCGTTTGTGTAATTCTTAATCAAGCTAACCACTTTAGGGTCGGCTCTAACGGGAATTTTAATAGTTCCCGTTAGTACCGCTTCATCCCCCATTAGTATAAAGTTATTTACATAATATTTAAATTTTACTCTGAAGTTTCAGCAAATGTCATCTCATGTGGTTGTAATAGAATGTGAAAAGTTTGCAAAATAGGTTTCCAATTGCGTTTTTTGCAGTAATTGAACAGAAGAATATTTTAATTCGCTGTTTTAGTGAAGAGAATAACTAAGCTTCTACTTCCAAATTTTTCATATTTGAATTTTAATCTAAGACTTTTAAAGGAAATTCTTAACCAAGGAGCTTTATCTATAACAAATTTAGGTTTGTTTTTAGGTTTGTTCTCACAATAATTAAGAACACCTTAATAAAAGACTCTTAATAAAAGACTTGTTACAAACCAATTTCTTGTCGTGTAAACTTTCATCAAAATTATCTCATTTCTTTCTACATCTACTGCTGAGAAAACATAAAACTTCTTTTTGTTAGCTTTAACAACTGTTTCATCTATTACAATTAAATTTCTTTTCTTCTTTTCAGCCGAAATGGGTAATTTCTTTTCAAACTTCTCTATCCATTGATGAATTGATGACTTTGAAACAAAATATATCTCCGATAGTATTCTAGCGGTTCTTCTAATCGATGATGTTTGAATGTATATTGCTATACCGAGTATTTTGAGTTCGAAAGGTACTTTATTTCTCTCAAACACTTTGTTTCTTTATAATCTCTCTTACTAGTTGCATATTTTAGATATTATTTTAATCATTTATATATTTTACTAATGTAGACACGTCCACCATTAATCACAAGGTTTATAAACTCGTTAGATAATGGTTGTTAATGACGGTGTCGATGAAAGATCTGAAGGTATTGGTGGTCGTCAATGATAAGAATAGCGAGTTGGCAGAGAAGTGTTTGGAGATGTTATCGAATAAATTTGAAGGAAAAGTTTACTTAGTTTATGTAAAGGATGTGGACTACTATCCCGCAGAAGTCTTACTTGAAGTGGAAAAGACATACGATAAGATAAGAGACGAGGGATTAACAATTTTAAACAAGATAGTTGAAAAGGTTAAGCAGCTTGGATTTGATACGGAGATTTTAGGTGTTTACTGTGGTATATCGTCTGAAAGGCTTATGAATATTTATAAATCTATTGATCCCGATATTTTAGTTGACCTTCGTATAAGTACTTAAGCTTCGAGTTTTTTTATTTTTTCTTTAATATTATCAATTTTCTTAAACCTTCAACAATTTCAATATTCTCTATACCTAAAGACTTAAAAAGACCGCACAGATAAGCTTTCAAAAGCTTAACTTCGTTTCTCGTTGCCAATATTAAGACGTAACCATCTTTATTGTCATTCTTCTTTACCTCAAAGAAATGCCTATATTCAAACAGATTGAGCACTTCCTCAACGCTTGTTATTCCCCTACTTCTTAATTCAAGTCCATGTTCATAACCAATCTTTTCTATAAGGTTCCAGAACTCCTCCGAACTATGCCTGTTTAACTCATCTAAGATAGTTAACCAGAGCTCAATATCTATTATAATATTGTCACTTTTAGAAGCAATATCTAGGTATTTATCAATAACTTCAACTGATAACTTATCTTCAATTTTTGAATACATAATTATTGCCTGTCTTATTATTTCTGATATTGTTTTATTTTCTCTTTTAGCTAAACTTTCAAGCATATTACGTGTTTTTTCATCTACTGCAACTGATATTCTAAGTAGCTTATCTGCCATAACGTTTGCTCAAATCCTCAAGATAAATAAATTTTCCTTGTTATAATATAGTAAAGAATATTATTATTTATGATTTGTCAATAAAAATCTCTAAAATTCACTACTAAATACTAATTTTTACTAAAAAATAGGAAAATATAATAAAAAAATTTATTTATTATCACTTTTTGGAGGCAACATGGCTTAAGGAGGTGGTAATGTGGATTGGTGGTTCTGGCCGCTGTGTTTATTCGTGTTTACACTGATAATCGGAGTAATAGCACCGATATCAGGAGTTGGTGGAGGTGTCCTGTTCGTACCATTGACAACAGCGTTCTTCCCGTTTCATCCAGACTTCATAAGAGGAGCTGGACTGATAATGGCTTTGACCTCAGCATTATCATCGACACCACATTTCGCTAAAAAGGGACTAGCTAACATAAGAATTATGGCTCCAATAGTCATAGTTTCGATTGTAACATCTATACTCGGTGGTGTCTTGGGACTGTGGATTACATCCGCTTTTCCAGAGGGAAAGTACTATATTACCATAATGCTTGGACTTGTGCTGTTCGTGATCTTTGCAGTGATGCTGACGTCTAAGAGGGTAGAGTTTCCAGAGGTAAAGACTGTTGATTCGATTTCAGAGAAGCTTGACTTAAGGGGAGAGTGGTACGAACCGACTTTGGACAAGGTTGTGGAATATAGAGTAACAAACATGAAGATAGCACTGCCAGCTTTCGCTGGAGTTGGATTCATAGCGGGGATGTTTGGACTTGGAGCAGGGTGGGCTAACGTCCCAGTACTCAACCTGATAATGGGTGCTCCGATAAAAGTTGCTACTTCAACGAGTATGATGATCATCACAGTAAACGATGCGGCTGCAGCATGGGTTTACCTGTCAAAGGGTGCAGTTTTGCCAATAATAGTCATACCTTCGGTAATAGGAATAACAATAGGTGCAAGGATTGGTGCGAAGTTGGCTGTAAAGGCAAGGCCAAAGATCGTAAGATATGTCGTTTTAGCTGTGATGCTCCTGGCTGCAGTGCTTGACATCTACAAAGGTTTAGCTGGTTTGGGTTACGTTCCTAAGCTCTTCTGAGGTGATATATTATGAGTAAGGAGGTTAGAGTTGACCCGATGAATACTGCCTTTGCAAGGACAATGGAAATCCTAACTTACATAGGACTAGCTTTGATGATAGTTCCTGGAATAGCTTACATAGTAAGCGGAACGGGATACGTCAAAGTTGAGGATGCTATCAGCAACTGGGACAAGTCAGCGAGTGAATTCTGGAAAAGTGTTATGGGGATTGAGATTAAAGGTTACTCATGGTTCCTGAACAACCTTTCAAATTTTGACTGCTTAAGTATAGTAGGCATAGTTGTGCTTGCCATAGCTCCATTAGCCAGTATAATAACCTCGACTGTCAAGGCTGATTCGAAATACAAAATTATACTGCTGATTGCAATAACCGAATTTATCATAGCTATAGTTAGACCTCTGTTTATGCATGTAACTGGACACTGATACTAAAAACTCGTTGTCTCGTATAAATGATTTTTATTATTCTTATTTTTCGGATCAACCTTTTAGCTTTTTAATTCTAGTAAAATTACTGAAATGGAGTTAGCATTTTTCTCAAATTGCCAAAATTTAGCTTTAGAAATATGATTTACTGTTGCCATTAGTTCTAACACCATACTCCGCCCCGACTATATTTTACTACTATTTACTACCAAGTAGTGATTCTTCGTAAAATTTATAAATCCGAAGTAGTATGAACGTTAATGACGGTGTTAATGAACGATGTAAAAGTATTGGCTATAGTAGACGAAAACAGTAAGTACATTGACAAGTACATAGAAAAGCTGTCAAAATCGTTTAGAGGGACGTTATACCTTACATACGTAAAGGACATCGGCTTTTATCCGGCAGAAGTTTTACTAGAATTCGAAAAATCCTTTAACAAAATTAAGAGAAGGGGTTTAGAAGTCCTAAATAGAATAGCAAAGAGAGCCAAAGAACTTGGATTTAAAACAGAAATCCTTGGCGTTCACTGCGGTATAGCTATTGAGAGGATATTAAGGCTTGAGGAACAATTGAACCCTGACCTAATTCTCATCGGTTACAGATGTGGTCTGTTTAGAAGATTGTTGTCAGAAGATTACTTTGATACCATACTTTGCAAGGCTAAAACGCCAATTTTGGTTGCGAGGTGATGTAACATGGCCAAGTTACCTCCAGCTGGTGTAACCATAACACCTGACATGTTCATACACATTGGTCCATTTGAAGCATTGTTCTTGCTTGCATTGGGATTCTTCGGTGGAATGTTAAGTGGATTCATTGGAAGTGGTGGAGCATTCGTATTAACGCCTGGAATGATGTCAATAGGTGCTCCGGGTGCAATTGCAGTTGCTTCGAACATGTGCCACAAGTTCCCAAAGGCCATGGTTGGTGCTTGGAGGAGGTACAAGCTCGGTCAGCTTGATCCTAAGCTTGCACTGTTCATGGCAATCTCAGCTATAGCAGGTGTGCAAGTGGGTATTCAAGTCCAGTATATGATCGCCAAGATGCTTGGACCTGTGGGTACAAGCCTTTACGTTAGTATCGCTTTTCTTATAGTCCTTCCAACAGTCGCAGCGATATGTTTGAGAGATGCTATAAAGGCTAAGAAGTACGGTCTGCTTGACACAGAACCAAGGCTTGCGATGAAACTTGAAAAGAAGTTTAGGATACCACCGATGATACATTTCAAGATTGCTGGAAGGACTCAGTCCCTATGGTTGACTATTCCAACTGGATTTATGACGGGATTCTTAGCAGCTACAATTGCTGTCGGTGGATTTATAGGTGTCCCATCGATGATATATATAATAGGTGCTTCAAGCACAGTTGCAAGTGCTACAGAGCTAGGAATTGCTTTCGTCATGGGTTCAACTGGAACATTTACCTGGGCTTACCTACTCGGAGCTGTTGACTTCAGAATGACCGCACTGATACTTGCAACGTCTCTCATAGGAGTTCAGATGGGTGCTGTAGGTACGACTTACACGAGACCTTTCTACATTAAGCTTGCGATGGCTGTCGTTATGCTCATAGTAACTGTAAGCAGAGCATGTGCAGTGCCAGGATACTTAGTAGAACTTGGCTGGATTCAGCTTGATGAATCAATCGTGAACCTCTTGAACTCTTTGGTGCTGCCGATAATGATAGTAGCACTGCTTTCAGTTGCGCCTATAGTACTTATACCAATGTTCTCGATAAGAAGAATGCTAGCGAAGGCAGGGGTGCTTAGTGAGGCCGTTGACATTCCTAAAGGTGGAAAGAGCAGAAGACTTGTTACAAAGACTGCAATCTTTGGTATAATAACGTTGATCAACTACTACTTGCTCTTTAGAGATCCAAGTGCTTGGCCTCAGTTCATAACCCAGATACCGCACATGGATATACCCATGAGAATTGCCATGTGTATAGCAGTTGTTGCACTGGCAATATACTGGTCAATAATACATGGAACGTTTGCACACGGTGTATTAGATCTCCTAAAGATAACATCTTTAAGGAAGGAGGTATCAAATATACTCATGCAAGAAGGAGTTGCTGGACTTGAAAGGTGGATTGCACAGGCAAGAAGATCTACAATAACCAACGGAGGTGAGAAGATTGAAAGTTCTTATTCCCACTGATTTTTCTAATTATTCAGAAGCGACAATACTCTGTGCTTTAAACGATCTTAAGAGAATAGATAGCGAAGCTATATTAATGCATGTCATCGAATTCGATCCAGAGCTTATAGACTCGTTTGCTGGAGTTACATTCGACAAGGCAAGGGATGAACTTGAAAAGAGGGCTAAGGAGAAGCTTGAAGAACTTGTAAAGAGATTTGAATCCGCTGGCATTAAAGCAAGGTACATTGAACCTTACATCGGAGACCCAGTTGTAGAGATAGTGAAGAAGGCTGAAGAAGAAAAGGTTGGATTGATAATGATAGGTGCGAGAGGTAAGGGGTTAAGCAGAAAACTAAAGATAATACTTGGAAGCGTTTCTGAGGGAGTACTTGAAGCATCATCCGTGCCCGTACTCATAACAAAGTTTAAAGTGGAGGGAGGAGTTTGTCAAACCATTGAGGGTTCTCTCTTTAGCAGAGTGCTTTACGCATTCGACTTCTCAAGTCAAAGTAAGGAACTTTTGAATTATCTTAAGAGGTTTCCAATTGAAAATATCGTAGCTTCGCATGTTGCCGAAAGTGAGGAGATGGATTTAGATTTTATAGAGAGGATCAAAAAAGAATATCCATCCGCTAAGGTATTCATAAAGGCTGGTAAGGTTGGAAAGGTTATAATAGATACCGCTAAAGAACTGAACGCTACACTAATAGCTATTGGAGCAGGAGTTGAAAGAATTGGAAGTGTGACTACACATGTAGTTAGAAACTCAGATGTGAGTGTGCTTGTTTATAAATAATTAATAATATTTTTATTTTAAATTATTTATGGATGATATTAAAGGCTAAGATCGTGTTAACATCTCCGAACATCAGTAAAATCAGTGTGACAAATATAGGTTGATGAATCAAATAGATCTTTAGTGAATTTCTTCCAATGTAACAGATTGATCTGATTATAAAAATGTTGCTTGTAAAACCTCGCTTTTCAAAGCGGGTTGTTGGTGGTTGTGTTAGATTTAAATACTCTGAATTCCTACAAGAAGATGGAAATTTTCCGATGACTTGGCAAGGGGAAAGAGACGAGTTGTGCTTAGCCCATTGGATAACGAGTCCGGTGGGATTGGATTTCGGTGTGCAAGCCCTTAACTCCCGTATGAAGTCCTGCCGTGAAGGCAGGTGGAACGGGAGAAGCCCCTATAAAGGAGTAGATCATCGAGGTCTTATTGTCTAGAGGCTTTCTGTGAACCATAACTTTTCCGAACGTCAAGCCAAATAGGAAGATACCGAACCAGGGGACAATTGGAAAGTAATCAAATGTATAAAAGTTAGTGGGAGTTATCCCAATAGGTAAGAGTATCATGTTGTCTGAGTGTAAGGAATCGACAAAAGGGTAAAGTAAAATAAAGAGAACTCCAAAAAAACAGTTAAAGAAACCAAATCTGTAGAATGGAATTGCCAATATCCAAGCTAGAGCTAAGAAGTGAAGAATTCCAAAGTAAATTGTTCCAACCTTTAGAAAAGTTGCTGTTGTCAGAGTTATGAGTAAACCTAAGCTCATAAGCTTTGTAAACCTCTTCAAAATCTTCTTGATATTTCCTCTACTGTAACACACGTAAAATGATGCTCCAGATGTAAATACAAATATCGATGCTGTTAACAGTGCAAAAGCATGCCAAAACAAAGAGTAGGGATAATTTAAGAATATTTGAAGGTCTGTGACAAAATTGGAAATTAGCATTAAAATTATGCCAAAACCTCTCAAAAAATCTATCTCCCAATATCTCATCTGACGAAGTCTATTCCGAACTTCTTCGTGAGGTGTGGTGCCTTCCTTCCATATATCTGTGGTGACTTAACTCCAGTTACTATCACCAATGTTCTCATTTTGTTTTCAAGCTCTGGGTCTATCATTGCACCCCAGATTATTCTTGCCTCTGGATCTATCTTATTGTATATCTCTTCAACTACCGTTTCAGCCTCCTCAACTGTCATATCTGGACCACCAGTGACATTAACTAGAGCTGATTTTGCTCCAGTTATGTCAACATCCAACAATGGCGACTTCAAAGCCTTTCTAACCGATTCCTGCGCCTTGTCTTCACCCTCAGCCTCACCCAAGCCAATCATAGCAACACCACCCTTCTCCATGACTGTCTTCACATCGGCGAAGTCCAAGTTCACTAGAGCAGGCTTCGTTATAAGTTCTGTAATCCCTTTAACTGCCCTCATCAAAACCTCATCCGCAACTCTAAAAGCTAAGTGGAGTGGATAGTTTGGAACTACTTCAAGTAGCTTATCGTTGGGTACAACTATAACTGTATCTGCAACCTCTCTAAGCCTTTCCAAACCAGCTTCAGCATTAGCCCTTCTTACAGCACCTTCAGCTGAGAAGGGAAAAGTCACAACAGCTATCGTCAAAGCTCCGGCATCTCTTGCAATTTCAGCAACGACTGGAGCAGCTCCAGTTCCAGTTCCACCACCCAAACCGCATGTTATGAATACCATGTCTGCTCCTTCAACAATCTTCTTTATATCTTCCTCATTCTCTCTTGCCGCCTCTTCTCCAATCTGTGGCAAACTTCCTGCTCCCAATCCTCTTGTCCTCCTCTTACCTATCAAAAGTCTCCTATGGGCTTTGGTATAGCATAAATGTTGTGCATCTGTGTTTATTGCAATCAGTTCCGCTCCTTCAATTCCCTCCTCATACATCCTCGTTATCGTGTTACAACCACTTCCGCCAATTCCTATAACTTTGATTACAGTCTTTAGCTCCTCTAAAACTTGAAGGATCTCTTCTTCTAGACCTTCAACTGGCTTTTTCTCCATCTCCGCTCTTGCCAAAGCTTCCCTAACCAAGGAGTCCATGACTATCCCCCTAACAATTTATACTCTGCTTTAACTTTTGGTAGTATATAAGTTCTTTGCATCCTAAGTAATGACCTGTACATCCCTGATGGAAACCCAAACAGTGGAACCGATCTCAATGTTCCCTCTAAGGATGTTTTCGGTGGTAGTTAATGCTCTAATCCTCAATCCGTTAACGTTTAAAGTTACGTTAGCCAAGAATTTGAAGAATTCGACACCTTCAACTATAGCCTTGAAATCTCCTCTCTCCTTTGATATCACAATATCTTCAGGCTTTACTACAACGTTTACAACACCACTACCTTTTTTATCAATCTTTAACTTCAATCCGTTTAGGTGCAACGTGTTGTCCTTTAAAATACCTCTAAATACATTGTAACCTAAAAATTCTGCTATCTCAACACTTTTTGGCTTAGAAAAGACTTCACTACAGCTTCCAACCTGCTCAATTTTACCCTTAACAATAATCCCCACTCTATCCCCCAAAGCCATTGCTTCATCGAAGCTGTGCGTTACGTGAATTGCTGTAAAGCCAAGTTCTCTGTGCCATCTCTTCATCTCCTCAACAAGCTTCAACCTTGTAGCAACATCTAAGTTTGAGAAGGGTTCATCCAACAGCAGTAACTTGGGCTTAACCGCTAAAGCTCTTGCCAATGCAACTCTCTGCTGTTCTCCACCGCTCAATGTCTTTGGCTTCCTGTGTAGCAGATGGGATATACCAAGAACTTCTGCAAGTTCACAAACAATCCTCTTTATTTCAGCCTTCTCAACCTTCCTAATCTTCAAACCGTAGGCTATGTTGTCATAAACACTTAGATGGGGGAATAAGGCATAGTTCTGGGGCATATAAGCTATGTTTCTTTTCTCAGGTGGTTTTTCGGTTATGTCCTCACCGTTCAAGTAGATTTTACCGCTGTCAGGCTTGTGTATCCCAGCTATAACCTCAAGAAGTAAAGTTTTTCCAGCACCACTACGCCCCAATACGACGAAGTATTCGTTACGTTTAACTTCAAAGCTTATACCTCTGAGTTTAAACTCTTTCCAATCCTTAGAGATATTCTCAAGCTTGAGCATGTCACTCACTCTCCAGACTGAAGCGGTAGTGTCTACTCTTTTTCAATAGCCATCTCAACATAGCGAACATAACTAAGCTTAAAACTATCAGTATAACCGAGATTGGTGATGAGTATCTCAATCCAAAGTTTTCAAAGTATTCCAAAACAAGTATCTGAGCTGTTTTTGGATAGTAAGCAACTATAAGGATTGCTCCGACCTCACTTATAGCCCTAGCAAACGTCATTATAGCTCCACTGAGTATTGAAGGTAATGCTAAAGGTAAGCTTACGGTCAAAAAAACCTTGAGCTTTCCAGCTCCGAGAGTTCTGGCTACATGCTCGAGCTCCCTATCCACAGCTAAAAATCCATCTCTAGCAGAGTTTATTGTGAAGGATGCTGATACGAAGAGCATGGCCATGATTATTCCTAAGTAACTGTCTAGTATGGCGTTTGAGAATGTAGTTAATAGCATTATACCTACAACCGAGTGCGGAATCACAATGGGCACATCAACTATTCCCTGAACAAGACTCTTGTATCTGAACTCCTTTCTGGCTAGGATGTAGCCGAGTGGAACTCCCGAAATAAGAGCTATCAGCGTTGTAATGCCGGCGGTTAGGAAGGAATTCTTCAGTGCGTTTAGTACAGTCTCATCTCTAAGCGTTCTTATCAGAACATCTAAGTCAAAGCACTGCTTCACGATTAAAGTTAGGATGGGTAAAACTATGTAGATGAGAAGGAAAGATCCAAGAATCGCAAAAAATATGTCAACATAATAGTCTCTTCTCTTCATGTCACGATCTTAACGTATTTTTTAATAGATTCAGGCACGATTCCAAATCCTAAAGGTTTCTCGAGGAAATCTTGGTAGTTCTTTGCAAATAT
>CAZFVO010000011.1:0-14164 GCA_964522325.1 uncultured archaeon | reverse complement strand
CCGTTTGCCCTTATGTTCGTGTGCTTCTCGATTAGCTCGTTGAATATAGGTTTATCGTAGTAAAGTTCAGCCAACTTCATAGCCATTACAGTCCTATAGCCACAGGGATCGATGTTCGGATTTGAGAATCCGAATTTAACGCCCTCTCTACTAAGAATTTCGTACCAGTTACTTTCATTTATCTCATCACCATATTTACTCCCATCTGCGTAGCATAGCACAAGCTCATTTCTTGCAAAAGCTATGTAAAAGTCTGTGTATCGAGGATACATGAAAGTTGGTAAAAGTGTGTAGTCTGCAACCGCAACTATGTCTGCTTTCTTGCCTAGGTCTGTAACCTTTCTCACAGCCATAACACTCCCACTCGCTTCAGCATTTATCTCCACATCGTAACCCTTAGTTTTCATGTACTCCTTGAATTCTTCATTTAAATCTTGCAATGGAATTGTGAGGGAGCCAGCATGAAAGATTGTCAGAGTTACCTTTTTTAAAGTCTGAATAGGTGTGGTTTCGGTCGGCTGTGTCTTAGTTGGGGCTTGCTGACAACCGCACACCAACAGCGCAAGGGCTATCAAAATAAGGGGAATCAACCTCATTCTATCACCACCCGTTATGTATTATAGTAAATAACGAATTTAAATCTTTCTAAGTTTTATCATAACAAATGAAATCAAATATAACTTAGTAAGGATGTAGAGGTATGGAGATCGGTTTTAGGTTTTGGATTGAGAAAGATGGAAAGCCCGTAATGGGTAAGGGTGGTTACGAGATTCTGAAGGCTGTAGATAAGTTTCAGTCTCTCTCAAAAGCGTCAAGGGAGTTGGGTATGTCTTACAGATTCATGTGGGATTATCTTAGGAGGATGGAAAGGACTTTGGGTGAGAAGGTCGTTGAGAGTGAGAGGGGTGGCGTTGAGGGTGGAAGGACGAAGTTGACACCTCTAGGTAAAAAATTGATTGAAACATACGAGTCGTTCGAAAAGATCTTGAATTCTGTCTTAAGTGGTGTTAAAGGCATTGTTGAGGGTGTTGAGAGTGATAGAATTGTCGTTAAAGTTGAAAGTAATATCTTCAGCGTGGGTGATATCGTCGTACTTTCAAAGGTGATGAGATGAACGTTGGGAAGATACTTGACAGCTTTGAAGCTCTGAAGAAGATTCTGAAGAATTGGGCGATAGTTGGTGAGGATGAGATAAAGATAATAGATCCTCCATTCACAATCATCATATCAAAGGTTGAAGAATCTATAACCTTTATGTTTGAGGGTAGGAATGTGGCTATTTTGACTAGAGAAAACGTCAAAATTGAGGATGGATTTGAAGGAGTTGTTGAAGAATGGTGTACCGCCCTTACGTCGTTAGGGTTCAAGAGATATCTGTTGAAGTGATAAAAAGACTTAAGGAAGGAATTTCAGGTGAGAAAATTGCTGAGATGCTTGGAGTAAGTAGAACTTCGATTTGGAAGTTTGTCAGGAGGCTTGAGGACTTTGGATACATTGTGGAGAGGAGGAGAGGTGTTGGATATAGGATTGTAAAATCGCCCGATCTCTCACCTTATGAAGTTGCCCTAATCTGTAAAGATATAGATTTGATCAATGAAGTGTATTATTACACTGTCACAGATTCAACAAATCAAAGGGCTAAAGATGTTGCAAAGCCAAAGGTGTTGTTCATAGCTGAAAGGCAGACAAAGGGGAGGGGAAGGTATGGAAGGACTTGGATGAGTAAGGTAGGTGGCCTATACTTTTCAATAACTCTCCCTCAAGAGCTTCCTATCGAGGACGTCCCAAAGCTAACGCTGACAACTGGTGTTGCAATAGCAAATGCTTTGAACGGTAGTTTGAAATGGCCAAACGACGTACTGTATAAGGGTAGAAAGCTCTGCGGAATTCTTTGTGAGCTTCTTGGTGAAGTTGAAAATCCTCTGATAGTAGTGGGAATTGGCATAAACGTGAATAATCCCACACCGGAAGAGGGAATATCACTTAAGGAAATCTATGGTAAGGAAGTTAGTAGGGTTGATGTTTTAAGAAAGGTATTGAAGAGCTTTAAATATTACTACTACAGACTCTTAAGTGGAGGTTGGATTGAGATTAGGGAGGAGTGGAAAGCTTTGAGTGAAACCTTAGGTAAGAATGTCATCGTTAGAACGGTCAACAGAACTTATAAAGGTTTGGCTGTGGATTTGGATGAAGACGGTGGCTTGATAATAAAATCAGGTCAGAACTTAGTGAAGGTTTTTTCGGGCGACTGTTTTTACCAAAAAATTTGAAATCATTTGATGTAACCCTCTTTCACCATCAGCTCCGCATTTAAGATACTAGCTCCAGCCGCACCTCTCACAGTGTTGTGGCCCAAGACAAGATATCTCAGTTCATTCTCCTTAACCTTCTTCAACCTTCCGACGACAACACTCATCCCCTTGCCAGTATCTCTATCCAAACGTGGTTGTGGTCTGTCGATCTCGTTCCTAACGACGATCACCTTGTCTGGTGAGGTTGGTAGATCCAACGGCCTGAGAGATTCAAATGCCGTGATCACTTCTTCAATATCTACATTCCTATTGAACTTGACCCATACAGCTTCGAGATGCCCATCTATGACTGGAACCCTATGGCAGGATGCAGAGATATCTATGTCTGCTGGTATAACCTTTCCATTCTCAAGTTTTCCAAGAATCTTTAAGGGTTCACTTTCTACCTTCTCCTCTTCCCCCTTTATGAAGGGAATTACGTTATCGACTATCGCTAATGAAGGAACTCCTGGATAACCAGCACCACTTAAGGCTTGCATCGTTGCAACTCTAACAGATCTCAAACCGAAATCCATCAGTGGTTTTAGGCTTATCGTTAACATTATTGCCGTACAGTTTGGATTCGTGACAATAAACCCATCCCAACCTCTCCTTTTCCTTTGTACATCTATGAGCTTCAAATGGTCAGGGTTGACTTCAGGAATTACGAGTGGAACATCTTCCTCCATTCTGAAGGCTGATGCGTTACTCGCAACAACGAAACCCTCCTTAGCAAACTTTGGCTCTACCTGCCTTGCAACGTCTGATGGTAGTGCTGAGAAGACTATATCTGCATCGGCATACTTTGGATCCATTGGAACCATTTCCAAATCCCTAACCTCCTTTGGTACATCACTTGAAACTATCCAGTCAACCTCTTCACCATACTTCTTTCCAATTCTCCTTTCTGAGGCCATTAGAGTTGTTATTTCAAACCAAGGGTGGTTTGACAGAAGTTGAACAAACTTTTGACCAACCATACCAGTTGCACCTAAGATCCCAACCTTGTATCTCATAGCGGAAGTTTGTAAGCGGTTTAAATTTTTACTCTCACCAAATTGGGAGTTAGTAACCATATATAATAGTGTTATTTTAATAATTTTTAAATATATTTATCAAAAAGTAAATAAAAATAATGCATTTACATATTTATTTATTCTAAATATTTAACAAAAGACTTCCAATTCAGCACCTCTATTTCAATCTCATCCCTATGTCTATGGATGATCTTATCTTCTGTAAGGAGAACTCCAACCTCCTTCGCTTGAGAAATTATGATCAAATCTATGATGTTCAAGTCATTTAATATGTCAATCATCTCGTTCAAAGTTCGATCGTGCTCGACTGTAAATCCGTGTATTTCAATTCTTTCATCTGATCTTAAAATTGATAACCCTTTATTAAACTTTCTCAGCAAATCTTCACTTGGAGTTTGAAGGGATTTTACCTTAGCTTCGAAAATCGAAATTTCGCTTATGTGGATTTTATCGAGTTTTTGAATCAATTCTGCATACTTTTTCCTCGAAAAGCCTTTGACATCTATATCCATATAAAGAAAAGGCATTACATATGTTGTATCGAGGAAAATCTCATTCATACTTCCAACAACTTAGAAAGTTTTTCCCTTATCGACCTTAATTCTTCAACGGAAATCTTTAAAACTGCCTCCTCCATCAAAACATCGACTATACTTTCTTTCTTCTTGATTATCAGCTCTTTGCCTTTCACATCAACTAAGATTGTATCTCCTGGCTTTAAATTCACTAGATCTCTAATCTTTTTAGGAATGTATATCTCACCCTTTTTTCCGACTTTACCCACGATCATCCGAAATAAGTAAATTTTCGGAATATAAGTAAATTTCGGATTTAAGGCAGTTGTTGGTAAGCTATAGAATAGGTATCCTTGTGTTCGTTCATTAAAAGTAAACGATTTTAAGATTAGAAGCTAGTCTTCGGCAATGATAGAACTAGTACTCTGGTTGATCAACTTATGCATACTTTCATTTCTCTCACTTCCTATAGCGGATAAGGTTGGTTTTAGAAGCCTTTCAAAGCTCATAGGACTTGTAGGTATAACATATATAACGTGGTTAATTTCATTTTTAGTTGAATTTAAGTTGGCTGTGCTTTACAGCTTTATAATATTCGTAACGATCAACTCTCTAATCTGGATTTCGAGCTTAAAGCTTGCTAAGGAGTTTAAGAAGTTAATTTTAGACTTTTTTAAGGCTGAATTTCTTTTCCTAATTTTCTTTTTCATTTACATCATTTATGAGATGTTCAATCCCTATATTATTGGCGGAGAGAAGATGAGCGACATTGCAATTCTAAATGGAATAATAAAGAGTGAGGGTATGCCACCGTTAGATCTGAATTTGGCAGGATACAGGTTTGACTGTTACTACTACGTTGGATACATCTCCTATGCAGTCTTAACAGTTTTGAGCTTTGCACCTACACATATCTCCTACAACTTGGCCTGTGCAACCGTCTTTTCACTCACACTATCCATTTTAACATCCTTTATCCTTCAGAACAGGGATAAGATTGTTGTACCATTTCTACTCCTTGCTGGAAACCTAAAAACACTTCAAATGTTGATACTGGGTAACTTCAACAAGGCTTTTGACTTTTGGACAGTTACGAGGGTAATTGAAGGAACTATAAACGAGTTTCCATTGGCAACTTTGTTCTTTAGAGATTTGCATCCACACTTCATGTCAATTCCCCTTCAGGTAGCCTTCATAATATCTCTCTACAACTGGATAAAAGAGGATAGAAAATCAACGTTGGTTTTTATGGTATTTCTGCTTGGATTTATGTTTGTTGTAAACTCTTGGGACTTCTTTACTTACCTATTTCTCTTAACAGTCTTCGCTTTAGCGTATAAGAGGCTTTACGTTTTTGTGACCCTACCGTTGGCTTTGATACCAATCTTCCCCTTCCACATAACGGTAAGTGTTACAGCTGTGAAGGGGATTGGGTTTGTATCACAGAGGACAGATCTGCTAAGTTTTCTCATGGCTCAACCTCTTGTAATCATTCCATTTGTTTATGCGATGATTGAAGATAGAAAGACGTTTTTCATCGCCCTCCTAGCATCATTACCCTTCTACTTCCTGAACTTTCAAGTCCTAATATTAATTTTACCTACACTATCTGTAATTTTAAAGAGGTTTGTTGAGGAGAGATCTTTTGAGCATGGGTTAATATTGACAGCTTTGATAACCTTGACGGCAGTTGAAATCGTTTATCTTGATGATCCCTACTCTGGAAAGATAGAGAGACTTAACACGGTCTTCAAAACCTACGTTCAGTCTTGGATATTGCTTAGCTTTGGCTTTGTAAGACCAACATATAAAAGAATGTACAAGATCTTTACGATTATATTCATAGCAATTTTGTGGATCTATCCTTTGGGCTGTGCGATTGGTCTTCCGACCCTTGGATTTAAGGGTATAGATGGCATAGAATACACGAAGAACTATGGCGAGTACGACGCTTTAGTGTTTCTTCAGAAGTATGAGGGAGTTGTGGTTGAGTATCCAGGCAAAACTCCGTTTGAATCTTACACGTATGCTGGAAGGGTTTCTGCATACACTGGATTGCAAAGCGTTCTCTGTAGGGGAGGACATGAACTTTTCTGGCGTTACTTTGATAATAAAACTGCAAAGGTTTTGATACAACGCTGGAATGATATAAGAAAGATTTATGAGGATGAAAACTTGGACTACTCAATCTTGAGGAAGTACAATGTATCTTTCATATACGTAGGCTACCTCGAAAGGCAGAATTACAACGTAAGCTATGAGAAATTTTCCAAGCTTAAAAAGATCTACGATGATGGTAACGTCATCGTGTACAAAGTTATATACCCTGAAGGATAATTTTGAATGCCGATGAAGAATGATGGGCGAACTGAGTTGTGATGAGAGGGAGAGTTCAGAGGCAAACCTTTTTAAATGTTTAAGTTCGGATTATTAAAACAATGAACAAGAACGAAAGAGTTGAAGAGCTTATAAAAGAGCTTATTGAGAGGGTTGCTGGTGAGATCGGTTTGATAATTTGGGACATGAGACCGAAAGAAGAGCTCACGGATGAGGAGATGTCCATAATTCTTGGAATAGAGATTAACGAAGTTAGAAGAGCATTATTTGCACTCTACGAACTTGGATTGGCGGAATACAGGAGAAAAAGAGATGAGGATACTGGCTGGATAGAGTACTACTGGAAGCTTAGATACGATAGGCAGAAGGATGTTTTGAAAAGGGAGCTTGAGAAGGTCAAGAGGAAACTTGAGGAGAAGGTCAAATACGAGAGCGAAAATATACACTACATGTGCGAAAACGGCTGTGTTAAGGTTAGGTATGAGGAAGCTATGGAGTTAAACTTCACATGTCCAAGGTGTGGTGGTAACCTTGAATATTTGGATGTGACCGATGCGATTGAGAAGGTTAAGGAGGAGATTAAAAAGATTGATGAGATCTTGGCTGAACTTTAACATCAAATCCCAAACCCTTTAAAAAGTTCATCAATCTAATATTCCCCTTGACCTATATTCTCCTACCCCTCTCGAAATCATCCAAAACCTTCTCAAGAGTTTTTAGAAAATCCTCTCTTTTTAACCTTCCAAATTTGAAGTGCACACTCATATCAACTTCTCCACCCAAGGCAAAGGGTATGTCAAGGTGCCAGCACCAGTACACAACGATACCCTTACCAAATTCCTTAAAGTAATGGTAATACTGTCTCCTCCAATAGAGGGAGTGAGTTCTGAAATCTCCAAACATAAACTTGCTTTCTATCCATTTGGCTTCAAATCCTAAGATGTTGACCTTCTCTGAAATTAAAAAGTCTGGAGTCTTCTTAGTATTTAGTTCACTTTCCGTTTTAAAGTCAACATCAATCTCACTTAAAAATCTTTCAATTAACCTCTCACCAACCTTACCCTTGACAGTTTGAAACTTCACAGCAATGGGTGAGTATATGAAATCCTTAGTTACTGCTGACCAAACCAAATCTTCAAGATCTCCCGCCTCATGTGGATTTTTGAGTATGTTTGCAATTTCGCTCTTCGAGTAACCTAAGCCCTTAAGCAGTAGTTTCAACCTTAGAACTGGTGGCAGTCTTATATTCAATGTCTTTTTCTCCTTCCAGATTCTTGCTATCCTCTCAGGCTTATACATTCTAAACCTCTTAATGACACTCTCAACAAACTTCTGGGTGAGTATGGATGGAAGGACATAGTTTGGAATTTGGAATCTGTCAAAATCTTTTGGACTTCTTATTTCCCTCCTCAAAACTCTGTATTCATCTAGGTTCAACCTTCCTAACTTCGACAGCCTTCCCTTCATTCTCAAGCATCTCCTTCCCACACATCAAAGCCCTTCCAACCCCGATGTATTCGTCGTTATAGAATGCAACGATATCGTTAGGTCTTATCCTCTCATCAGCTCTCTTGACACCGACTGCAAATATTGTTCCCCTAGGTTTGAAGTTGTCGATCTCAACGTAGTATTTAGATTTTTTAATTAAGAACCTTGAAAAGCTTATGTCTATGTCCAAGCATCCGTAGTTTATGTCAATTCTGGCAATTCTATCTCCCTTGTAGAATTCGAGGTTTGGATATCTTCCCTTAACTCTATCAATCTTAAAATCCACATCGAACTGATATCTAACCATGTGCTCAAATATTGACATGTTCAGGTCAAAACCATCAAACTCAAAACTCTCTACAACTTTCTTGAGTCTCTTGAGAGATTCTATCGAAGTTACATCTTTCTCGACTGTCCAAACAACATCTAAACCCAAATCTCTTGCTGTCTTTTCAACAACCCTCCTGTAACCGTTCACGACATGTCCTATGACTACCTCAAATTCACCTTTCTCAATAAACTTTGATAGATGAATTGAGACAAACTCAATCTCATCGCAACTCCAATCTCCACTAACTGCCACATCGTAATTCACAATGGGGTATGTCAGTTCGAAAACTCTTGGAGATACTAGTGGTGATGAAACTATTATCTCCTCAAAACCCCTCTTCCAAACCTCTCCAACATAATTCCTTATGGTTGTATGAGATTTGGACATCGAGTACGGTTTTTTTGCTGAACAGGGCAGGATTATAAGGGCCTTTCCCTTTGGTCTGTAACATTCAACAGCCTTTTCAAGGAACTGCGTAATCTCGGGTCTTGTGAATGAATGTTCGGTTGTCATGGTTACCTTGTACCTGTTAAACCTTGGAAATGAGTTTGCTTCAAGCTTGTCAACAAATCTCAGCATAGCAGTAAGCTCTGGACTGAACTTCACCCAAGCTTCAACGAGGTTTCTTAAGTCTTCTCTGATCATAGTATTTAACACCTTCTTCATGACGTACGTATTATGCTTGGCTAAACCTTCAAAGCTGAAATCTTGCTCCAAACAGACTGGACAATTACACACTGGTTCTTTCAAGCTTTCAACGTTAAATTCGTGGAATTCGGTCATATATATTCCCTGATAGGCCTTCACTATGGCTAAGATGTTGTCGAAGATGTCTATTCCCATATAGTATAGAAGTGGTAAGTTTAGAGGTGTTGCCAAGGCTACAGCGTAGATAGGCTTGTAAGTGGACAACCTAAGTCTGTGTATATATTCTACAAGTTCCTTTGGCTTTAGCGTTGATAGGCCTGTTACAATTACAAAGTTCTTATCTTTACTGCCGAGGATCTCAGACCTCTTTCTATCTATTATCTCAAGAACTGTTGGTGCTTTGCCGAAGTCCATAATATCAACTATCTTCGGTTTTTTAGTGTAATCTATAAGAATTGGCGTTCTATACTTTTCACCATCTATCTCTACAAATCCTATCCTTGCATAACCTAACCTTCTCTCCTGTCTAAACATTCGATCACCACATTCTTAGGTAGATCTTCAAGGTGTTTCAGCCAGACAGAACTTACCCTTAACTTAAACTTCTTATCGGGATGCGCTTTGATGAACTTCACGAGACCTTCAACTGCAACCTTCAAAGATTCCTCCTCCATCAGTTCAGCGGGAGGTACTTCTGAATGCCCAACTGGATATGACTCCATCATCTCCGCCGGAACAACTCCAAAAGGTGCTTTTAGATAAAAATCTGCCAGATCTCCTTCATCACTCGAAATTACAACCTCATCCTTCTCAACATCAACATTTAAAACCCTCTCCTGATGCCTTCTTACGGCAGGTCTGTAACAGCTTTCAATTCCAGTATAGAAGAAGGAGTGCTTTATGAAGGGATCGTAGGCATCTAAGAGATCGCCATAATCCTTCAAAATTCTCCAAGCCTTAAGCAGGTTTGGATGTACCCTTATTCTACTCTCAACAAACTCAAATAGTGTGTTTTCCCTTATAGCCTGTTTTATCCTTCTAATCTCCTCAAAGCTAACGTAGAGGTTGTGCTCTGCTAAAACTACTTCTCTCTCACTTTTTTCCATCTCCCTAAGCTCTTCAGGTGTATACTTTATGCAAACTGGGCAGCTACAGGGGAAGTATTGTAACTCCTCCAATTTCTTCGTACCGTAGGGTGTTAGATATCTGTCATCTTTCGCATACAGGGCGTAAGCTGCCGAATCGAAGATGTCACAGCCTAAGGCTACGGCTAAGGAAAACATCATCGGATGACCAGCTCCAAAGAGATGAACCACAGCGTTTGAAGGAAGAACTGATTTCACCTCAAGTATTATCCTGATTACATCCTGAAACCTGTAAGTATCCATTAAGGGAACTATACCTCCTATAGCATAGATGTCCCCACCGATTTTCAAAGCCTCCTCAGCAGACCTCCTTCTTAAATCCATATGCGTCGAACCCTGAATTGGTAGGGCTAAGAGAGAATCTCCTTTGTACTTTACAGCTTCTTTCTCCCTCTCAATCGTCACAATTAAGTCATTTAGAGCTGTATTATAATCCGCATCTGGCGGTGTTGGAATGTCCAAGGGAACTATAACATCCGATCCAATTTCAGCTTGAAATCTAAGGATCTCTTCATTGCTAACCTCAACATCGCCGTACATCATGAGCTGATAGCTACCGCTGTCGGTCATCACAGGAACGTTAACCTCCAAAAGTCTATGCACACCTATCTCAACAGCCTTCTCCCTCTGAGTCCTGTATAGTATGTAGGCATTCGTTATGATCATCTGTGCTCCAAACTTTGGCAAGTCCTTGGGAGGAATGAGCTCTATGTTCGGATTTACAACTGGTAATATCGTGGGAGTTTCAACAACACCGTGTGGCGTTTTTAACTTTCCAATCCTTCCCATGACATCCTTCGCGACTATTTCGAAGTTCATTGATTAAGTTTAGTTCGAAGGTTATTAAGTGCTTTCACGGTGATGACAAAATGATGTTAATAAAATATAAAATATAAATATTTAAATCATACATAGTCATACCAACCTGTGTCACAAGCTTGAAAGTATCAATAGCCCACAAAGAAGGACGAAAATCATAACATACTTTTGTATATTCTACCTCTGACGTTGATAACGACTATGACTTTTTCTTTTTCATAAACCTTAAACAAGGCACGATAATTTCCGATTCGCATTCTGTATAGGTTTTCTCCGATTTTAATGACGTTTCTAACGTTTAGAAAGTTTTCTAAGGTTTTCTTTGATTCTTTCAGCATCTGGGAGTTTCTCCAACTTTTTGTTTGCTTTTGGAAGGAGATAAACTTCGTAAGTCATAATTTGATCAACTTGTTGAACTCTTTTTTACTCACGATCTCGTCAGCCTCTTTTGCGAGTTCAATCTCCTCATCTGTCAAGATTAGATCTTCAAGCAGTTCGAGAATCTTATCTACTTTATCCTCAAGTCTGTCTATTCTCTTGAGTAGCTCCGCATCAACCATGTTAATCGATCAACATAAAACAATTAAAGTATTTTCGATATATAATTTAAGATATAATTTAAGGAAAGTTTTTTACTCTTGGATGTGACGCAATGAGATACCCACATTGAAGTGCAAAGCTTTTCCCGTTCCACTCGTCTTCACGGCAGATAGAAAGTAGTTTGTGCAAAATTGTCTTCAAAGAGTAAATAACGTCATTTTGGGTCTTGCAAATTATTTTTGTTTTGTCATGGCATAGATATTCCTTAACCTTTTCAATACTAATATTTTTACGTCTATGTAACAATTTCGAGAAGTCTTAGAACCAACTATATTTGTGAATGACTAAGATGGATATTATCCACTCCGCTTAAGTTACGAAAGTAGTGGAGAGTTGGAACGGTGTCAACTAATTCTTATCATTAGCCAGCCGTTCTTGACCTTTGGAAATCTCACAAGTACAAAAGTTCCTCTAACCTTGTTTCCCTTAAGTCTGAACTTTATCTTATCCTCCTTCCTCTCTAAAAGATCATACTCTCCTCTATCGTATATTTTCACAACTCCCTTTCCATAACCGAATGGAATTTCTCCTTCAAAGTCCATATAGTCTATGTCGTGATCGAAAGTCTGAATTGCTAGCCTTCTTTCTCCTTTCTCGGGAACATCTTTCCTTAAAACCCAACTCTTTGCAACTCCATCCATCTCAAGTCTCAGATCGTAATGATGTCCAGCTTTCTCTGCAAAATGCTCGTGAATAACGAACTTGGGCATATTAAAAAAATTAGATTAAAGCTGATCAAATGTCATAACCTTCACGTTTGTTGGCATCTTAACGACGCTACCCAACCTAACTCCAACCAAGCATGGAATCTCCTTCTTTGAAGCTATATCTATTAACCTTTGAGTTATTACTCCATCAAAGATTATCACCTCAGCCTTCATGTTTCCGTTCTTCAAAGTTTTGACGAGATCTCTTACCGGAACCTCCTTGATCACATCGTAGTTCTTGTCCAGTATCCTTGCTATTAGCTTACCCTCTATCTCCTTAATATGCCTCTTGATGATACTAATTAGATCTTCTTTCTCCTCCCTTTCCTCCTTCTCTTTTTCCCTCTTCAGCATGTGTAACTGTTCCACAGGTACCTTATTCCTCAAAGCCTTTATTATCTCCTTCAACGTCAAGTTTTCTACTTCCTTTCCTTCAGGTGCCCTTGCAACGTAGTCTATATCTGCTACCTGCAAAAGCTCTTTAAGTATGAGATCTCCACCTCTGTCACCATCTAAGAATGCTGTAACAGTCTTCTTCTTTGATAACTCTACTATGGTCTTAGGTATGTTTGTACCTTCAACAGCTATAACGTTCTTTATTCCGTGCTTCAAAAGGTTTAAAACGTCAGCTCTTCCCTCAACGACTATTATTGCGTCGCTCTCATCTATTGCTGGACCGGCAGGAAGTTTTTCAGGTCCATACTCTATTATCTCCTCTGTCCTTACAGCTTGCCTTACAAGCTCAACGATCTTCTCAGATTCTATCTCTGGCTCTTCGAAAAGTTCCTTCAGTATCTCCTTTGCCCTCTCTATTATCTTCTTCCTCTTGCTTGCCCTGACGTCTTCAATCTTCGTAACCTTTATCCTCGCCGAACATGGACCAACTCTTTCAATCGTTTCGAGCGCAGCTGCGAGTATTGCAGTTTCTACCTTATCTAAACTTGAGGGTACCTTGATCTCTCCGTAGCTCTTACCTCCTTTGCTCTCAATCTTAACCTCTATCCTTCCTATCCTTCCAGTCTTCTGAAGTTCTCTCAAATCCAAATCGTCACCCAACAAACCTTCAGTTTGCCCAAATATTGCTCCAACAACATCTGGCTTTTCAACAACACCATCTGCAACGATCTCTGCACGTATAAGATACTTCGTCGTGTCACTTGGCGCCTTCATTCTCTCACCGTCCGTTGTCTTTTTGTACTCCTCCTCCAAATCATTGGAGGATTACAAATAATCGTAAACTACAAGTATTTAAAACTACCCCGTAAATGCTCATTTTAACGCTCGAGCAGGACTACTCTGCTTATCTCAGATTCGTCGGTTATCTCATAGCCAGTAAGCTTTGAGAGCTTTTCAGCAAAGGATTTGACATGTCCATGCTCAGGCATAGCTGATCTTGGTAATCTTAACCTTGAATAACCTAGATACATGTAAGCTTTAACTTCAATGAAATCTGGCTGTGCTAAATCTACGAGATTTGCGAATCTCTCCGGAAAGTCGTTGTAATCCTTGATAACTGTAATTCTCAAAACAGTTCTACACTCCTTGCTAGCCAGAATCCTCAAAGATCTCAGTATGTTTTCCCAGAAGTTCTTTATAGGTCTGTTCAGCTTTATGTGACTTTCAGAATCCCAAGCTGTTAAGCTTACGTAGAGCTGAGTTGGCTCAACTTGTTCGATCATGTCTGGATTTGTTCCGTTTGAAACTACGAATACGCTACCCATCTTCTTGTATACATCGACTAATTCTGGTAGATATGGATACAGAGTTGGCTCACCTATGAGGCTTACGGCAAACTGGTTTGGATTCTGAGCCTCTTCAAGCTTTCTCCTGTTTACATCTGGATTTCCCCAGAAACCGCTAAGCTGTTTCCTATGAGCTTTTATACTCTCTTCGACAATGAACTCTGGCGAATCCCAACCCTCTACATCTCTGAGTAGTTCGAGAGGTCTCCAGCAATGGATACAGTGCTGATTGCAGATTAAAGCTGGTGTCATCTGCAAACAGCGATGAGATTGAATACCGTAAAACTTCTGCTTGTAACAAACCCCTTCATCTTTTAACGACTTCTTAAGCCAGAAACATGGCTTTATGGCTGAGTGTCTTCCGACTATAGCATATCCCTTCAAATCTTTTAGCAACTTCTTCGGGATCATATCATCTGAAGTAGTGTCAATGGTAATATTACTGTTATGATCAGAAGCCCTGCCTTTCATCATCACCGCTCAGGAGGGGAGTGTTTCATCACA
>CAZFVO010000010.1:0-33432 GCA_964522325.1 uncultured archaeon | reverse complement strand
GGTATGTTACAATGGATCTTGAAGGATACAGGGAAGGGAGTTTGCTAAAACGTTAAATCTAAAACGTTAACAAAACACATCCAGAAGACGTAGTCCTTTATTTAGGATTTTTCAACATCATCTTTTAGTTTAAATCTGCTCAAAATACCTACCAGTTCGATGATTAATATTCGAGACCCCAAAGAACCTCAATTTTAGACTACAATGTTCAGTTATTATTATCACATTATTTTCTTTGCCTTTGAATCATATAAACCAATGAATCCATCATTAGTACCATGGTTTATCTCAAAGTGATGAGATCTCAAAAGGTCTTATTTACGTCTTTAAACTTTAGCCTTGTCAACTTAGCCATCTCAAGTGGTTGTAATACAGCATGAACAGTTTACAGAACAAGTTCCAATTTACAACGGGATTTTAGCTGTGATCGAGCAGAAGAATATCTTTACTCGTTGTTTAAACGAGCTGAAAACAACTTCAATCAGACTACGCTTTCCGAAAGGCTTCGTGCTCGAATTCCAAGCTTAAACTTTCAAAAGCTCTAATCAACCAAGGAGCTTTATCAACGATAAACTTAGGCTTGTTTTCGCAGTATTTCAGAACTTCTTTAATGAAAGATTTCGCTGTCAGGTAATTTCTCGCAGTGTAAACTCTCATCAGAATTTGCTCGTTTCTCTCAACGTCCATCGCCGAGAAAACATAGTATCTCTTCCTATTCGCTTTAACAACAGTTTCATCCAATGCAATAAGATTCCTTCTCTTCTTCTCAGTTGAAATCGGTAATTTTTCTTCGAACTTCTTCACCCACTTCTAGACAGCTGTGTGAGAAACTAGATAAATTTCTGAAAGAATTTTGGCTGTTCTTCTCGTCGAAGAGGTTTGTATGTAGGTCACTATCCCAAGTATTCTTACCTCAGTCGGTACTCTCTCAAAAAGATTTAGCGATCCTATCAGCTCTTTCAACCTCATCAAAATAGGTCTTTGAACTTTTCCGATAATTTTTATAACCTCTATCTCTTCCTTTAGGTTGACCTTTTAGAGAGTTTGAATACTCTATTTTTGTATACAGCTTCGATAATTTTAGCCATATTACTAAATTCTTTCAAATCTTTAAACATTATTTTTAAAATCGTAAAATCGAAAGTCACTTTACACTTATTGATTATAATGATGTAATATGAGTTACAAGCTAAACTGGACATATCCAAATTTAGGCAAGTATTACAGACATTATCCTCCTATCAGAGGAACTTTAAATGAACGATATAAAGATGCTTTAAAACTAAATCTTTCTAGGATTGAAGTTCCTTTTGATTTGATTAGAGAAGAAAACAACGAATATTTAGTAGTCCAAAAGCCAGTAGGTGATATCCCCACAAAGAATGACTTTCCAAAGCTTTACGGGGAAGGTAGATTTGAAAAAGACTACATACTGCACACAGACCCAGAACTAAAACCATCACATATACTTTACTGGAATCTACCAAAATGGAGAAATACGTATTTAGAATCAATAGTAGAGTTTTCGTACTTTATTGGAAAACCACCTTGTGCAGTTGAGTTTCACCCTAGCAAACCAAAGAGAAGTAGAGAGCATATGATTAAACTTATATTAGAAGCTTTTGATAAATTTAAGGAGTTAAATTTCTTATCAAGTATATTAATTGAGAATAGAACAGGAATGTTTATTTCAACAGTTGAAGATATGATAAAATTTTACGAAACTGTTAGCGATAATCTTTCATCAAAGGAACTCAGTAAATTTGGATTCTGTATTGATATATCCCAATTATATACACAGATAAAAAGAGATCCTAGTAAAGACTTGAAAAAATTGCCTAAATCATCAATTTTAGGTTGGCATATCCATTATAAGCATAAACCACCATCAGATAAAGATCCAATAAATTGGAAAGAAATAATTAGTATGATAAAACCTAATGTATTTTGCCTTCCAGAAGTTTTTAGATTTAAAGATATAATAGCTACAATAAAATATATTGAAAATTTAATTAACGAAAACAAAATTACTATTCCACAATAATAAATTAAAAATTAATATAAAGAATAAAAATTAATATAATATAAATATTGTGTTACTTTGTGAACTACTGACTTGACCGAAAGACTTATATATCAGATCTATAATACATTTAAATTGGCTTTCGCAAAACTTAAATAGGATCGACTATGAAACTAAAAAAGATTGGGGCAGTTAGTCATGTGTCGAAATCGGGATTCATAGTAGTAAAGGCTAAGGAGTTGCCCAAAATTGGTTCTGAAGTTTGTAACAGGAGGCTTGAGAAGATAGGGTATGTTTATGACATAATTGGCCCTGTAAACTCGCCATTCATTCTGATTAGACCGAAAGATAAGAAGGTGTTGAAAAGGTTTGATGATGAATTGTTTGTGATTGTAGGAGGTGAGGATTATGGAAAAGGAGAAGGTAAGGGAGATAGAAAAGGAAAAGGAGAAGGAAAAGGAAAAAGAAGAGGTAAAAGAGATAGAAAAAGAGGAGATAATTGAAGTTTGTCCAGAGTGTGGAAGTCCAAGAATAATTAGAGATTACAAGAGGGGAGAGCTGATCTGTCAGGACTGTGGTTACGTGATTGAGGAGAGGTACATAGACGCTGGACCAGAATGGAGAGCATTTGACAGTGAACAGAGGGAAAAGAGGAGTAGGGTTGGTGCTCCTATAACCTACAGTGTCGATGCAGATGAACCCATAATCGTGAGACTGAACGGAGAAGTCAAGGTGACGAAGATCGGAGAACTCATTGATTCTTTAATAGAAAAGAAGGCTAAGGAGGGTAAAGTTAGAAGAGAGGGAATATTAGAAATTGCGGATGTGAGCGATGAAGATTTAGAAGTTGTAGCTTTCGATGAAAACTATAAATTCTCCTTCAGGAAAGTTTCAGAAGTTTCAAGGCATCCAGTTAACGAAATGTTTGAAGTTGTTGTTGAAGGTAACAGAAGCGTTAGAGTTACTGGTAGCCACAGTGTCTTTACGATTGTAGATGAAGAGGTAGTTCCAATAAGGGTGGATCAGCTTAAAGAGGGCGACTTTGTAGTTCTTGCAAGGAAACTGCCCAACATCGAAAGCTCGATAGATTCAATAGATTTGAGCAAAATAGTTAGAAACGCCTACGTGCAGTTTGATTATCCGTTTACCAACAAGGATTTGAGGAGAAGGAAGAGTGTACCGTTGAGATACGTCATAGAGAACGACATCAAGATTCCAAGCGATGCTACCTTAAGGGTTGGAGGAGGTAGAGCAATTCCAGTAAACATTCCGATAGACGAGAAGTTCGCAAGAATGCTCGGATACTACCTTGCGGAGGGGCACATGGACGAGAGAAAAATCGTCTTCTCATTCGGAAAGCACGAAAAGGATTACATAGATGAAGTCGTGAGCTACTTCAAAGGATTGGGGCTGAATCCAAAAGTTTACGATAAGGGTAGTGCTGTTCAAATTGAAATAAACAGCAAGCCTATCGTGGAGCTTTTTAAGAACTTGGGAGTTGGAAGAAGAGCTAAAGAGAAGAGGGTTCCATCGCTTGTCTATTCCTTGCCTGAAAATCTGAAAGTGGAGTTCCTAAGGGGCTTCTTCAACGGAGATGGTAACTTCTACGTAAATCACAATTACAGCACGTTCCAACTTACAGCGGTATCTTGCAACAGGGAGTTGATAAACGATATTGCGACGTTACTACTTCAGCTTGGCGTTGTAGCACACTACAACGTCGAAAGAATACCCGCACACACAATAGAAAAGACGGGTCAGTTCTTGGGTGAGAGTGTAGCACATATGCTCAAAGTGACCAATCCGAGCGCTATAGCTAAACTGAAGATGATGGCTAAAGTATTAAGAGAAAAGAAGAAGCCTCCAGTCGAAGAGCTGATCCCCGCCCCGATTAAATACGCTAAGGAGTGGAGATACGGGAAGAGGATTAGAATCAGTAGAAACTTAGCCCTGAAAATTGCAGAGAAGTATGGAGATGAAAGACTGAAGAGGTTGGCTGAATCGGACTTCATGTTCCTGAGGATTAAGGCGATAAGGAAGGTTAAGCCCACAAACGGATACGCATACGATTTAACTGTTCCGAATGCAGAAAACTTCGTAGCTGGGATGGGTTTCGTTTTGCACAACACAATTCACGATAAAGGTTTAACTACGATAATCGACTGGAATAACAAAGATTACTACGGTAAGGCTATATCAATCAGGACTAGGGCTCAGCTGTTTAGGCTTAGAAAATGGCAGAGAAGGATTAGAATAAGTAATGCTACTGAAAGGAACTTAGCCTTTGCTTTGAGCGAACTTGACAGAATGGCTTCAGCTTTGGGCTTGCCGAAGAGCGTTAGAGAGACAGCAGCTGTAATTTACAGAAAGGCAATTGAAAAGAACTTGATAAGAGGAAGGAGCATTGAGGGTGTAGTAGCTGCAGCTCTATATGCAGCTTGCAGACAAGCGGGAGTGCCGAGAACTTTGGATGAGATTGCACAGTATTCAAGAGTAGATAGGAAGGAGATAGGTAGGACTTACAGGTTCATAGCGAGAGAGTTAGGTTTGAAGCTGATGCCCACAAGTCCAGCGGACTATGTGCCAAGGTTCTGCGCTGCATTAGGCCTGAGCGGTGAAGTACAAAGGAAGGCTATCGAGATAATCAAGAAAGCTGAAGAAAGAGAACTTACGAGTGGCAGAGGACCAACTGGAGTTGCTGCAGCTGCAATCTACATAGCTTCAATCTTATGCGGTGAAAGAAGGACACAGAGAGAAGTTGCAGAAGTTGCTGGTGTTACCGAAGTAACGATCAGAAATAGATACAAGGAGTTGGCTGAAAAGCTTGGAATAGAGATTATACTCTAATCAAGTATCTCCTCAAACAACTCAAAGAAGATCTTTTTCTTTTCTTCTTTTTTATGTATTTTTAAATTCCGGAACCTTCTCAAACATTTCTCATGAGCTTCTTAAACTGCCATCAAGTCAAACTTACCCGCACTTCGAACATATTGTAGGGGAATCAAACGTTACTTCAGAACAGATAGTTAAGAAGAACAATAAACAATATATAGAATTCTTGTACAATTTACAAAATTTTATAAACTTGGTAGTAAGGTGGATTAATGGTGATTGGTAATGATTGTAGAAGTTAAGAAAGTTGATAGTCAGGGAGGGATTGTTCTACCTAAGGAGTGGAGGAAAAGGTGGGGTAGTGAAGTAATTCTAATTGAATTTGAAGATAGAATAGAGATATTGCCAAAGAGAAAGCCCAAACTTTCGCAGTTCTTCGACATGATCGAAGCTGAAGTTAAAGAAGATGTTGAAAAGGAGCTTCTTGAGGAGTTGTTTGAATGAGGTTTATAGATGCAAACGTATCCTCCGTGCTGCGCTAAAGCCTAAGGGAAAGGTTAGTGAAGAGATCCTTGAAAGAAAGGAAAGAGCCAAGCAAATTCTACTTAAAATCGAGGATGGAGAAGAGGTTGTTACTACAGTGGTTCATTTAAGTGAGGTTGCAAACATTCTCGAAGCGAAGTAAATCTTGCAACAGCTTTGAAGTTTGTTGAAAATTTACTGCTTGCTAAGAACATCAGGATTTTACCTGTTTCGTAAGAGGATTATCTAAAAGCTTTGCTAATTGCCAAAGAGAAAAATGTTAATATAAACGATGCTCTGGCTTATTTGAAGATGAAGGAAATCAATATTAAAGAGATATATACCCTCAACAATCACTTCAGAAATCTGGATGTTACAATCGTTCAGGAGTGAACAGCCCCGCACTAAACAGTAGTTCCGAAAGTTGACAATTAAATCCACTTAAATGATGATTTTTATTTGATTTTGAAATACTTGAATTTTTATCTGGTTGCTAAATATTCCATTTTCGGAACTACTGTGAAGGGCGTGATTTTACAAGCAATTTTTCTATAAATATCTTTAATAAAGAAATTTCATAAAGAAATTTATCTAAATAATTTAATTCGAAGGACATTTAAATTCACCTCCATTAACTGATTCAATGAGTGGAGAGGAAAGGCTCATAATTAAAAGAGATGGCTATCCTTCCCCAGGAGAGATCGTGATAGGGACTGTAACTAGGGTGATGGACTTTGGTGCTTTTGTTTCTCTCGACGAGTACGAAAATAAGGAGGGAATGGTTCACATAAGTGAAGTTGCACCTGGATGGATTAAGGACATAAGAGATCACGTTAAGAAGGGGCAGAAGGTGATATGTAAAGTTTTAAGCGTAAATCCAAAGAGAGGACATATCGATCTATCTATAAAGGATGTTACGGAGAGACAGAAGAGAGAAAAACTTCAAGAGTGGAAAAACGAACTAAAGGCGTTTAAGTGGCTTGAGATAATTGGAAAAAAGCTTGGTTTGAATAGAGAACAACTGTTAGAGATTGGTAAGAAGCTTATAAAGGAGTATGATAGTGTTTACGAGGCTTTTGTTGAGTCCGCTTACGAAGGATACGAGGTTTTAGCTAAGGTTGTCGGCGAAAGCTTTGCCAAGGAGATGGCCGAGATTGCGAGAGATAACATAAAGCCACCAAGGGTTAAGGTGAGAGGATACTTCGAGCTCAAGAGTTTTGCTGGTGACGGTGTTGAGAGAATAAAGAAAGCACTTACAAAGGCTTACGACATCATTAAGAAGTATCCAAACGTTAAAGCTGAGATAGAGTATGTTGGAGCTCCGAAGTATAGGATAGTACTTGAGGCTGACGATTACAAGGTTGCGGAGAAGGCTTTGAAGACCGTTGTTGATAACATTTTGAAGACGATAAAGAGGCTTGGAGGAGAAGGTAACTTCGTTAGAGAGAGTATATGAGGTGATTACATGGAAGTTGTAACTACCGTCGTTGGCAACTATCCAAGACCAGAGTGGTTTAGAGATTATTTGAGGAAGGTTGAAGGTCTTCAGAAGGATTTGGATGTTGAAGTTGATAGGGAAGTTTTAAAGAAAGCTATAGTTGAGGTTTTGGATGAACAAAAAAAGGCAGGAATAGAGATTTTAACGGATGGACAGTTAATATGGCACGATTTCCTTCTAACTCTTGCTTCAAGACTTGATGGATTTGAAATGAACGGTCTTGTAAGATATTTTGACAACAACCTCTACTATAGAATTCCAATAGTTAAAGGGAAGATTAGAAGAGTAAAGATGTTGCTCTACGATCTTGAAATTGCCTTCGAAATGGAAAAGAATGTTAAAGCTGTTTTAAGCTGTTACACTATAACAAAGCTTTCAAGGAACAAGTTCTACAAGAGTTATGAAGATTTCCTATGGGATCTATGCAAAGCAATCAAGGAGGAGATCAAAGAGCTTGAATCGATGGGTATCAAGTACATTCAGATCGATGAACCATCCCTTCTGTACGCTGAGAAATCGGAGCTTGAAGTTCTCAAAGATATTTATAACGAGCTTACAAATGTGAATGTTGAAACAATTTTGATGACTTACTTTGCACCGGCCGATAGGATATTTCCAGATGTGTTGGACTTCGGATTTGATGTCATAGGTTTGGATTTCGTTGAAGGATTCGAAGAGAATTTGATGATTGTGAAGGAGTACAGCTTTGAAAGGATAAACGTTGGAATTGTCGACGGTAGAAACACTAAGATGGAGGATTTGAACGAACTCAAAGATAGGTTTGATAGAATAATCTCAAGTGGGAACTTCAAGAAGGTTTACATATCACCAAACACGGGCTTAGAGTTCTTACCTCGTATCAAAGCCTACGAAAAGATGCAGTTAGTGACGAAGCTCAAGGAGGTGGTAAGATGAAGACTACAGTTGTCGGAAGTTATCCCAAGCCAAAGTGGCTCCTTAAGATGATAAAGCTGTATAAGGAGGGTAAAATTGACGATAAAGTCATGGATGAGGCGTATAAGGATGCAGTTAAGGCTGTTGTTAAGGATCATGAGATTGCTGGGGTAGATATAATCTGGGATGGTGAAATGCGTAGAGAGGAGATGACTTCATACTTTGCTGAAAGGATAGATGGATTCGTGATATACGGCGAAGTTAGAGTTTGGGGAAATGCGTACTATCCAAAACCCTCGATAGTTGGGGAGCTTAGATATAGAGATGAGCTTGCTATAAACGATTTCCTCTACCTTAAGAGTATAACTGATAAGAAGATTAAAGTTCCTATAACTGGTGCTTACACCATAGTTGATTGGAGCTTCAACGAATACTACAAAACGAAAGAAGATGCTGTTTATGCTTTGGCAGAAGTTTTGAACAGAGAGTTTAGAGAGCTCGTAAAGGTAGGAGCTAATTACATCCAAATAGATGAACCTGCAATTCCAACGCACCCAGAAGAGATTGAAATTGCCAAGAATGCTGTAGAAATAATGGTCAAGGGAGTTAATGCGTACATAGGCATGCACATGTGCTATGGGAATTATAGAGCAATATTTCCAGAGATATTAGACTTCAAGGTAGATCAGATCGATTTTGAATTTGCAAACAGGAACTTCGAAGACTTAGCTATTTTAAAGGAGTACAGCTACGACAAGGACTTAGGTTTTGGATGTATAGACGTTCACAGTAGAAGGGTTGAAAGCGTTGAAGAGGTTAAGAAGGCGATATATATGGCTCTGGAGGTAGTTGAGCCAAAGCAACTTTATATCGATCCAGATTGCGGTTTAAAGCTTTTGCCAAGGGATATTGCATTCGAAAAGCTGAAAGTAATGGTTAAGGCGACCAATGAGGTTAAGGAAGAGCTCGGATTGAGTAATTAAAATAGTTTTTAATTTTTTTAATGAGTTATATCTCCAAACAAAAACTTAAAAATCTTCAAAACTCTTACTTAGAAAATGAAAACCGTAGATATCTTTGAGAGGTATTGGAAGAGGTACAATTCGTGGTATGACAGAAACGCTGAGATATTCAAGAAGGAGGTTGAGTTTATTCGAAGATACTTAGGAAATTTTAAGAGGGGCTTGGAGGTTGGAGTTGGTACTGGAAGGTTTGCAGTTGAATTGGGAATTGAATGTGGTATTGATCTGTCCAATGCGATGCTGAGGCTTGCAAGGTCGAGGGGAGTAGAGGTTGTTAAGGCAGACGCTAAGTTTCTACCCTTTAAGAGGGCTTTTGATTTGGTTCTCTTTGCTTTCACCCTCTGCTTCTTGGATGATCCTGCTGAAGCCTTAAGATCTGCAAAGGACGTTACGGTTGAAGGTGGTAAAGTCGTTGTATGTACAATACCAAAGGAATCCAAACTTGCAAAGGAGTACATGAGAAGAAAGGACAATCCATTTTACTCTAATGCAAAATTCTACAGCAGTAGAGATGTTATTGAAATGATAGAAAAAGCGGGATTTACTGTCGTTGAAACCGATTTTGAAGACATAAAATACGGTGGAGATCTATTCTTAGCTGTCGGTTTGAATGAAAAAGTATAAGAACTTCTCAAATAATTTCCATCAAATGGAGAGGGATATCCTTCTTGAAAGGCTTGAGAGGAAGCTTGCGGAAAAGGAAAAGGAGGTTGAGGAGTTGAGAAAAATGCTGTCTTCAAGTATGCTTGAAGAGATTAAGAATGAAATAAGGGAAGAGTTCAAGAAAGAGTTGAAGGCTATTGAAGCCAAGCTTGCAGAACTTTCTAAGAGTATAGATGCTTTGATGAATGAAATTCTCTTCATAAAGTCTGAACTGAAATCTTACGAGAGGAAGGAGACCAAAATAATTGACATAGCCAAAGAAGAGGAAAAGGTTGTAGAAGAGAAAGAAGAGAAGAGAGAGGAAAGAAAAATGGACTTCGATGAGGAGATAATTGTCGTCGATTGAGATGTTTATCAAGAAGATCAAGCTTAGAAACTTCAAATCCTTTAAGAGAGCCGAGATAGAGTTCAGAGACAACTTTACGGTTATAACAGGTCCTAACGGTAGTGGTAAATCGAACGTAATAGACTCGATACTGTTCTGCTTTGGAATTACATCATCCAAGGTTCTTAGAGCTGAAAGGTTAACCGATCTAATCAGGAGCAATCAGAATGAAGCTGAAGTAACGATAGAACTCGAAAACTGTGTTGTCAAGAGGAGGATAAAGAAGACCGACAAGGGTTACTACAGCTACTATTACATAAATGGTAAAAGCGTGAGTTACTCCGAAGTTGAGAGACTTATTGAAAAATTGGGGTTGAACACAGATTACAATGTAATAATGCAGGGAGATGTTACAAGAATTGCTGAGATGACTCCTGTCCAGAGAAGGAAGATAATAGAGGATGTTGCTGGAATTTCAGAGTTTGAAGAGAAGAAGGAAAAAGCTTTGGAAGAACTTGAGAATGTTAAACAGGACATAGAGAAGGTTGAAGTTGTAATAAGGGAAGTTGAGGAAAGGCTTTCGAAGTTAAGTGTTGAGAGGGAGGAGGCTTTGAGATACAGAAGGCTTATGGAAGAGAAAGACAAGCTCAAGTACTACAGAAGGGTTCACGATTACCTATCACTACTTAAAGAGGCTGAAGACATTAAAAAGAAGATCAATTCGATCGATTCTGAAAGGGATGATATTGTTAGGAGATTAGCTGAAATCAATTCTGAGCTTGCCAAGCTGAATGAGGAAGTTAAGGAACTGTCTGAGAAGATCACTTCATTCAAGGATGAGAGATTGAAGAAGATAAATGAGGAGATAAGCTCTACAAACTCTGAAATTGCAAGCTTAAAAAAGACTATTGGCATATACAGTAAAGAAGTGGAGGAGCTTGAGAGGGAGAAAGAAAAAACTTTGATCGCACTTCAAAAAATGTCGGAGGAGCTTGAGAAAGTTGATAAGGAACTAAAAGATGTTGAAGTTAGAAAGGAGAGTTTGGAGGCTATTTTGAGCGAGAAAGAAAATCAGCTAAAAATTTTAAGGATGAAGTACGATGAGCTGAGCTCAGATTACAGATCTTTGAGAGATGAACTTGATAGAAAGGTTAAGATTTTGAATGACCTTAAAGAAAGGAGGACTACACTCTTAAAGGAAAAAGAAAAAGTTTTGGAAGGTTTAAGAAGGATCGGAATGGAAATAGAGGAGATAGAGATTAACAAGGAGAAGATTAAATTGGATAAAATATTTGACGAAATCGTAAATGATGAGAGGGAGCTAATTATTGTGAAAAACGAAATCGATAAGGTTAGACTAAAGATATTCGAGATTGATGGAGAAATATTCAAACTTAGAGATGAAATTGCGAAGGTTGACAAGGAGTTGAGGGAGACTGAAATTGAGCTTGTTAAGGTTTCAGCCGTTCAAAGACCAAGAGCTGTTGAGACAATCTTGAAAGCTAGGGAGGAAGGAAGGCTTAAGGGAATATACGGAACGGTTTCACAGCTTTGTAGCGTAGATGAGAAGTACGCTTTGGCTTTGGAGGTCGCTGGCGGTAACGCCTTGAACTTCATCGTTGTTGAAGGTGAAGATGTAGCTATAAAGGCTGTAAAGTACCTTAAGGAAGTAGAAGGTGGGAGAGCTAGCTTCATACCGCTCAACAGGATCAATGTAAATGTAGAATTAGATAAATCTGTTCTTAAGGAGGATGGTGTTGTGGATTATGCGGTCAACCTGATAAAGTGCGACAAGAAGTTTAAGCCGGTCTTCGAATTCGTATATAAGGACACGCTTGTGGTGAGAGACATAGATGTTGCAAAGCGTTTCATAAACAGATTTAGAGTCGTAACGCTCGAGGGTGATCTAATAGAGAAAAGTGGAGTTATAACGGGCGGATCCGTTAAGAAAAAATCGATTGCAATCTTTGATAGAGAGATTAGATTGAGGGAGAAGGTAGATGAGCTTAGGAGGAGGAAAATAGAACTTGAATCTAAGTTGGCAGATGTAGAAGCTTTGAGAAAGGATTTGCAAAGGAGATTTGAAGAGTTAAACGAGAAGGCTACAAGATTAAAAGAAAGGATTTCAGCTAATAGATCAAAAGTTGAGGAGTTAAAGTCGTTCTTAATTGATGTTGAGAGAAGATTGAAGGAAAAGAGGAAAGAATCTGAAGTTTTGAATGCAAGGGCAATTGAGATCGATAGAAAGCTTGCGGATATTGAGGATAGAATTCGTAAAGTTGAGAGAGAGATAAGAAGCTTGGAAGTCAAGCTTAAGGATGAAAGAATTGCCAAATTGAGCTCAAAAATGGAGGAAATTAGAACAGAAATAGAGAAGCTAAAGGATTTGCTGTCTGTCTTATCTTCCGATCGAAGTAGATTGTGTGCCAAGAGAGAACAAACGATTAGAATGATAGAGGAGTACAAGGAGAGAATTGAAGGTTTGGAGAAGAAAATCAATAGTAGGATGAAGGAGATTGAAAAAGCTAAGCTTAGAATGAGTGAGCTCGAATCACACTTGAGAGTTTTAAAAGAGAAGGAGAGGGAAATCAGTGAAGAAGTTTCTGAGCTTAGAAGAAAGAGGGATGAGCTAATCGCTAAGATTGAATCACTTGAAAGGGAAAAGAACCAAAAGATGCTTACGGAGAAATTGCTCGAGGAAAAGTTGAAAGGTCTTAGGGAAAAGCTTGAAGAAGTAGAGAGAGAGTTGGAAAAGTACGATGTTGAAGTACCTAGTGATTTACCACCTCTTGAACACGTTAAGAGGAGACTTGCTGAAGTCGAAGACGAGCTGAGCAGTTTTGGAGAAGTCAACATGAAAGCGATTCAGGAGTACGAGGAGGTCAGTGAAAGGCTTAAGAATCTTGTTGAAAGAAGGAACGTTCTTGATAGGGAAAGAAAGGAGATACTCGAAAAGATCAAGCGTATTGAGGAGATGAAGAGATCTGCATTCATTTCAGCCTTCAACGCAATAAATGAAAACTTTAAGCAAATTGTAAGGGAGCTTGCGGATGGAGAAGGAGAAATTTACTTGGATAAGGATGATCCCTTCTCCAGTGGTCTTCACATAAGATTTAAACCCTTTGGAAAGCCCATTCAAAGGCTTGAGTCTATGAGTGGTGGTGAAAAGAGCCTTTTAACCTTGGCATTCATATTTGCCATTCAGAGGTATAAGCCAGCACCGTTCTATGCATTCGATGAGGTTGACATGTTCTTGGACGGTGTGAACGTTGGAAGGTTGGCAAAAATGATAAAGAAGCTTTCTAAGGATGCACAATTCATAGTCGTATCCTTAAGAAAGCCAATGCTTGAAGAGGCAGATCACGTTGTTGGAATTACGAGAGGGGGTGATGGAGAATCGATGGTTACAGCGATCCAATTGAAATAATCGTTGACATGGCTAAGAGGGGTGAAATAGATCCTTGGAATGTTGATATAGTTGAGCTAACAGATAGGTTTCTTCAAAGGATTGACGATATAAGAGTATCTGGTAGAGTCATCCTTTACGCATCGATATTGCTTAGAATGAAGGCTGAGATTCTTTTAAATGAAATATTTGGTGATGAGGAGGAGAATACGGATCTTGATTTTGAGGATTTTGAGGTAGTCGATGTAGATATAGAGCTAGATGTTAAGCCAGTTAAGAGAAGAATCAAGAGGTTTACAACACTGGATGAACTTGTTAAAGAGCTAAGGAGAATAGAGAAGCTTCAGGAAAGAAGGAAAAAGAGGATGAAGGTTAGGAAGATATTTGCGAGTTTTGAAAACGTCCCTCACGAGGAAAACATTGAAGAGAAGATTGTCGAAGTTTACAAAGACCTTCTAAAGCTTGGAAAGCAAGAACTGTCCTTCTTCAACCTTGTGAAGGGATTCGATAAGGGGAAAAAGCTCATGTACTACGTGTCACTACTACACCTTGCATTCAGAAGGAAGCTTGAACTTAAACAAGATAGGCTGTACGATGACATAAGGGTGATTCTGAATGAAGAAGGAGGTTGAAGCAATCCTCTTTTCATCATCGGAGCCTATAAGCATTATGGAGATTGCTAGAATCCTTAGAGTTAAGGTTGAGGATGTTGAGAAGGCCGTCGATGAGATCATTGCAGAGTACGAGAGTAGAGATACGGCAATTGAAGTTATAAGGTTAGGTGAAAATATTCTAATGAGGGTAAAGCCAGCCTACCAACACCTCGTACTTTCAAAGGAGAAGGATCTGGACAGATCGACATTGAGGACGCTTGCAATAATAGCTGTCAATCAGCCAATAGAACTTTCCAAGCTTGTAAAGATTAGAGGAAATAGGTGTTACGAGCACGTGAAGAGGTTGGAAGAGCTTGGCTTAATCAAAGCCGAAAAGAAGGGTAAGACGAAGGTTTTGACAACTACAGAAGGTTTCATAAGGTACTTCGGCTTAAAAGCCAAAAGTGTTGAAGAGGTAAAGGAAATTTTAAGGAGTAAGATTGAGAGATTGTAGTTTTGATATCAAAGCTCAAGGCTTATAAGTCTTCAAATTTTCACGGCATAGATGTTCGAGAAAGTGCTTGTAGCTAACAGAGGTGAGATAGCTATAAGAGTTATGAGAGCTTGCAGGGAACTTGGAATTCGCACAGTTGCAATCTACAGTTCTGCTGATAGAAGAGCTTTGCATAGGCTTTATGCAGATGAAAGCTATTATGTCGGTAAAGCTGAGCCAAGAGAGAGTTATCTAAACATTGATAAGATCATAGAGGTTGCGAAGAAGGCTGATGTTGATGCAATTCATCCAGGTTACGGATTTCTCGCTGAAAACCCCGAATTCGCTAAGAGGTGTGAGGAGGAGGGTATAGTCTTCATAGGTCCAAGTTCAAAGGTTATTGCCAATATGGGTTCAAAGGTCATGGCAAGAAAGCTCATGCAAGAAGCAGGTTTGCCAGTAGTACCGGGATCTCCAGCCTTAGAGGATGTAGACTCTGCTTTGAAATGGGCTGAAAAGGTGGGATATCCAGTTGCCATAAAGGCATCCGGTGGAGGGGGAGGAATAGGAATTACTGTTGTTAACAGTGAAGAGGAACTAGAACAAGCTTTTTATAAGTCGAAGAAGTTGGGAGAGAAGTACTTTGGAGATGCTACAGTTTACATTGAAAAATACTTGCCTAAACCAAGACACATAGAGTTTCAGGTTTTAGCCGATGAACATGGAAACGTCATTCATCTTGGTGAGAGGGAGTGCAGCATTCAGAGGAGACATCAGAAACTCATAGAAGAATGTCCATCTCCAGCGGTTGACGATGAAACTAGAGAGGAGATGGGTAAGCTCGTTGTGAAAGGTGCAAAGTACATAGAGTACACAAATGCTGGAACGATGGAGTTTCTCTATCAGGATGGAAATTTCTACTTCCTTGAAATGAACACACGTTTACAGGTTGAACACACAATTACTGAGCTTGTAACTGGCATAGACATAGTGAAGTATCAGATTAGGATAGCCTATGGCGAAGAACTTTATCATGATCAGGAAGATGTTGTAATGAGAGGACATGCCATAGAGTGCAGGATAAATGCTGAAGACCCCATCGAGTTTTTGCCGAGAAGTGGTAAGATAGTTCATTATAGGAGTCCTGGTGGAATTGGAATTAGGGTTGATAGTGGTGTTCACATGGGTTATGTAATTCCAAAGGAGTATGACCCACTAATTGCAAAGCTCTGTGTTTGGGGGGAAACTAGACTTGAGGCAATTTACAGGATGAGGAGAGCTCTGTGGGAGTATGTCATAGTTGGCGTTGAAACCAACATTCCTTTCCATCTTGCGGTGATGCACAACGATGCTTTTGTCAGAGGAGAAACACACACGAGGTTCGTGGAGGAGCAGAACATTAGAGATGAAGTGAGGACATACATGGTAAAGTACCATCCTATAATGAAGAGATTGGATGAGATCTTCAAGGAAGAAATAAGAGAAGAAGATATAGCTTTGGCATCTGCCCTTGTCGAGTATCAGAGGTATGAGGAACCGAAGGTGAGTGCATGGAAGCTCTATGGAAGGTTAGAGAACGTTAAGTGAGCGGTCAATCTGAAGGGATTAAATCCAAATGCTAATAGAGCCATCGATATTACGATAAAAACAGTTAGAGCCAAATATATCTAGCTTTTATAATATCTCTTTTAATTGCGTGTCTTACAGATGTTGAGTGGAGCAAGTACAGAAATGTATTAACGGCGAGTAAAATGAAATTTTAGTTTAGAGCGATTGGTATCAAGCTTAACACGTAGACAATCGTTGTGAAGATTAACAGTACTTTTAAATTAATTTTATAAGTTCTTCATAATATTGGCTTAAGATTTGAATCTAATTCTTTGCTCTTATAATACTTAATGGGACACTATGCAACAGTCCTGCAGTTTGGATAAGTTAAAAGTTTGTAGTACGTTTGATGTGAAGATGATACAAGATCCGAAAGTTCTGGCTTAAATACATGCTTACAGTTTGGACATCCATACAGCGTGTTTTGTAATAATATTTAATTAGTAAAAATATTAATGATTAAATAAATAGAGACAATAGGCTTTAACTTACCTGGTAAAAAAACACCGCTATAATTATGGTTGAAATTACAATAATCAACACGATTTTTCCAGTATCTCATTAGTATTGGATACTCATTCATCTTTTTGACAATTGTTTGTTCTGAAAAACGATATTTATTTAAGTGATAAAATAAAAAATTAAACTTCAAACGACTCTCCAGGCTTGAGAACAACAACTTTCACTTCCAACCTTTCTGCATCCTTCTTAAACTCTTCAGGATCCTGTTTTATCGCTGGGAAAGTGTTGTAATGCATAGGAATCACTATCTCAGGTCTTAGCAACTCTATAGCTTTCAAAGCTGTTCTTGGTGACATAGTGTAAAAACCGCCTATGGGCAGTATAGCCACTTTGGGCTTGTAGATCTCACCGATCAGTTTCATGTCCATGAACACATCGGTGTCTCCAGCATGGTAAACTGTAACTCCATCCTCAACCACGTAGCCAACAGCCTTACCCCCACTGATTATCTCATCCCCAACAATGTCTGCAGAATGCTCCGCTTTAACCATGCTTATTTTTACTCCTTCAAAGTTCAAAGTTCCACCTATGTTCATACCTATAGTCTCACAACCCCTCTTAGATAAATACACGGCAAGTTCATAGATCGCTACTATCGGTGCGTTGCACTTCTTTGAAATAACCTCTGCATCACCCAAATGGTCACCATGTCCATGAGTGACTAGTATTATATCTACATCCAAGTCTTCAGGCTTCACTGGAGCAGTTGGATTTCCACTTAAGAATGGATCTATTAAGATCTTTTTCGAACCCTCAAGCAAGAAACAGGCATGTCCTAACCAAGTTATCTTCATAGCATAGGATAATACTTTGTTCAAGTAAAAAACTTTCGCAAACGTTTTATGATCTAGGTTCAATTCAACATATGAAAAGAGTTTTCATGTTAGCACTACTGATAGGCGTCATTTTTGCAGGCTGTTCTCAGCAGACAACTTCCACAACATCCGTCACAGTGCCAACTACTGTCGTATGCAATTACTCGAAGATTGAGGTCTACTTCTATTACTCTCCCTCTTGTCCCCACTGTGAAAAGGTAAAGCCCTACATCGATGAACTTAGGGAAAAGTACAAAGATGTCACATTCTACTACTGCAATGTTCAAGATAAGAACATCTCAAAGGTCTGCTATAAGTATGCTTACTATGTCATTGGAGTGCCAACCGTTGTCGTTCACGCTGGAAACGTCACAACTGCTCTCATAGGAGAAAGAGATATAATGGGGGTTGAGGATTTGATAAGGAGTCTATCATGTTGCGAAAGGTAATGTGCTTAGCGGGGGTCTACATCTGCAGTTACCTGCTATACTTAACCAAGTATGTTGGAATATGCCTGGGACACTGTAATCTTATAAATTACTCCTTAGGACTTGCTTGGTTCTTGGTAGGATTACTTGTTAAAGGCAGTATTAAGAGAATTTGGGCTATTCTGGGAATTATAGGAATACTGTACTTTGTTTTGAGAGAATTTTTCGATGGTTTCTGTCTGTACTGCACGATTATACACATGATAGCCATCGGTGCGATTGTAAGTCTAAAAACAGATCAGAAGTAATTACAACGTCATCACACGGCTCATTCACAATCCTGCTTTCAAAAACATCTCCATACGATTCCCAAACTTCTTTAACCTCTCTAACATCCCCAAAAGCTACAAAACATGGTCCGTTTCCAGAAAGACCACAACAACAGTTCAAATCTTTCACGACTTCCACTATTTCCATCGGATAACCTATGGCTTTACAATAATGTAAGCTGTTGTAGTACATGGCCTTTTTGTAATCTCCATTCATAGCAAACTTCAAGGCCTTCTCAACCAAACTCTTATCTTTCCTAATCTTCTCAAGATCGATTTTGCCCCTCTCAAATTCTGGAATTAGAATTATTGCTTTAGCCTTTTTAAACTCCCATCTAATAACTTTCATGAAACTGTTGTTCGTGAGGATAATTCCACCCAAAAGAGAAGCTGAAGCGTCATCAAATGCGCCAGTGTAACTTATACCACACCTCAAGGAGAGTTTTGCATTCAACCTTAGGATTTCACCAGCATTCAAAGGCTTTGATAGATGTTTGTAGATTGCCAAGATCAATGCATTTAAAAATGCCGAACTACTTCCCAATCCACTACCCCTTGGAATTTCACTGTCCACCTCTACAACAGCACTTAAACCAAACTCCTTCAAAACCTCATTCAAGACATAACTTGTCTTTTCCACACCATCCTCAATCAGTACATTCTCCCCACAATTGAAGTCGACCTTGACCCTGAGCTTTATGTCCAAGCCAAATGCACAGCCATATCCAGTGGCTAAAGCGTTTATTATAGTTCCTGCAGAGTATGATTGAGCCTTCACAGGGTAAGTGGGATTAGTGTTATTAAGTCTTTGGTAGATTGGAATACATGGATCCGTTTGAGGAAAAGAGGAAAAAAATGGTCAGAAGGCTTAAAGAAGAATTAAACATAAGCGATAAGGTTGCCAAAGCTATGATGAAGGTTCCTCGCCATCTCTTTGTGCCTAAGAGGTATGAAGTTGAGGCCTATATAGATACACCACTTCCAATAGGTTTTGGCCAGACGATAAGCGCTCCACACATGGTTGCAATAATGTGTGATCTACTCGATCTCAAAGAGGGGGAGAAGGTTTTAGAAGTTGGAGGTGGAAGTGGTTATCACGCTGCAGTTGTTGCTGAGATTGTAGGTAAGAGGGGAAAGGTTGTAGCTGTGGAAAGGATTCCAGAGCTTGCAGAAAGGGCAAAAGAGATTTTGAAAATCTTAGGTTATGATAACGTGAAGGTTGTGGTTGGGGATGGTAGTAGGGGTTATCCTGAAGAAGCTCCATACGATAAGATTTACGTTACAGCGTCAGCTCCAGATGTACCAAAACCTCTCATAGAACAGTTAAATCCAGGAGGAAGGATAATAATTCCCATTGGAAGATACGATCAATACCTCTATATAGTTGATAAGGATGAAGAGGGTAAGATACATAAGAGAGTTTGGGGACCCGTAAGGTTTGTCCTTCTCGTTGGTGAGTACGGTTTCAGGGAATGGGAATGATTAGCTCTTCTTAGGCATTAGAGATGAAAACCAACCTACGAAATCGCTTATTGATCTCGTCTGAATCCACAGCCTTCCTTCACCTCTGAACTCAGCAACTAATCCCTTTCCACTCAAAAGCGTCGTCTTCAAGCCTCCAACCCTTTTGACACTGAAATCTAAGCTATCTTCAAAAGCGACAATGTGCCCTGTATCCACTACAAACCGATCTTTTACATCTACCTCAACTATTCCACCGAATGATGAAAGGAAGAGATCACCGCTACCCCTTATCTTCAAAAGTATCAATCCCTCGCCAGCGAAAAAGCCCCTCGCTTCTCCCCACTTTGCATCTATCTCAACATCAGGAGTTGATGCCAAAAACGCACCGCTCTGAGCGTAAGCAACACCGTTCAAAGAAACATGGATTATATCACCCTAGTAGGGTAAAGCCAAACCCAACACTGCATAGTTCCCGACAGTTACAAATCTGTTAACGAAAAACGATTCTCCAGCTATGATTCTTTTCAAACCTCCCAATAAACCTCCCTTAGCTTCAGTTTTAAGCTCAACTTCCTTCATGTATATCATGGCACCAGTCTCAGCTAAAACTTCCTCTCCTGCATTTAATCTAAGTTCAAGGAGACTATAACTTGGCCTAGAAAGGATTTCGAATTTCATGCTTTGAATTTTTCATCAAACTATTTTAACCCTTCGTCTTAGCTTCAAAGGTGAGAATAGTTGAGGAGAATCTGAAGGGTAGGAAGGGAGAGATAAAGATGATTCCAGAGAGCTTGGATGACCTCTGGCATCTAAAGTACATAGTAGAGCCAAAGGACATCGTTTACTCTTGGACGAAGAGGGTTAGAGAGAGCAGTGACAAGCTTAGGAGTGACAAGGAGAAAGTTACAGTTAGGTTGGGAGTTGAGGTGGAGAAAGTTGAATTTCACAGGTTTGCAAACAGGTTGAGGATAACAGGAAAGATAGTGGGAGGAGTTGAGGATTCCGGATACCATACACTAAGTATAACCGTTGGGAAGGAGCTGAGTATAATAAAAGAGGAGTGGAAGGATGAACAGTTGAAGAGATTGAAAGAGGCGACGCAGAAGAAACCAGAAGTAGCAATAGTGACTGTGGAAGAGGGAGAAGCTGTAGTAGGAGTTGTTAGGGAATGGGGAGTTGAGGAAGTTTTCAACGTTAAGAGAAGTTATGGGAAGGAGAGTAGTGAGAGAATCGAGTTCTTTCACGAGATCATGAGACAGCTTGAGAACTTGGAGTTTAACTACCTTGTTGTAGCGGGTCCAGGTTTCACAAAGGAGGATTTTGCTAAGTTTTTGAAGGAGAACAAGCCAGATTGGAAAATCCTAACGTGTGACGCTTCAAGCATAGGTGTTAGGGGATTTATAGAAGTGCTCAAGAGAGGAGTTCTTGAGAGGATAGGGAGAGAGATAAGACTTAAGGAGGAAGCGGAATACATTGAGAAGTTGCTTGAGGGTATTGCTAAGGGAGAGAGGGTTGCTTACGGTCTTGATGAAGTTAAGAAGGCGTATGAATATGGTGCGGTAGAGATTTTACTCATTGTCGATGAGTTTTTAAGGGAAGAGAGGGAAAAGTGGGATGTGGACAGCTTTTTGAGAGCTGTTGAGGATCTGGGCGGAAAAGTCGTGATCGTAAGCTCAGAATTTGAGCCGGGGAAGATTTTAATGAGTTTGGGGGGGATTGGAGCTATATTAAGGTTCTCAATTGAAGTATAAACATTTAGCTGGCAGAATTAGCAATATAAAAAAATAGATAATAATAAATTGTCTAAGGATCAAATCAAATTTATTTCATTAAAAATATTAACCACCCGATATAACCCTCATTACGACTATCTCTCCTTCTTCAACGAAATCATCTACTGGAACTGGTTTACCATCCTTAACGATGACAACGGTTTCAGGGTTAATTCCCAAAAGATTTAAGAGATCGGAATATCTCTTTCCCTTCTCAATCTCAACCTCCTCTCGATCCTTACCAAAACCACCCAAAAATTTTATTTTTACCTTCATAATCTACTCTTCCTTCTCCCTCAAAACATCATCCGCAACCTTCTTCCAATCAGTTTTTGGATTTTTAGCATCTTCTTTGAGTCCTTCAAGTTCTTCCTTAAGCTCCTTCTCTTCCTTCAGCTTCTCCTTTTCAAGACCCTTGTTCTTCCAAGATTTCCAGTCAAAAGTTCTCATAATTTTCTTTTAGCTTTAGAGTTAATAAACTTACTCTTTCGCTTCAACACCTAAAGCGTTGAGAAATCTTTTCTTTATCGCTTCGGTCACAAGTTTTGCTAAAGAATTCTTATCCGTTACATCACCAAATATACCTAAGGGTATTTGGGCACCGCCAGCATGAGCGTGACCACCAGCACTACCAACATCTCCAAAAGCCCTCTTCAAAACTTCACCGATATTTATCCTAACATCCTTATTCCTTGCAGAGATGTAAACCTTGTCCTTAAGTATTCCGAAGACCAAAACCGTAGATATACCTTCGAGCCTGAGCAAAAAGTCTGCTGCCTGAGGTAGAACGTCTCTGTTGGTTATGTAACCAGCAAAGGAGATCAGAAAGCTTGAGTAAATCTGTCTGTTCTTTATGGCAGTAGCTAAAACATCGAGAGTTTCAGTAGAAATTGCAGGACCTTCCATCTTCTCTATCATCTCGTGATCAACGAACGGGTAGAGATAGGCTGAAGCTAAGAAGTCAGATGTCCTTGTGTTCTTTTTAAAATCGTTTGTCTCAGTCTTTATGCCAAAGAAGAGGGCTGTAGCAAGAGTTCTACTTGGAATTATCCTCAACTCCTTTAGATATTCTGTTAGAATTGTAGCACATGCACCAACATCAGTCCTTATGTCCACAAACTCAGCATTCACATCTTCAGCCGGGTGATGATCTATTACAATACTTATGTGGATGTCCTGTGGTATCGAGTTGTTTACACCTGGTTTTGAACAGTCCACGAGTGCAAACTTATCGTAATCATTCAAATCCACTTCATCAGCTTTTATCATCTCAATCTCAAGAAGGTTAACCATAGCCCTGTTCTCCTGATGCATTATCTCACCGTAGTAAAGTATGTCAGATTCGACACCGTAGTACTTGGCTATCTCCTTCAACGCTAAAGCCGATGAGATTGCATCTGGATCGGGGTTGTCATGTGTGAATATGCCAAGTTTGTCCCTACAGCTTTCGATTACCTTACCCAACTGTCTGAGTTTTCTATAAGTGTCAGCTTTCTTTATTACATCAAGGACTACAGACTTCATAGCTTCACTCGGAACTATGACAAAATCTGCTCCAGCCTGCTCGAGTTCCTCCCTCGTTTTTGAACTCTGTGATCTTGCTATTATAAAAACATCTTTACTTATATTCCTTATTATTTCAATAGCCCTTCTGTTAACATCGTTATCAGATGTCAGGATCATCACTATCGAAACTTTGCTAAAATCGATGTTTCGATAGAGAGTTTCATCCGTCGCATCGCCCACTATCGCATCATAATTCTCATCTCTCAATACTTCAACTCTCTCCTTGGATATGTCTATAGCCAAAACGCTCCTTCCCTTCCTTACAAGCTCTTTAACTACGCTGAAACCCGTTGCACCACAGCCAATTACGATGTACTCATGCCCAAATTTTTCTTCCATCTCGGAGAAAGACTGATAAAAGATATTTAAACCTAACTTCCATAACTTTCATGGAATTTGAAGAGATCAGAAAGTTGATAAAAGAGAAGTACTACGAGATCGATTCTAAGTCAGGAGAGCTTTTTCTACTGGCTGTGCTGTTTGAAGAGGTAGGTGAGCTTGCTGAAGCTGTAAGAAAAAGGGACATTAAGGCCGTTGAAGAGGAGCTAACAGATGTACTTTTCATGATACTCAGCTTGGCAAACCTCTTCGATGTGGATTTAGAATCGAGGTTGATTGAAAAGTACATAAAGGGAGATCCGAGCGGGAGATGGGATCTACCTAATTGACCTCCTCTTGAGGGTTTCCTGTAGGGAAAGCATCATCAGCTCATAACGTCATCAACTTTGGTTAGCGTCATCGGGCCAGTAAGATTAAATTTAATCCCTGGTTTTTGACAATATAAACCAATCTACCTCTCTCCTCGCCCACATATCCTAATTCATGCTAAATTTTAGTGAGTTCAAAGCTTTCCTTATACAACCATGCTTGTAGCTGAAGTATCCAGTAAAGAGGATGTTGAAGATTGTTAAAGCTGTGAAGATCTTAGCTGAAGTTTGATCGTAACTTAAGACTATAAACGAAATTGTGAATGGGGAGAGCATAGAAGCTAACGGACCTGCTAAAAACATGAAAAACATAGCTCTTTTACCACTCCTCTTCTTGATCCTCAACGTCAAAAACACTTTTACCGAGAATATTCTCGACATTATTGGCAATCTAGCCTTCGAAAGCATGGACTTTGAGAGTGTATAGTGACTGAACTCTACACCTAGAAGTCTTCCAACCACGTAATGGGCTAAGCAGTGAGGAAAGTAGACCATTGAAAACCAGCAGATTGTAAGTAGGAGAATTCTAAGAGGATTTTGAACGTTTCTTAACTCGTAAGCAGTTATTAGGGTTAAAATTATGCAGAGTATCGAGATCGAATTGACCAAAGCAATTCTCATAAACAAACGTTTTTTAACAGAATTTTAAAGTGATCGTTTGTGAAGATAGATAGGATAGTAGTTTCAGCTGTGGTTTACGCCACTGAAGATAGGGAAAAGGTAGCTTTGGCTATGGCAACGATCTTTCCATTCGAATTTGAGATAGTAAGCTATCAAGCTAAGGGACATTTTGGGAATCCTATTGAGTATCTTGAGGTTGAGATAACCAAGAGAAAACAGATAAAGGAGTTCTGGAACAACTTAATCAACCTTCTTGGTGATCAGAGGGAGTACATCATAAACACGCTTGAAGATCGAATAGATGATCAAGGACATCTTCATATTCGAATTGACAAGCAGAAGGCCTATCTTGGTGAGGTTGTTGTTACTGAAGGTGGAGATGCTGTTGTTGTTAAGGCAAAACTCGTGACTTATCCAGCTAAGAGGGAAAAGATAGTAGAGTTTGCCAAGGAGGTCTTAGAGAAGGGGTACAGATGAAAGTCGATTTCGTGAGATTTGTACCTAAGGAATTTTACTTTGACTATGACAACTTCGTTGTATTTACCGAAAATCCTGAGAGTTTGAGTGGATTTTTGAAGGGATATCTGATAAAAGTAGAGAGTCCAAAAGATCTCCTATCTAAGCTTAGAAAAGCTAAAAGGGATTGGTTTGTAGGTGTTGTTGGAGATCTTAAAGTTTTGAGGTATGCTGTGATGAGATGGCGAGTTGATCTGATACTAGACTTTGATGGGAGAGAACTTGACTACAGTCTGATAAAAATGGCTAAGGAGAAGGATGTTGCAATTGAAATATCTTTTTCCAAATTTTTAAGATGTAGAGGTTTTGAAAGGTCGAAGCTTTTTGAGGAGACAGTTGAGATCTTAAAGGTTATAAGGAAATTCGATACCCCATTTGTTTTAACATCAGGAGCAAACGACTTCTACGAGTTGAGACCAAAGAGACAGATATTGGAGTTTTTTGAATACTTGGGCGCCGATATTAAAAGGGCTGAATACTGGATGAAAAGACTTGTGAGAAGGTACACGGATCCAAACTACATAATGGACGGGCTTGAAATTGTTGGAGAAGATTGCTAACGCTTAAGGATTGAGGGGATTATTGCGCAGATCATACTTGCTAAAAACCCCGGAACTACGGAATACATAGGTATACCATTTATGACTATCGTTTTACCAAATATTGCGAATGTTACGCATGTTACTACAAAACCTGCTAACATGCTTAGCAGTGCAGAAATTCTGTTCATTCTCTTCCAGTACAGTCCCAGAACTATAGGGAAAAAGAAACAGTTAACCATCAAAGCCAATGCAGACCATATAAACCAAGCGAGGAGAGGTTGTGGATTTAAAGCTATATAAAGGGAAATAAAACCTATTACAGGTACAGACAGCCTACTTACGAGTTTTACTTCTCTCTCACTTGCATTTGGCTTTATTAGATTTTTAAATATGTCATATCCTACATTGCTTGAAAATGTGAGGAGTAATCTATCTGTTGTAGACATGACTCCCGCAAGGATAGTTGGGAGTAGGAGTATGAAAAGACTTTCTGGCAAGGCTATCTTTGCTATCATCGGATAAGCCATGTCTGACCACTTAACGTTCAGATTATCGATCTTTAAATCTGGAATATCCAGAATGCCGTTGGCCCATGCGACCCTTGCACACATTCCAGCTATTGCAGTCAGCATTATTACAGAAAATCCTAAGAGATACATTACTATCGGAGACCATTTGGTGTACTTTATATGTTTAAAAGTTAAGACGTTGTTTACTATGTGAGGTGCAACCATTAAACCAAGTGGAACTGTAAGTCCGAACAGAGTTAGATTGTAGACCCAACCAGCCAAGGGGACATTTGCTGGAGCAAAGGGATCGTCGAGATAAGGTCCAAACATGTAATTAGGATTGACACCCCTATTGACACTCTGAAGGTGAGGAACTTGAGAGAGGTAATAGTTTAAGGTAGAAAAACCGCCTATCCAATTTACTATAACTGGTACGGTTAAAAATACACCCAATATCATGAGTAGAGATTGAATGAATGTAGTCCATGCGGTTGAAAACATCCCTCCAGCCATAACGTATGACACTACTATCACAGATGCTATCAATGTCCCAAGCCAGTAAGGAATACCCAAAACGACTTCACTGACGACACCTATCGCAGTATATTGTGCTATCAGATAGAGAAAACATGTTGTTGCTGATATTACCGCAGATAAAAACCTCACAAACTTTGGATCGTTGTATCTATAGGCCAAGTAATCCTGAATAGTCAATATACCTTTTTCCTTTCTAAGCTTGAACATCCTATGACCTATCAGTATGGTACCGAATGCTATGGCAAAAGGGGGACCGATTATCCTTTCCCAGACGTTTGCCCATCCCGTAGTAAAACCTAAACCAGCAACTCCTATTAGTGTCATTCCACTGAATACACTTCCAACCATTAGTAGACAGTAAGTCCAGAATCCAAGCTGTCCACTCGCAGAGATAAAGTCAGATATTGTCCTAGTTCTCTTTGCACCGTAATACGATATTACAGCTATAATTACTAAATAAATAATAAAAACTATAAATGCTACAGAATTCAAATTTCCTCCCTCCATATCTTAAGTGCCCAAGTCAAAAGTATGAGTATCTGGAGAAAAACTACTGACAGTACTACTGTGTATGTTAGGGGGTTCATTCCAAATATGTCCATATGACACTTAGTGTCAAATTAACAATATAAATATTACGATTTGAGAAAGATCATTGCATAAGCCTTTCCCAAGGGTGTTAATCGAATTCGAACATTCTTGCCTTCTCTCTTCATCTCTATAAGTCCATCCTCCTCTAAACCCTTCAGATGATAGCTCATCCTTGCTCTCTGTGCCATGTACCTCTTCTGATCCTCTGTCTTGCCTTCAACAAGTTCTATAAGCTTGTTTATTGACTCCACCTCACCCCCGTTCTCTTCCAATGCCCTTATGAGAGCTATCTTATCGTCACCTATGCTCTTGATTGGAGGCACCTTCAGATCGATAACCTCTTTAACCTCGCCGTTGGACGTCACAGCCAAGTATATTTTCGCTTTGGATATTTGAGCAGAAATTAGGCCAGCAATACATAGCTCCTTTGGAGCATCAGAGAGATTTACATAGACGTCGTTTCCCTCATCTAGCTCTCTCTTTATGACCTTGAGCATTTCGATTGACGCATCGTATATGTTACTATCAATCCTTACAACATCAACGTCTATGAAGTTCTTCAAAGCCTCCAAGACCTCATTTAAACAGCTTTCATCCCTGCTGACAATTATGTATGCCTTCTGAATGGGTTTACCGCTCATCTTTATGCTATCGAGTATGATGTTACACCTCTTACCTAGTGGAATTATGTGAACTGTTTTCATATCATTAAGACATCAAGTCTGTTAATAAAATTTTCTATAAGTTTAAGATGATATTAATTAAAAACTACTATTTGCCAATGTAAAATTCAAAATGATTTAAAAGCTTAAAGAATGGCATTTACTCCTCCAACTTTGTAGAATACTTTAAATAAGCTTTACTGATTTTAAGCCATGCTTGCCAAGAGGATAATTCCATGCTTAGATGTCACGCTTAACGAGAAGGGGGCTATGGTTGTTAAAGGTGTAGAGTTTGTGAATTTAAGAGAGGCTGGCGATCCAGTTGAACTTGCCAAGAGATACGATGAGGAGGGGGCAGATGAACTCGTATTCTTGGATATAACCGCTTCACCTGAGGGTAGGAGGATGATGATTGACGTTATCGAGAGGACGGCTGAACAGGTCTTCATACCGTTTACCGTTGGTGGTGGAATAAGGAGTATTGAGGACATAAATGCAATACTTTCAGCTGGGGCAGATAAGGTTACAATAAACACCTCAGCCGTGAAAAATCCTGAGCTTGTGAGGAAAGCGAGTGAGATATTCGGTAGTCAGTGTATAGTTATAGCAATAGACTGTAGGAGAAACTTCGATTTGAGTAAGGGTAAAAACATAGTAACGCTTGAAGATGGTAGAAAGGCATGGTACGAAGTTGTGATATATGGCGGTAGAAAGCCCACTGGAATAGATGCGATAAGTTGGGCTAAGAAGGTTGAAGAACTTGGAGCAGGAGAAATTCTGCTCACATCGATGAATAGAGATGGAACTAAGCTTGGTTATGATATCCCAATAACGAGGGCCATAAGTGAGGCAGTGAGAATTCCAGTCATTGCATCTGGTGGTGCTGGAAAGTTAGAACACTTCTATGAAGGCTTTGTGGAGGGAAAAGCTGATGCTTGTCTGGCTGCATCCATATTTCACTACAGAGAGATATCCATAGCTGAAGTAAAACGTTATCTTGCCGAGAGGGGTATTCCAGTAAGGTGGTAACATGAAGATCAGGGAGTTTCAAGAGCACATAAGGAAACTCTACTACGAGAGAGATTCGAAGAGAGGTAAGGAGAGAACTATGCTCTGGTTTATTGAAGAGGTAGGTGAGCTTGCTGAGGCTATAAGAAAGGATGATTTAAATTCAATAAGAGAGGAGATGGCTGATGTTTTCGCTTGGCTTGTCAGCTTGGCAAATCTTTACGATATCGATCTAGAATCGGCTGTGAAGGAGAAGTATCCTGAGAAGTGTCCAAAGTGCGGTAAAATTCCATGTGAGTGTGATGAGGTATGAAATTTCTGATAGTTGATGAAGAGGATATTGCAAAGGGAAACACGACTGACAAATACTTCATATGGACTGAGCAAGTTTTAAAGGCTAAAGGTGTAAATCCAAAGGTTGTAGCTGAAATAACCACATCGAATTGGGGAATATTCGTTGGGATAAACGATGTCCTTAAGCTTTTGGAAGGTAAACCCGTTGACATCTATGCAATGCCTGAGGGTTGTCTATTCTTTCCCCACGAGCCAGTTATAACCATCGTTGGAAGATACTTAGACTTTGCAAGGTTTGAAACCGCAATTTTAGGATTTATATGTCATCCTTCAGCTGTAGCGACGGAAGCTTTCAAGTTCAAGCTCGCGAGTGGTGGGAAAAGAATTCTGTCATTTGGAACTAGGAGGATGCATCCAGTCCTATCTGCGGTCATAGAGAGATCTGCATACATAGGGGGTGTAGATGGTGTAAGTAACTTTTCAGCGGAAAAATACTTAGGAATTGAAAGTATTGGGACTATGCCTCATGCACTGATAATCTGCTTTGGAGATCAGGTCAAAGCTTGGAGCGCTTATAACGAGGTTGTTGATGAAAGAATCCCAAGGATAATACTCATAGACACGTATTACGATGAGAAGACTGAGGCTATCTTGGCTGTTGAGAATGTAGAAAGAGTTGACGGTGTAAGGCTGGACACGCCTTCGTCGAGAAGGGGAAACATGAGGAAGATAGTTGAAGAGGTTAGGTGGGAATTAGACATAAGAGGTAGGAAGGACGTCAAGATCGTTGTGAGTGGTGGCTTGAGCCTAAAGGACGTGATTGAGCTTAGAGATTTGGTTGACGCCTTTGGAGTTGGGACTGCAATAGCTGGAGCAAAGCCAATAGACTTTGCTATGGACATAGTTGAGAGAGAAGGTAAGTTCGTTGCAAAGAGAGGAAAGAGAGGAGGGATGAAGCAGGTTTACAGGGTTTGGGATGAGCTTAGGGATGAGATAAAGCTGTTTGGTGAAAAAGGAGAGGGAGAGCCGTTGATTCAAAAGGTAATGGAAAATGGTAGAATTTTGAAAACTTTTGACATGCATGAAGCAAGGAAGTTGGTGCTGAAGCAGATGGAGATAATTAAAGAGCTTGGAATTGAGGAGAGGTTTTTGAATCCTTGATATTTTATGAGCAGATCTAGAGTTAAATGAATCGAAAAGGTAGCCATCTCTTGACACATGGCGATCATAGTTAGAAAGGGAGGTCAGGTATGAAAGTAAGAGGATGGAAAGATTCATGGGATCTTTTCACGATAATCTCTCGATTTTATTAATCCCAATTGTATACTTCTTTCCAGAGAGTGTGGAGGAAAGCTATAGGTCTACCGTTCATTCTGTTCTTTCCCGGTTATTCTCTCATATCATTCCTCTTTCCCGAAAGAAAGGAGCAGGATACTCCATACTACCCCCTCTGGTTGTCCTATGCTATGGGTTTACTTGAGCAGAAGGGTCATAAGGTTAGGCTTGTCGATTGTCCAGCTTGGAACTTGGATGTCAACGACGTTTTAAGGGATTTAAAGAAGTTTAATCCAGATATAGTTATTGTTGGAACGAGCTTTACAAGCTTAAACAATGATCTTGTCGTTTCAAGGAAGATCAAAGAGGAATTTGACATTCCAATTGTGATGGTTGGTCTGCCAATGTAATGTTTAGCAAATCTCCAGTTTTTAAGCAAGTTATCTCTCAATTCTTTTCTTCTTTTTTTATCGAACTTTAGGTAAGCTTTTCCATTAGAATACTTTATGTGCTTGAATATTTCCTCTAATACAATTTTTCTAAGCTTCCTCTATCAAATCTTTTGGTGCTGTTACCGGAACACTGTAACTCTTTATCACTTCCACAATTACAACTAAACGTAAAGATCTATAAACATTTCTACGTACGTATTACTATGAAGATGACTGTAAAAATAGAAGAAGAGCTCGGAAGAAAGTTTAGAGCTAAAGTCATAGAGATTAAGGGGAACAAGAAAGGAGCTCTAAGTGAAGCTATAGAAGAAGCTATTAAACTTTGGCTCGAAAAATACAGTTGAATGCTTACTAATGTTCATTAAATGTTCAATAAATACTCACTAAACTCCAAGAAGTTTCGTAAGGCAAAAGTTTATATATTGTTTAAGCTTTTCGCACAAAGTTGTCACATTAATCCTGAGAGATCAAAAAACTACTAGTAAATCTTATCGGAACACTAATCTTTCAAGTACTCTTTAATTTGGTAAGTAGCAGGATATTGCTAAAGAAGTCATTCTTCTCAAAGTGAAGAGAACATCAATGACTTAAACCTAAATTCAAAAAGTATATGCGAATCGAAGAAAAATTGGAAAAGATAGAAAAAGAACTCCAAAGTCTCAAAATGTTGATAATGTTTAGAACAGATAATCTCATAGAGAAAAAAAACCTGTTTCTCTAAGATGTAATGTGTAAGATCCTCGTCTCAGAGAAGAAGTTAGAAAAGTCCATCAAAACTGCAAAGATATCTTTGTTTAGTGATGCATATGCTTTACGTGACTGATACCCATCCCTTCATCTGATATCTTGCAGGAAAACTGCTACCCAAAGTTGATGAGGTTTTCATGTCTGCAGAAAAGGGAAAATCGATTATATCCATTCCAACTGTCGTCCTAGCAGAATGTTTATACCTCGCAGAAACCAAGAAGATCGATCTCAACTATTGATGAACTAATTAGGAGAATTGAGATTTGTAGTAATTTTGTCCCAGTATCTTTTAACTTTCAAGTCGTTAAGCCTTTGCCAGAGATAAAGCTAAGAGAACTACACGACAGAATTATTGTAGCTATAGCAAAATTGTTAAACGCTAAGCTAATCACAAAAGATAGAGAGATTAGAGAAGCTGGAATTGTAGAAGTCATTTGGTAATTGGGAGAATAATGTTTCCATTTACAAAAAAGACAATGTAATGCACTAAATTAAAAGGTTCGAAAACCTTTTGAAGATCATAAGTCAATTTAATTAATCTTTTAAATATCTTAATTCCTTAACTTTTCTTAAAACAGCTTTAACCTCTTCCTCAACACTCATAATTATCTCTCTATATTTAAAATCAGTTCAGGATTTTCTGGCTCTTTGTGACTTCTTTTTAGTCAGATTTTTAAGTTTTGTAGCATAACCTTTAGGTATTAAGATAAATTTAATACATGCCCGTAACTCTGACTACGAGGGTTGATGAAAAACTTGCCAAACTCATTGATGAAATTGCTAAGGAGAAGGGGATGGATCGATCAGCGATCATGAGAAGGTTCTTGAGAAAGGCTGTGAGGAATTGACTGATTGAAAAGAACTTGAAAAATTACGAGGAAGGCAGGATAACGCTGTGGCAAGCAGCTGATAATTGCGATTTATCGTTATGGGAAATAATCAACGAAGCCGAGAAGAGGAGAGTGACTGTTCCTTACACGTTGGAAGATTTGAAGGAGGATGTTAAAGGCTTATGATCGTATCCAACGCCAGTCCGCTCATATATCTCGCAAAAATGGGAAAGTTGAGGTCGTTGGTAGAGGTAAGGCTTTGAGAAAACAGGATAGCTATGTTATCGAGAAAGTTATCAAGAATGGCTGGATTAAAGTGCTAAAAACAGAGCCAGTAGAAATTCCGATAAAGCTTCATCCTGGGGAAGTAGCTGTTCTCTCACTTGCTAAGAAGCTTGAAGTCAAAAAAGTTTTAGTTGACGAAAAACCCGCAAGATTCGCAGCGAAACTTCTTAACTTAAAACCAAGGGGAACAGTATTCGTCCCATTAAAGGCTTTGAAAGAAGGGTTGATGGACTTGGACGAGTTCATAGATACGCTCAGCAAAATGATAAGACAGGGCTTTAGGTTGAAGGAGGAAATCGTTGTTGAAGCGATAAAGGAAGCTAAGAGAATTGCTGGTCAGAAAAAGAATTAAGTGAGATAGAGAAAAAAGGTTTATCGAATTCGGTTAATCCTAACATTTCTCAAAGCTTTAGCGTGTGAGCCACTCCGCACTGAAGTGCGGATCCCGTTCCACCTGCCTTCACGGCAGGACTTCATACGGGAGTTAAGGGCTTGCACACCGAAATCCAATCCCACCGGACTCGTTATCCAATGGGCTAAGCACAACTCGTCTCTTTCCCCTTGCCAAGTCATCGGAAAATTTCCATCTTCTTGTAGAAATTCTAATATTTAAAACTACCGCCAACCCCCCTCTTTCGCAAGCAACATTTCTATAAGCTTCGGAAAACTCCTTAACCCTAACACCATACTTTAGAGGAAGCTTATACGGCAGTACCTGCCTGAATTTGAATTAGGGCATGTTGTGAATTACTCTATTCGCCCTCCATGAACAGTTGACTTGAGTCCCAAGCTTACCGACGACCACGTCCGCGTTAAAATGTCTGGCAATAACACCATTCTATCAACCAACTTGTGAAGCAAGTATTCTCTTTTTCCTCTTTTTGTGTGTTGTGTTTCGTAATGGTTAAACTTTCCAACCGCTACGATCTTTTTACTCTTCCTATCAATAACTGCAAAGTCCGTATGACCAGCGTTAATGTCCAAAGTCATAACTCTATCGCATTCACTTTCTATCTAACGATAGGATTAAGTTAGTTGGATGAGAGTGAACTTTGCAGTTTTATGGGATCTAGACGGAACG
>CAZFVO010000009.1:0-34876 GCA_964522325.1 uncultured archaeon | reverse complement strand
TCGACCCCATGAAGCCGTCGTGAGGTTGTGGAGAGAGGTGTTCCCTGCAGGAACCCTCATCCCTTAGAGCGAGGAGGAGGTTAGATCCCTTCTCTCAGCAAGCCTTCTAAAGACCTCAAAAGATCTGCCGTATGTTCTTAAGCTCTTATAGATCACAGTAACTTCCGTTTCTGGCTTGGTCATAGCCAATCTACTTGCAAGCTTTACAGTTACTGGACAGCAAAGAACTGACTTCATCCTTCTGACAGAGTACAAATACAACGCTTAACGGCGTTTCACCGAAGAAGTAGTTTGCCAATATCCTTTCAAACTCCATTAGCGTCACAATCTTTGAATGGTCATACCTAAACCTCTTTAAAACTTCTCTATTTCCATCGAAACCAGTTGCAATAACGATAGCACCGAACTCATCTTCAAAGATTTCAGACTTTGCATTGAGGTTTATGGCATTACTCGGACAGACATCAACGCACTCACCGCACCTATTGCAAGCATCGACTATGTTGTACATGTCGGGCATGGCTAACCTGAAATCCTTGTCTATGGCCTTCCTCTTCTTTAAACTAAACTCAAATGGATTCTTAACTTCAACTGGACAAACTTCACTACATCTACCACATGAAATGCACTTATCCGGATTTACAAACTGAGGAGCTTTTTCGATCTTAACTAAGAAATTTCCATTCTCTTTTCTAACATCTAAAACCTTAGAGCTTGTCAAAATCTTAATACCACTGTTTAACACCTCTCTATTTAAAACTGGGATGACGCATTTCGATGTACACATAGAGGCATATTCTTCGCCTTGCCAAAGGAATTGTATCTGACAGGCAAAACCGCCCAAGTAGGGTTTTTTCCTCTACCAAAGTAACATCTAAACCGAGTTCAGATAAGCTCTTAACGTAACTTAAACCCACACCGCCACCTATCACGAGAACTTTATCCTTAGGCTTGAACTTCAGATATTCTACGCTTAGCTTGATCTTTTCAACTACCATTGCAATCAAATCCTTAGCTTTTTTAGTTGTTTCGTCTCTATCGTGAATCCAAGCACACTGCTCCCTTATGTTTGCGTTCTCCTAAAATCTTATATCGTACCTCCTTGCAACATCCTCTATTCTATCTTCATTGAACGTTAGAGATGATCTTTCGCTACAACAGGCAAAAATTATACTATCAAAACCTCTAAAACTTTCTAGATTTGGATTCTTACAAAGAAGATCAACGACTTCAACTTTATCGATTAAACCTTCAACGTAACTTTTCAAACTTTCGAAGTCTAAATTAAGTGTATTCCCACATGTGCATATCATTACCCCTATCTTCATGTCTGCAGACTGCAATGTTTGAATTTAACAAGTTTCGCGTTTTTGCGAAAGTTACAAATTTGCAAGGTTAAAATGGAAGTGTGTTCTGTCTTAAGGTTGAGAAGGTTATCAAGCACAGTGAAAACATAGCAACACTGATATTCGACAGAGAAATTAGGTCGTATCCAGGTCAGTTCATCATGTTAAACGTTTTTGACTATGAGGAAATACCTCTGAGCTTATCCTCAGAAAGAAGTGTAACGGTTAAAGCCGTTGGGGAAACTACAAAAGCTCTCGTAAATTTTAAGGGAGGTGAAATTGTAGGAGTTAGAGGTCCATTCGGTAAACATTTTTCATACTCCAAGAATGCCTTGTTAATAGCTGGTGGGATTGGAGTTGCACCGCTAAGATACCTCTACCATAAACTGAAAGAAATAAGAGCGGATGTTGTTGTTTTTTATGGAGCTAAGAGTGTTGATGAGCTAGTATTCCTTGATGAGTTTAAGGATGCATACATTTCAACTGATGATGGCTCGTATGGGTTTAAAGGTAACGTTGTTCAACACCTTATTGAGAGAGGGGTTGATTTCGACTCCTTTGATAGGATATACTGTTGCGGCCCAGAAGTTATGCTAAGATCACTCTACAGTATTTTCAAGGAGAAAGGTATTTTGAAGAAGGTTGAGTTTTCAGTTGAAAGATATATGAGGTGTGGTATAGGTATTTGCGGTTCTTGTGTACTAAAGAATGGTTTAAGGGTTTGTAGAGAGGGGCCAGTATTTAGAGGAGATGAGCTAACCTTTTAGCTTGTTTTCGAGAGATGCTTTAACAAAGCCTACAAAGATCGGTGATGGGCTGTAGGGTCGTGACTTAAACTCTGGATGGAACTGAGTTCCTATGAAGAAATCATTTTTCGGGTACTCAATTATCTCAACCCTCCTGCCTCCATCGGAATGACCAGAGATTACTAGGCCATGTCTCTTCAAATCATCAACATACATTGGATTTACCTCATATCTATGTCTATGTCTCTCGTAAACCTTCTCTCTACCATAAAGCTTGTAAGCTAAGGTATCTTTGACTACCGTAACCTCTATCTCTCCCAGTCTCATCGTACCTCCAAGCTCCTTTATACTCTTCTGTTCTGGCAAAAGATCGATCACCAGATGTCCCTCACTTGCAAACTCACCGCTGTTTGCATCTTCCCATCCAATAACATTCCTTGCAAACTCTATTACAGCCAATTGAAATCCAAAGCATATTCCTAGGAAGGGTACGTTGTTCTCCCTTGCATACTCAATTGCCCTTATTTTACCTTCAGTTCCCCTCCTCCCAAATCCACCAGGTACAAGTATTCCATCAGCTTCAATTTCAACATTCTCCTTGTTCTCAAGTTCTTCGCTCTCTATCCATTTTACCCTAACCTTACATCCAGCAACTATTCCTCCATGCTTTAAAGCCTCAACTATACTTATGTACGAATCTCTAACGTGTGTATACTTGCCAACTATAGCAATCGTAACGTTTTCATTCAAACTCTTAAGTTTTTTAACCATCTCTTCCCATTCCTTATTGTACGGTCTCTTCTCAAGCTTCAACCTCTTAATTATGTACTCATCGAACTTCTCCTCTCTAAACTTCAACGGAACTTCGTATATGTCCTCGACATTTTCATTGCTTATCACAGCCTCAACTGGAACGTCGCAGAAAAGAGAGATCTTTCTCTTAGTCTCAGGCTTAAGCTTCTCGACACACCTTCCAACTATTGCATCTGGCTGTAATCCCATACTTCTCAACTCTTTAACGCTGTGCTGGGTCGGTTTTGTTTTCTGCTCACCTCCAGCATCCAACGGAATTAACGTAACGTGAACGAGCATGAAGTCTTCATGTCTTAACTCGTTCTTCATCTGTCTTATAGCCTCAAGGAAAGGCATTCCCTCAATGTCACCGACGGTTCCACCAACCTCTACCAAACAAATATCGGCTCCGCTCTGTTCAGCAACCCTCCTAATCCAAGATTTTATCTCATCAGTAACGTGAGGAATTATCTGAACAGTCTGTCCCAAATATTCACCTTTCCTCTCCTTCTCGATAACGTTCTTGTATATCTTTCCAGTCGTTATGTTGTGATCTCCAGTAAGTTCTACACCCATAAATCGCTCATAATGGCCCAAATCCAAATCAACCTCAGTTCCATCCTTTAAAACGTAAACTTCTCCATGCTGGAAGGGATTCATAGTGCCAGCGTCGATGTTTATGTAGGGATCGATCTTTATGGGCACGACCTTGTAACCCATGTCAACCAAAAGCCTGCCAATGGATGCACATGTAATTCCCTTACCTAAACCACTCATAACTCCGCCAGTAACAAATATGTACTTCATGTAATCACCTCAAGTCTGGAGGAAGCATGTTTGGAATTCCTTCCTCAATCGGATATTCCGTACCACACTTCGTACAAATTAATTTACCAGAAATTATCTCATCTTCTTTCTCTTCAAAAACCTCAAGCTTCAAGTCACCTTTGCATATTGGACAGGCCAAGATTTCAAGAAGCCACTTCCTCATAACTTAACAGTTACATTAAACAATTTAAAAGCGTGACGATAGTTCTTTAAAGTTCAAGTTTAACTTGAATTGATGCTATGGGTTGAAAAATATAGACCTAAGACTATCAAGGAGGTTGTTGCAGATAGGGGTATTCTCGAAAGGGTAATAGCTTGGGCTAAAAGGTGGCAGGAAGGTATTCCTCAGAAACCTCTCCTTTTGGGTGGTCCACCAGGTGTTGGGAAGACATCCTTAGCCTTAGCTTTAGCCAACACGTTCGGTTGGGAAGTTGTCGAGTTGAATGCCAGCGATCAGAGAAGTTGGCAGATAATTAGGAATGTTGTTGGTGAAGCCGCATTTAGTGAAACTATAAGTGATGAAGGTGAATTTTTATCAAGTGAGAGGGGTAGGCTCAAGCTGATTTTACTCGATGAGGTTGACAACATAAGCAAGAGGGAGGATTTTGGTGGTGAATCAGCCCTAATAAAATTACTCAAGCAAAAACCAAGACAGCCGATGATACTTACGGCAAACGATCCATATAAGCTTTCAAGAGAGCTTAGAGATCTCTGCGAGTTTATACAGTTTAAGAGGCTCAGAGCAGATCAGATAGTGAAGGTTCTTGAAAGGATATGTGCTAAGGAGGGAATAAGGGCAGATAGAAAGGCCCTGATTGCAATTGCACAGAATGCTGGTGGTGATTTAAGGGCTGCTATAAACGACTTACAAGCAATAGCTGAGGGTAGAGATGAAATAAAAGCTGAAGATGTTGTTGTAGCTAAGAGGACTCAAGAAACAGATGTCTTTAAAGTTATGCAAAAAATATTCAAGACATTTGATAGAACAGTTCACATGGAAGCTATGAACCTCGATGAATCACCAGAGGATTTGATAGACTGGATAGATGAAAACGTTGCACTTGAATATGAAGGTGAGGATCTTCTCAAAGCATACATAATTCTTTCTAGAGCTGATATGTTTTTAGGGAGAGTTAGAAGGAGAGGATTTTACAGACTATGGAAATATGCAACATACCTGATGACAGTCGGAGTAGCATATGCAAAACAAAAGCCTAAGGGTGGATTTACAAGATATCAAAGACCAAACACTTGGCAGATGCTTGTTTTGATTAAGGAGAGAAGGGAGAAGATAAAAAACATTCTTAAGAAGATAGCAAAGTATTCCCACATGTCAACGAGAAAAGCTTTAAACGAGATGTTCTTCTTCATAGTTTACATGCTTAGACATGCGGACATATTAACTGCGTCAAAGATCTCAGCATTCTACGATTTAACTGAGGGAGAATTGGCTTTACTCGTTGGAGATAGGAGGGCCAAAGAGATTAAAGAGTTTATAAGGAAGAAAGGTATAAAAAGGCCACCAGAGGAGGAAGTTGAAGAGGAGTTTTTCAAGACTTTTGAAAAGAAAGTAGATATAAGCGAAGAGAAGAAGGTTGAGGAGGGTATTATTAAAGAGGAAGTTATTGAGGAACCTGAAAAGGTTGAAGAAGTTAAAGCTAAAACCAAAAGAAAAAGGAGAAAGAGAAAAGGAAAGGCTGAAGAAGCTACACTTGACAAGTTCTTCTCATGAGGGTGGTTGTAGGTTCAACTAATCCAACGAAGGTTGAAGGAGTTAAGCTAGCTTTTCAAACATTCTTTAAAGATGTTGAGGTAGTTGCTAAGGATGTAAAATCTGGCGTTAGTTCTCAGCCGATCAATGGGGAGGTTATTGAGGGTGCAATTAATAGGGCTTTAAACGCTTATGGAGAATGTGATTTTAGTGTAGGAGTCGAGGCTGGACTTTTTAAGGTGGATAAGACGATTACGGGTTACATGGACTTTCAAGTGGCTGTGATATATGATGGTAGCAAGTATTCGATAGGATTTGGGCCTGGATTTGAATTTCCACCGTTTGTGGTTGAGAGAGCTTTGAAGGGTGAGGAGGTTGGAAAGGTTATGAGTGAGTTCACTGGAGTGAAGGATATTGGAAGGAAAATTGGAGCTATACACTACCTAACTAAGGGAGTTATTTCAAGGGTAGACCTCACTAGAATTGCAGTAACTATGGCTCTGATTCCATGGTTAAATGAAAATCTCTACTGGTGATAGCATGGATGCAATCGTTATCGGTAGAGTTAAGGAGTTCTTGGAGATATATAGGTCAGGAAATCTTGAAAAAGCCTTAGAATCACTAAAAGAGCTAATGTATTTTGTAGAAAAACTTTTGGACATCACAAGAGATAGTAAAGCCCAAGTTCTCGCACTAAATGTCTACATGATGTTACCTCTTTACGAAGAGGTAATTAAACTCAAAATGAAATTAGATGAGATTGAAAAATCGTTAAACAAATCATGTTAGTCCTTGAGATTTCTACCTTTAATATTTGTATATAAAATTATATAAGATTAATTTAATAATTTTTTAAAATATTGATAATAAATTAAATATATATTTTATGTCTCAACTAAAGATTTTTTACCTAATATAAAATAAATTAGTTTATATTAATAAATTGGGACAACGACTTCAGTATCCCCTATATTAATAACCCAACCTCCACCTACGGGAACAAGGGCTACATCAAAGTCAAGAGGATTTTTCACAGTCAGACAATCTCTAAAATCGAAGTATTTACTGAATTCAATATTTTGCTTAAGGATGATGTCTTCAGCGTAAACTGCAAGGATGTAATCTCCTTCTGCATTACAAGTAATCTTAACCATTGAGGGATCATAAAATAATAACTTAAACTGGCTATGAAGTTCTGCATCGAACGACAGCTTTAAACGATATTTACTAGAAATTCTTTGCGGTTTTGCATAAAGGTCAATACCATTCAAAGCAAACACATCCACTTTCTTTACTATAGTATATCACTGCTTTGTATTTCCTAGCAGTAAAGTAAGCGTACACCCCTAGAACTAACAGTAAAAATAGAAATAACAGCAACCGAAAGGATAAAGAGCTTTGTACTTATGTCCTTTTCAGATTTATTCATGAGATTTCTTATACCACCAATTATTAGAACTACTCCTATCCCGTAAAATGGTAACGCTACTACAATATTTTCCATCTCTCTAACGAACTTAGCAACTATGAGAAAAAGTTAACCCGTATACAGAAGTACAACAGCCATTTTAATCGGTCTCATGATCTCATCTCACCTAATATCAAATCCAGCACTCAACACGATAATCTAAACATGATAATTAATAAGCTTCTTGAACTTAGGACTGCATTTGTAGGTCTTCTTTGGATATTGTAAATATTATCACGAGCTCAGATGATATCTAGCTCATGTCCACTTTTACTCATTAAACTACATTCCATGAAGCTAACTATAACGGAATGGGATAGAGTTTAAATATCTCCCCTTCGTTTGGCTATCATGGAACCACTTCCAGAGGTAAATATAGGAATGGTTGGTCATGTTGATCATGGTAAAACAACGCTGGTTTACGCTTTAACTGGTGTTTGGGCAGATAGGCACAGTGAGGAACTGAAAAGAGGTATCACGATAAAGTTGGGTTATGCTGATGCTACATTTAGGAAATGTCCTGAATGTGGAGAACCTGAAGCTTATACAACTGAAAAGATATGCCCAATACATGGGATCGAAACAGAGGTGTTGAGGACAGTATCGTTTGTCGATGCACCTGGACATGAGATGCTGATGGCTACTATGCTTAGCGGTGCTGCGTTGATGGATGGTGCCGTTTTGGTTATAGCTGCAAACGAGAAATGTCCTCGTCCGCAGACAAAGGAACACCTAATGGCTTTGGAGATAATAGGTGTTGACAAGATAGTCATAGCTCAGAACAAGATAGATACAGTAAGTAAGGAGAGAGTTCTAGAGAATTATAGGGAGATAAAGGAGTTTGTTAAAGAGACGATTGCAGAGAACGCGCCAATAATACCTATTTCAGCACAGCAGAAGATAAACATAGATGCACTCATTCAGGCTATCGAGGAAACGATACCAACTCCAGAAAGAGATTTGAATTCTCCACCACTTATGCACATAGCTAGGAGTTTTGACGTTAACAAACCAGGAACAAAGCCAGAGGATTTGGTTGGGGGTGTTGTAGGAGGATCTTTGACAAGGGGAAAGCTGAAAGTTGGTGATGAGATAGAAATAAGACCTGGTATAAGAGAGAAAGATAGGTGGCAACCTCTCAGAAGTGAAGTGGTGAGCATAATGGCATCTGGAAGGTATGTAGATGAAGCTACCCCTGGTGGTCTGATAGGTGTCGCAACAAAGCTTGATCCCTTCCTAACCAAGAGCGATAGACTCGTTGGCAACGTCTTAGGATTACCTGAAAGTCTTCCAGATGTTTTAAACGAATTTACGATGGAAGTCAGGTTACTTGAGAGGGTTGTTGGGCTGGAAGAGGATGTTAAGGTCGAAAAGATAAAGATGAATGAAGCGCTTATGCTTGTAATAGGAACAGCAATAACAGTTGCAACCGTAACATCTGCAAGAGATGATATAATTGAAGTTAAGCTGAGAAGACCAGTCTGTGCTGAGGGGGGTGATAGGGTAGCTATAAGTAGGAGAGTAGGAGGAAGGTGGAGATTGATAGGTGCCGGAACAATCGTATGAGGTGTGCTGTAATAGATACGAACGTTCTCATGTACTCTTACCTGGAGAAAGTTGACGTTTTTTCTCAACTTAAGGAGATGGGCTTTAAGAAATTTTACGTCCCCTCTAAGGTTGTTGAAGAGCTTGAAAGGCTTAAAATTTCTCTTACTGGTAAAGAAAGATTGGCCTCGAAGTTTGCTTTGAGCTTAATTGAGAAGTACTGTGAAGTTATTGATATTGAAGCTGAAGGTACAGACATGGCTCTTATAGAGCTTGCAAAATCGAAAGGATGCGTTTTGATAACGAACGACAAGAAGCTTAAAAGGATTGCTAAGGAGAGAGGGATAAACGTAGGATATCTGAGAGAGCTTAAAAGGATTGAGATTGAAGATTTCTACGAGGAATGACTATACAACCATCCTTTCCACATATCATTTCTCCCTTTCCCTCCAGATACATCTTAACAGTTAATGCAGACAAGATGGCATCTATTTCGTTATGATCTTCCGTGTAAGGTAGTTCAAGATAATTCCTTAGCTCTTTCAGAATCTTAAGCCTTCCCTCCCTACTCCTTTTGCTCCACCTCATACCTAAGATCCATCGAGTTGCATACGGGTAAACCTCAAAGATTTCTACACTCCTCTCCCTCAAACTCCTTGCAATCTCAAGACTAATCTCATGAATATCCTTAAGAAAAATTGGCGGAATTACCCTAATTCCAAGCTTGTGCAACTCTCTCTCACACTCTCTGAAGTAGCCATCCTTGGGCATGCTTAGAGGAGCATCTATACCAACAAATTTTAAGGGAAAATCAAACCTGAGCTCTCCTAAATATGTCACATCTCTTCCAACGATAACTGCCATATGACATTTCCTTTTTCCAACGTCAATTCCAGCTATCACAATCTTAATTCTTCCTTAAGCTTCAAAGCTCTTTCTATCGTCTTTTCTGTAAACCATGCAGTTTCTGGATACCTCCTCTTTAGATCTTCAAGCCTATTCATAAAATCCTCAAAAGATGTTTCTTTATCTCCCCTAACGAGATTATCGGCCATACATACGATCTTTTCCTCGATTGTTTCAGGCATGAAATCTCTGTCAACATTTATACCGAGTTTCTTTGCCTCTTCTTTAGTTATCCCACACGAGAAGTGTCTTTCAGCGATTCTTACGATCTTCTCATCTAACCCTTCCCTTCTGAGTATGTCACCAGTGTAAACGAAGTGTTCGATTCCGTGGGTTATAGCTCTACCTATGTCGTGTAAAAGAGCTCCAACCTTGACAGCTTCAATGTCAACATCTTTTAAATTATCAGCAATTTTTAGCGCAACTTCAGCAACCTTAATACAGTGTCTTCTAACATTCTGCTGAAGATTGTACTTATCCCAGATTTTAAGCACTATCTCAGGAATTTCCATGCTACATGAATCACCGAAAACTTAAAATTGTTGTCGAGTAAGTTTAATAAAAAGTAAGGGGGTATTGGCAAAAAATGAGTGATATATGTCCGATTTGTGGATTGCCTAAGGATATATGTGTCTGTGAAGAGGTGGCAAAGGAACAACAGCAAATAGTCATAAAAGTAGTCAAAAGAAGATACGGAAAGGAGGTAACTGTGATAGAAGGCATAGATGGATCGCAGATAAACTTAGAGGAGCTTGCCAAGTTCTTAAAAACAAAGTTAGCTTGTGGTGGAACGGTTAAGAATGGTGTTATAGAGTTGCAGGGCAACCATGTGGCGAAAGTTAAGGAGCTTCTGATAAAGAAAGGATTCAATCCCGATCAGATCAAAGCATAAATATTTCTTTTTATTTGCGTCGAAAGTTTGTTCATAGATATAGTTAGCTATATCAATTGATTGGCAACCAAATTTTTAACAGTTAATCCTGCCCAAACTGTGAGAACAACTTATATATAGTTCCGTGAAACTCCACTATGCTTTTTATTCTGCCCATTAATGTCTTCCAAGCGTACTCGTCTATTTCGAAGTTAACGTCTTCATACTCAACATCTTTAAGTATCAGACCATAGGCTGGAGCGGGTTCAATCCTTTCTCTATGCCTTTCAGGATCTAACATATCTTTAAACCATTCCAAAGTTCTATGCCCACTACCAACTTCACTCAGAGCAGAAACTATGCATCTAACCATGTTCCATGTGAAAGCATTCCCAACGATTTCAAGTATGACAAAACCGTCATCAACCCTAAGCTCAATATCGTAAATCGTCCTCACACACCTTCTCCTCTCACCAAACTTCTTTGTAAAGTTCGAGAAATCGTGTGTACCTAAGAGAAGTTTACTTGCTTTTCTCATTGCGGAAATGTCATAACCTTTAGCTGGTAAAACGTACATGTACGTTCTCCTTTTTGCTCTCCTAGGGTTGAAATCGTCGTCAACCTCACTCCAAGCCCAGACTGTTATATCTTCTGGTAAATGGGCGTTTAAAACTCTTGGAAATATCAACTTCTCTATGTTTAAAGCTATAACTTGCCCAAAGGCATGGACACCAGCATCTGTCCTTCCAGCACATCTGAACTTTGCCTTCTTTATATCTATCCCAAGATTTCTGAAGGCTTTAAAAAGTTCACCAGCGACAGTTCTTACATTGGGCTGATATTGAAAGCCATGAAAGTTCGTTCCTATGTATGCCAACTTATAGGCAACTCTCATGGACAGTAGGAGTTGATTGTAAGCTATAAAAAAGTATTTATCTTGTCTCCTTCAAGATCTTATTCAGTAGTTTCTCAACCCTTGAATATATCTCATCTCTAACTGCCCTGTAAAAGTTTATATCTTTACCCATTGGATCATTCACATCCCAAAAAATAGTCTTGTCTCTTGGGAAGTTTCCATTACACATCGCAACTATCAGATCAGCTTTCTCAATCATCTCCTCTGTCAAAGCTTTTGGCTTTCCATCCCATTCTATTCCAATCTCACTCAAAACCGCCTTAGCTTTGCTTGAAATTCTTTCCGCTGGTCTTATTCCAGCACTGATCGCCTTAGCTTTTCCCTTAGCTAAGTGGTTGAATATAGCTTCAGCCATTTGAGAACGAGATGCATTACCTCTACATATGAACAGAACGAGCATTCTCAACCACCTTTGTTATTCCATAACCGACATATATGATCTTATCTACACCCAATGCATTCAACACTTCTTTCCTGTGAGTAACAACAACGGCTGTAATCCCAGCACTTCTTACAAGCTCTCCAAATTTCTTAGCAACTCTCATAGCTGTAAGCATATCTAAATGAGATGCAAACTCATCTATAAGTATTAAGCTAGGTTTTTCAGCTAATAGTGATGCTAGTTTAGCTCTTTCTCTCTGCCCAGTTGAGAGTTCTTTAAATTTAGCTCTGTAAAGAACAGCATCTGAAAGACCAGTTTTGTTCAATATCTCAACGGCCAAGTAGATGTCGCTGCACTTGTTATAAATGTGCTCCACTATACTTTCATCTCCAAACTCTGGCTCGATCTCGTTTGGAATTAAAACAGATACTTTACACCTTTCGGCAATTATCTCTCCAGATGTAGGTCTTTCTCCACCAGCGATTGCACCGTATATGAGTCTAAGTAGAGTTGTCTTTCCAGCTCCACTCGCTCCAACAACGGCAACGATCTCACCGGGCTTAATCTCAAAATTGGCATTTCTTATGACATGACGTTGAATTACTCTCGATCTAACTCCAAAGGCTGAAAGTAAAAACCTAATATCCTCGCTCACGCCTTCTAAATCGAGCTTATTTTCGAATACCTTCGATACATTTTTAAAAACAATTGGCTTTTTTAACCCCTCGACCTTACCGTACCTTGAAACACAAAGCTTTCCTCTATGAACCTTCGCATATTCATCCGTTTCAAGGAACCTATTAAGATAATCCTTAGCTTTATCCGAAAGGGGATAGTAGAGAACAGGTCTGCCAGAAGCTGTATCCCAAACATACTTAAATCCAACCTTCTCAAAGAAGGGGTTAAACCTTGCCATCTGAGCTATTGTTTCAACAAGGTGCTTCCTCTTTCTCATCTCAGGAATTCTCCTCTCAGCAATCCATTCAATTGCAAGCTTAACTGCTGTAATTCCAATTCCATCCGACCTGTAGTCTGGATGAACTACAACTCTTGCAATCCTTGAACAGGCTGTGTTGCTGATCTCTAAGGCCTTTAAGCTTGCAACTTCCCAAAGCTTATGCCTTGCAATTTTCTTGCTAAACTTACTCCTTAACTCCCTAAACATCTTCTTCATTACGAGCTCTGGGCTGTAAACTGGTCTAAACCACTCCTTTGGAAATACCTTCTCTCTAACGTTCCTTTCTATCCTTCCATCTGGTAGTCTTCTGTGCATTAGAGGTATTGGAGGATCTACACGAACGTAAGCCAGGAGCTTTGGTTCATACTCCTCCCTATTGAGGAGTTCAAGGACTAAAAATCGGGAAGCTGGTGTAGATCCTTTTATCTCAGCGATGGTCATGTTTTCATTACACCTTGGACATTTTGGCTTTGTATTGGCCTCAACTAACTCTCCACATCTCTCACATCTCCACAAAGCAACCTTCTCCTTCTCAGATGCGTAGTGAAACTGTTCAAGCTCGGCTATAGCTTCAAAGTCCGATTCAAAAACAGCTTCCCTAGCCCTTATCTTATAACTATAGATCACATCTCCAAATGGGCTATATCTTGGTACTACAACCTCTTTAACCCAGTATGGCCAAACCTTAACTTTCTCACCTTCATAAAACTTGTAAAGTTCGTAATCATCAAAGAGTAAAACCTTGGTACCCTTAATCTCTTTTGGCTTATCACATGGAATCAGTTCTAGCTTTTCCCCAATGTTTATCCACTTCGAGATTCCAGCTGTGTAAAGAACGATTTCCTCTCCATCACATTCAACAGTCAAAGTTCCAAACCATCTATGCTTGAACTTGGGAATCTCTCTATCTACAACCTTGCATATCATAGCCTAAAGTTCTGTTGGGATTTAATTAGGTTTGTCTTATAAATCCTCAAACGAATCTTATAGGATGAGGCTTGGGTTGATAGTAAAGGAACCTTACGCATCACTCATAGTTAAGGGTTTGAAGGTTTGGGAGATAAGGAAAAGGAGGACAAATGTTAGGGGGAAAATATACATAATCTCACAGGGTAGAGTGATAGGGCAGGTTGAGATAGTGGACGTTTTGGGACCTTTCACAGTTGAGGAACTTGTTGAACATGAAGAAAAGCACAGAGTAGGATATGAGGAGCTTTTAAGGTATGCAAGAGATTCAAAGCTCTTTGCTTGGGTTTTGGACAAGCCGATTGAATTTGAGAAGCCTTTAAAGGTTGTACTTCCGAGAGGTGCTCAGGTTTGGGTCAGGTTGAAAGATTTAGGGAAAGTAGATAAATCCGAACAATCTGAATAGATTCCATGAGAGTGATTGCCTTTGTAGGCTTACCCCTAAGCGGTAAGACCACAGCTTCTAAGGTTGCAGAGGAGATGGGTATTCCAGTTGTGTGCATGGGGGATGTGGTTAGGGAGGAGGCTAAAAGAAGAAATTTACCACTCACAGATGAAGTCTTGGGTAAGATTGCAAATGAGCTTAGGGAAAGGGAAGGGATGGATGCTATAGCCAAAAGGTGTGTACCCTTGATAAGGGAGAAGGGGAAAGAGGTTGGAGTAGTTGTTGTTGATGGGATTAGAGGACTTGCAGAGGTTGAAACGTTTAAAAGGGCTTTCGACGACTTTGTACTGATCGCAGTCGAAGCACCAATTGAACTTAGATTTCAGAGATCTTTGAAGAGGAAGAGAAGTGATGATGTCAAGAGTTTGGAAGAGTTGAAAGAGAGAGATAAGAGAGAACTTTCTTGGAATTTATCTAAAGCTTTGGAGATTGCAGACTTCACAATAGAGAACACCTCAAGCTTGGAGGATTTTAGGGAGAAGGTTAGGGGAGTTCTTGAGCAGTTGGCAAAGAAGGTTGAAATAGAGATTGAAACAAAGATAAATCCTACTGAAGATGTGGATAAGGTTGTTCAATCCGTGAAAAACATCTTCCCAGATGCTGAAATTCAGATAGAGGGGGACAAACTCAAAGCCAGAGCGTGGGATCTTAGAAAGCTCAGAGATTTGCTCAGAAGGCAGAGGATACTTGATACAGCAAGGACGGAGCTTATAAGGGGTAGAAGTAACAACGAAACTACGATATTTTTAAATAAGCAGATTGCTTACATTGGAAAGGTAAACTTTGCAGATGAAGATGCAATTCTGTCCCCCATAAGAGTTACGTTCAAGCTCTATGGAATTCCGTTTGGAAAGTTCTTAGACTACTTGGCACCTCAAACGAAAGCTGGTAGACCTGTCAAGGAGGTTGATAGGTTAATTTAGGTTTCCAGAACAGAAACGTAAGTATAAATAACGTGAAAGCTAAGGTTGAAGCAAAGATGTATCTGTTTGGTCCAATTGATGCTGAAAAAATTGGACCTATGGTTTGTCCAATTCGAATCATCGAGTTGTACGTTGTTACAACGGTAGCTCTGCTTTCAACCGTGGTGTTCTCAACAAGGAGGTTTTGAAGGGCTGGTAATACAGTTCCATGACCAAAACCGTAGATCATAGTTGAGATTGTAAAGGAAAATAGGTTTGGTGATAGAGGTATGAGGGCTAAAGAAAATCCGTAACCTAAAAATCCCAAACTAATTGTTCTATAAGTTCCAAACCTATTGACAAAGTAGCTGAGCTTTGAAGCGACTAAAGCTGTTATGATAAGTGTTGAGGATTGAATGAAACCTCTCAAAAATGGTTCAGCTTTAAACCTCTCCTCAAGTGTTATGGGTATGTATAGGTAGAAGACGCCATAGGTTATCACGAAAACCAAACATCCCAATGCGAACGCTACGATTATGTCTCTATTCAGCTCAAGCTTGAAAAATTTCCTTCCTCTCCTTGAATCTACTCCTATGGCAAGAATTCCAATCGGTACTGCTGTTAGAAATGTTAAAAAAGGTAGTCTCCAATCTATTTCGGCTAAGATACCACCCAAAAGTGGATAGAATGCCAAACCGATGCTAAGTATACTTGCGTTGTATCCCAACATCTTAACCCTTTCAGCACCATCAAACAGATCTCCTATGAGTGTCACCGCTAAGGATGTTAAAGCAGACCCACCAACACCCTGAATAAACCTAAGAAGTAAAATGGTATTGTAATCTGCAAATGCACATGCAAAGCCAGATATGCCGAAGATGAAGAGTGATGTCGTTAGAATAATTCTCCTTCCAAAAGCATCGGCAAAGTAACCCATGAGAGGTGCAAAGAATATGCCAGGAAGTGTAAAAACCGTAATTAGAAGGCTAACTTGAAATTCGTTGATGTTTAAGGCTTTTTGAACTTCTGGAAATGCTGGTGAAAGGATTGCTACACCTATTATCCCCATTAAGGTAGATCCGAATATAACTACTTTAGCCCTCATTTTACTGTCTCGTTTAACTTTTGCAAGATTTCACCCAATTTGTTCAGGTACTCACCAAATGCACTCCAATTACCCTGCCTAACACTCTCCAAGGCTCTGTTGTAGTACTCTATGGCCTTATCAACGATGTCTCTGACACTTTCAGGTTTCTCTTCAACCCTCTTTTCTCCAAGTATGGATTGAAGTGACGATTCAAGGGTTGAACCCATAACTACATAATCGTTGTAGGCAACTATGACGCCTCTAAGCTCTGGGATGTGAGACTTCTCAGCTTTCAGGTATATAGGTTCAACGTAAAGTATTGAACCCTCTATGGGTATTACGAGTAGATTGCCCCTTATTACACTCGAACCAACCTGTCCCCAAAGCGTAAACAATTTGGAAATTTCAGGATTTTGATCTATCCTAGCCTCTATCTGCATGGGTCCATAAACAAGTTCACCCTTCGGAAACTCGTAGACGATAAGCTCCCCGTAGTGTTCATCACATCTCGCACACATCCAAGCGATCATATTTTCCCTTCCCTTTGGGGTAAACGGAAGCATTAGGACAAATTCGGGCTTGTCTTCAAGATTTAGAATTACATAGTACGGTTCCATATCTATCCTATGGTTCTCAAATACCTCTTCTGGTGTTTCCCACGCATCTTCTCTATTGTAAAATACCTCAATTTCCGTCATGTGATATATTGAGTAAACCTTAGCCTGAATTTCGAAGAGGTTTATGGGATACCTTATGTGCTTTCTAAACTCGATGGGCATGTTCCTTTTGAAGATGGGAAAAGCTTTCTCAATAGTTTTTAAGACTGCATCCTCCTGAACGACATAGAATTCCACAGTTCCATTATAAGCGTCGATGAAGACTTTGACGGGGTTCCTTATGTATGCTATGTCATCATAAACGTCAGAATAAGGAAACCTTTCAAGAGTTGTATATGCGTCAATTATCCAGTAGAGTCTACCATTTATTACCGCTATGTAAGGATCTGAATCGTATTTCAGATAGGGTGCTATTGTTTTAACTCTATCGATTATGTTTCTATGGAACATTATTCTGCTCCCATCCGTTATGTATTCACTCAGTATAAGGCTTATATCACCAAATCTCATTGCAAAGAGAAACCTCTTGAAACTGTCAAGTCTAACTCCGCCCGTCCCATTGTAAGTCGTAAACACGTTCTTGTCTCCTAATGGGTAGTCAAACTCCTCAAGTTTCGTATTGACGACGATGTAGTCGTTTGTGATTTCGCCATAGTATATCCTTGGTTCCTTAACCTCTATCTTACCCTCTGGTGGTATGTCCCTAACTATGAATTCGGGTAATCCTTCCTTTGAAATCACGTTTACAGGTGAAGCTATTACTCCATAGCCGTGGGTGTAAACCAAGTGTTCGTTGACCCATGTTTTTGCACGGGATGGTAAGAGATCTGTGGAGAGTTCCCTTGCTGATATCATAATCTGTGTGTACCTTCCATCGATGTAATATCTGTCAACATCGATGTCGTTTATGAAGTAATAGGTCCTTATCTGCTGTAACTGTCTGTAGACATCCAAGAGGGGTCTGTGATCCCAAATTCTTACGTTTTCGATTGTTCCTCTATGCCTCTCTATCTTGTCATAGCTCAGATCGTATCTAACTTCATAAGGAAATCTCTTAACACTGTCCAATCCGAATGCAAAACGGGTGTAATGGATGCTGTAGTTTATGTAATTCCACTCCATCTGAAGCTCGTTTGGCTCGACTTTCAGTTTCTGAACTGCAAATGGAACAACACCTAATACAAAAGCCATTATGATTAGGAAAATTCCAAACAGAATTGCAATCCTTTCAAAGCTTCTGAACTTTAAGCATACAACCGCAAATCCTACTGAGATTGCAGACATTATCAACATTGAGGGCATGAGGATGTTTACTTCAACCCAACTAGCTCCACTTACAACACCGTGCTGTGAAAATAAGAGATTAAACCTTGTCACATACAGGTAGATTGATATAAGAATGAACACGATTGCAAAGAGTATAGACATGTGGAGATAGCCCAATTCTGGAAAGACCTCTTTAAACTCCTCCCAACTTCTAACCCACCTAAAGTGGTAGATATAATAAATAAAAGAATTTATAAAACATAAAAATATTGAAAGTGCAAAAACCTGAATGATAAGCTCCACAAAGGGCAGTTTAAAGACAAAGAAAGAGATATCGTAACCAAATATAGGATCTCTAAGATTAAAATCACTCGAATTCACAAAGTAAACTAACTTCATCCATTCAGTTGAAAATCCGTATGCGACTATCAGAGAGATTATCAAGTCAAATTCATGAAAGTACTTAATCTTTTCACCTAAGAAGTCCATTATGGCTTTTTTGAGTGTCATGGCGTTTACAGTTAAAACTGTAAATATTATGGCAAAGGATAGGGTAAATAAACCAAACTTGTACATCAACATATTTACAAAAACTTGTCCGTAGCCTAACGACTCGAACCAAAGGTATTCAGTGTACAGATCAATAGATATAACTGATAATATAATGTCAGCTAACAGAAAAATTGTTAGAGCTAACGCCCTTTTCGGATTCATCAAACTGCTATTCTCTCTATACATTATAAACGTTTTTGGAAGTCTTCAATGCTAAAGAAAATAAAATTACATCTACAATTGCAAAGATAAGGACCGAGCTGTCGAAGATTGAAAGTGATGATTTTACGATCAAGCTTAGAGGAGAAGGATTGAAAGCTAGAAATGACAGTATTAAAGGTATGATTATCAGAGAGAAAACGAGTTGTGACTTTTCCCTCCTTATCGAAAAGTTTACGGTCAGTAAAGCGAGAGATACAACCATTAAGTAGAATATAAATGAAGATAAGATAGTTAAGGATACATTTATCATAACACCGTTCAAGAGCAGGCCGATTATCCAAACAACGGTTAGGATTATAGAAACTATGAATACAGCTAGCATCTTACCAAAAACTATATCTCTCACATTCACACAGCATAGGAGAAGTTCTATAGTGTCTTTCTCAATCTCTTCGCAGAATATGTCTATAACGTACACTCCAACTATTATGGCTGTTAAGATTGCAAGTAGAGGTATCAAAACTGTATAGATAACCCTAAACTGTATTGATATACCTTCTGGAATGTTTAGGTATCTTCCTTCGCTATCAAGAGTTCTTAAACTTAAAACGGGTATACCCATGCACTTCCTCAGCTCATCCTGATACTTCATCATAACATCCCTTAAAGATGGCATGATCTTTACTGCCTTAAACTCCTCCCTTGGTATATATACATCGATGTAGTTTATTCCACTTGAGTTCTCTTTTAAAACAACAACTACATCGATTTCTCCCTTTTTCAAGCTCAATAAAGCTTTCTCCAAATTCTTAAAGTGTATAGGATTTGCTACTCTCTCAAATACAATTCCAGACCCAACAAGTCCTATTCTGATTTCAGTGTGAACGCTTGGACTGTAAAGAACGGTCAAACCGAAGGCGATGATTTGGGAGAGTGAGGAGATAGAGATGAGTAACATTATTGCTAAAACTATCGTCTTCTCCTTTGTTAGTGATTTCAGATCTTTCTTAGCTATCTTAACAGCATCCATAATACCAACCCGTTGTATATGGAGTGGAATGTGGATGCTGACAACACACCAAGCTCAAATCCGCATCTCATTGTTAAGGCAAAGATGAATGCTGATGTTACGTGAGCTAAGAGAGGTAACACTAGCATTCCAGCAACGTTTGTTGGAATGAAGCTGAGTAGTATGATCTTTTCACCAGCGAAGAATCCAAGAGCTGAAAGCGTGGCTGAGATGTAAGGACTTAAACCGTTCAGACTTGCAGAATATATAAATAATCCCTTAAAGAACTCTTCTACAATAGCCAACACAACTAGGATCACGATGTAATTCTTTAGAGGGAATGTTACTGAAAGCATAAACAATTCTATGAGAAGGACGAATGGAATTGAAAGGAATGTGAAAAGAAAAACCTTGTAATATCTATCTGTCAATTTTGTCGACAGTTCGATCATCTTACCGATTAGGCTTTGAGAGTACATGAATTCGAAGGATCTCATCGTTAAGTAAAACAGAACTAAAGAAATAATTGATAGATGTAGGATTGAAAGTAGAATGTAACTGTAATCGATCTTCTCACCACTCAAACACTTCACTAAAATCGTCACAGGAGACAGGTTGCTCATAGGTATGAAGCTAAAGACGGCTGGAATGAAGAGGTAAGAGGTCACGACAAGCGTAACGACCATAGATAGAAAGGAAAGCTCTTTGTAGCTCCTCGAGAGAAACACGAGGAAAGAATCGATTGACAGCATTAGGATTAAAATTGATAGAGTTAAGGGAATTACTAGAATGTTTCCCCCGAAGATAAATGCAATTGATGTTGATAGAACTAGTCCAATTGTCATGTAGGGTAAGACTCTACCTATGAGAACTTGATTCTCAGAAACTACACTCAACAGTACATCGAACCTTCTCTTAATCTTGTCCTCCATAAAGGAGGATGTGAAAACCTGAGCTATGAAGTAGAATGGTAATGTGAGCATGAATGCATAAGCGAACTTTTTAAAGAGTATGGGTGGTTGAAGGTTTTCTGGAAGTAGATATTCTTGTTTTTTCGGGCTCTCAATACTAATTACCTTTCTCTCGACCTTCTTCTCACCTGGTACAGTAAGAGTAGGTGTCTTTTCAATAACCCTTTCAACTGGCTTTGGTGTTGTTTGTGGAAGTTCTGTAACTTTCCCCTTTTTTACTCTCTCTAAGTGCCCTTCTATGTGAATCTCAGTCGGGATTTTATGTAATCTTATCAGTACCGGAAAAGCTCTATCACCATAGTTCTCGTATACCCATCGATTGTACTCCTGTCTTATGTACTTTCTGAACTCGTCAAACGCTGAGTAAGACTTGAAATCTCCTCTTAAGATGACATAGCCATCTTTAACTATTAAATCTGGATTTGATGAAGTTCTAAAGGGCTTGAAATCAATAGGTATGTTTATCGTGTAAATTCCATCGTCCAAGCTCACCCCACTGTTTAAGATTTGAACTGCAATAAGAGCTGATAACGTTATAGACATAACGGCTATCAACGTTACATCCTTCGATTTTCTCCTCCTAAGTTCAAGTTTCGCTATTCTTAGCATCGTTAAAGGATATATATACAACTTTTAAAACCTTGTTTGTGCTCAGAGTTGAAAACTTGAAAAAGGTTTATGGAAAATTTTTAGCTTTGAAAGGTATCAGCTTCGTCGTTAGGAGAGGGGAGATTTTAGGTTTGATAGGGGAGAATGGTGCTGGAAAGAGCACGACGATAAGAATTCTCGTCGGTTTAATAAGTCCTACATCTGGTTTAGTAGAATACGATGGAGTTAACTTCTTTTTAAGGAAGGATGAAATTAAGAGGAGAATAGGTTACGTTCCCGAGACAGATTCACTTTACGAAGATATGACTGCTGAAGAATACCTAAGATTCTTTGCAAGTTTATACAACGTTGATTATGATTCAGAGTGGTTAAAACGTTTGAATATCCCGAACAAAACAATTGCAGAGATGTCTAAGGGTATGAGGAGAAAACTTTCAATAGCTAGATCCCTAATTCACGATCCGGACTACCTCATCTACGATGAACCTTTCAGTGGCCTTGATCCAACCACATCCATAACTTTGGCAGATTTTCTAAAGAGGTTAAAGGGTAAAGCTATTCTTTTCTCTGCGCATAACCTCTACTACGTCGAATATCTTTGTGATAAGGTTGCTATAATGAAGTCTGGTGAAATAGTATATTACGGGGATGTTGAGGAGATTAAGGGTTTGAAAACGTACATCATCAGAACGGAAGATAAAGTTATAAGGACCAATGATGTTGATGAACTAGTTGAGATTCTAAGGAGTGAAAACGTTGTGAGCTTGGATGTTGAGGTAAAGAGGCTTGAAGATTTATACTTCGAACTTATGAGAAGATAGTTACTTCCTCTTACCCTTCCTCTCCTTTGACTTCGGTCTTAATCCTTTGTAGCCACACTTCCTACATCTCGTAGCCCTCATCGGATTCCTTGCATTACAACGCATGCAAATCTTTACGTTGAATAGCCTCGCTTCAGCCTCTGGAAACCTTGCCATGCTTTAGCCTTTGGCATTAGATATATAACAATTACGTCAAAGTTCGTTCATGAGGCTTACAGTTGTTTACGACAACGAAGCTAAAGGCGATTTTATAGCGGATTGGGGTTTTTCTTGTTTGATAGAATCTAAAATTAGGATTTTATTTGACACTGGAGCAGATCCAAGCATCTTATCTCACAATCTCTCATTAATAGGTGTAAACGACTTCGATTACGTTTTTTTATCACATGCACACTACGATCATATCGGTGGTTTGAAGGCTGTTTTAGATAATACATCGCATGTGATTGCTTTAAAATCGTTTCCAAAAAGGCTTAAAGATTGGATTTCATTGAAGTGTGAGCTAATTGAGGTTCAGAGAATTTTGGAATTTGAAAAGGGTTTTACAGCAATTGCCTTTAAAGGGTTAGTGGATGAGCAATCATTAGCTATTGATACGAATTTAGGTCTCCTCGTCGTAACTGGTTGTTCACACCCTGGGCTTGATGTCATACTTCAGCATGCCGAGAGATTTGGTAGGATTTTCGGAGTTATGGGAGGATTTCATGGCTTTAGCAGGATAGACATGCTTAAAAAGTACGATTTGGTTATTCCATGTCACTGTACAGTGTACAAAAGAGAGATACTCAAGATGCCAAACGCTAAGCCCTGCTTTGCTGGATGTTCCTTCGAGATCTAAATCCCTTTCCCACAAAGTACACCTCTGCACTATGCTTCCTTGAGGCTTTTGGGGAGTGAAACTTTCTAAACCTAAAGAATGGTTTAAACTCGTTGAACAGTCTTTGAATCTCCTCCCCCTGAAACACCTTAACTACAAAGTTTCCTCCATTCCTCAAAACCTCCTTAGCTATTCTAAATGCTGACCTAGCTAAATCTACGGATAATAGATGATCTATCGTCCACTTACCACTTATTTTTGGTGACGCATCACTCAAAACGACGTCAAAGTGCCTTCTAACTGACTTTATCTCTTCAAGTGTTTCATCCTTGGTTATATCACCCCTTATGAAGTAAACACCCTCTATAGGCTCCATAGGATTTATATCTACGGCAACAACCCTTGCACCTAACTCAACGGCAACCTGACTCCAACCACCTGGTGAAGCACCCAAATCCAGGACCCAATCTCCTTCCTTAATGAGCTTGAATGTTCTGTTCATCTGTAGGAGCTTGAAAGACGCCCTACTCCTGTATCCTAACTTCTTAGCTTGCCAGTAGTAGTAATCCCTCCTATCCTTCATCTCATCAAGGTAGTGCTAAGGCTCTATAAGTGTTCCGATGTCAGCAAAATCACCCCTAATCACTCTCTCTATATTTTCAGGCTCGCCTAAAAATACGATCGTTTTAATCTTACTCCTCTGAATAATCTTCAAAGCCAAAAGATCGAGGACAAAGCTACCTCCAGCTTTTGCCTCTTGCTTTGCAACAATCTCTATCAACTCGTCAATACCGATCCTATTGAATCTCTTAGCGTTTGGATTGAGCTTCGGATCGTCAGAGTAAACACCATTCACAGATGTTGCATTTAGGAATAGATCAGCTCCAACAAACTCTGCCAACAGTGCTGCGGTTGCATCAGTAGTATGTCCAGGAAAAGTTCCACCCATCACAATAACATCGTAATATTTAGAAAGCTCATACGCTTGAGTGAAGTCTTTTGGGACTTTTTTAGGTGCTGATTTCAGTGCTGAAATTAGGAGCATAGCATTTAACCTCGTAACACCTATGCCGATGTAATCGCAAAGTGTGTTATCAGCTCCAAGCTGTCTTGCAACATTTATGTACTCCCTCGCAATCTTTCCACCTCCAACAACTACAAACACCTTATGCTCCTTTGCAATTCTCTCTATTTCATCTGCAAATCTCCTTATCCTGTCAGCATCCATTCCAAGCACAGACCCTCCTAAAGATAAGACTATCCTCATAATCTTAACCTTGAGAAAAGTTTTAAAAAACGATACGGATTAAGCTTTTAAAGGCGATGACGCCTCTGAGGGGCCGTGGGGTAGCCTGGTTATCCTTCCGTCTTGGGGGGGCGGAGACCCGGATTCAAATTCCGGCGGCCCCATCTACCCAAACTTTAAATATCCTCAACTTGTGCTTCATCGCATGCGATGCGTGACGTGTAACTCAAACTTGGTGGGTCCAACTTATGTAGCCTTCCCTTGCCCAGTTTGCGGTGAGATGATATATAGGTGCAAGAGGTGCAGGAAGTTGGCAAATCCGTACAAATGTCCGAACTGCGGATTTGAAGGACCGTGAGGTGATAGTATGGGGAAAGTGTATATGAAACTGAGAGTTATGCCAGAGGACGTTGATGTGGACTTAGAAAAAATCTACGAAAAAATCAAAGAAATTGCTCCGGAGAAGGTGGAGATAAGGGATTACAAGATTCAGCCAATAGCCTTTGGACTTAAAGCTTTGCTCGTGATGGCTGTAATGCCAGATGAAGGGGGAGTTGGGGATGAGCTGATAGAGAAAATTCAGAGCATTGAAGGTGTTGAAAGCGTAGAGGTTGAAGCGACTGAACTTGTATGACGTCGCTAAAGGAGAAACTTGCCAATTTTTTGGAGGAGCAATTTGGTATTCCAAGAGAGAAATTCTTCAGCTTGAACCTCGAATTTGAGGAGAGAGGAAAAAGTAGAGTTTATGCCTTTAAACCTTGTACAATTGAAGTACCAACTTATCATTATGGAATGTACTTCGGTACACTCGACAAGAATGGCTTTAGGCTTTCAATAGAGGGTTGCTTCTTAGTTGGGAGATTCGCTAAGAGAAATATATTTGAAGTTGACGATGAAAAGGCAAAACTCTGGATGAGTGGTAAGGATATTGAATGTAATTTAAAAGGATATGTCATAGTTAAGTGGAGGAAGTTTTTCCTTGGATGCGGGAAGGCAAACGGTAAGATTTTAAGGAACTTCGTTCCGAAAAATAGGCGGATACCATCTTTAGAATTTTCTCCCTAATAATAAATCCAAGTTCTAGCTCCTTCCCAGCAATCTCCTGAAGCTTCTTTTCCTCTTCAAGGCTTATTCTCTTCGTTATCTCCTCACAGAGGTAGCTTACACATAAAGTTGGTCTGACCTTAAGTATGCAACCATTCTCACCGAGGAAGTAGCAGTAGCCTTCCTTAAACCTCTTTTCGGGAATTTTAACACCCATAAGCATGTTCATAGCTATCATGATTTCATCCACCTCATCTTCAACCCAATCCCTACAACAACTTCCCGTTTCTTCAGCACACCTTCTACATATTTCGGTAACGCCAATCTTTCTCATGTAGTTCCAAGTATTTTCTATGGCTTTTTCAAGTTCTTTCAAATCATCTTTAATCTCATCGAAACTTATCATTTCAACTATCTCCCTAGCTCTCTTTATCCTCCTCTCGATCATGTTGAAAATTACACTCCACTTTTAAACCTTCCACTGAAGTTTTGTTGTGAAAGTCGCAATACTCGATGGCTATGTAGACGAACCTTCATGCTTAGGAGTTCCACCATACATATCTCCCTATCCAAGGTACATCTATGGTATGCTCAAACACTTTAAGATTCAACCAAGATACTTTACGATCGATCAGATCAGAGGTAGGGAGTTTGAGCTCGAGAAATTCGATCTTCTCATAATTGTAGCTGGTATAGCTGTTCCGGGAAAATATTTAGGAGGAAATCCCCTGTCCTTAGGGGATTTAAAAGAAATAGCAAGTTTGAAAGTTGAAAAAGTGCTTACAGGTCCAATAACACTTGAAATTAATGATAAAGATAGAGGTTATTTGGAAGAGTTTTACACTATAATAGACCACCCATTTGAAAGAAGACTACTTGAGTTCCTTTCAAGGTTGTTTAAGGAGGATGTTGAGGTCGTAAAAGACAGGAACTTCATCAATAGGTTTGCAATTCTTGGAGCTGAAGTCGTCCGTCAACATCCTGACTTCCCTTATATCATCTGCGAAATAGAGACATACAAGGGATGTTACTGGAGGAAATGTTCATTCTGCATTGAAAGATTTCACAAGCTTGAGATGAGGGATCCTAAAGGTGTTTTGGCTGAGATAAAGGCTCTCTACGACAACGGTGTAAGATACTTTAGATTGGGTAATCAAACTGACTTCTTCACATATATGGCAGATTTCGGCTACGATTTTCCAAAACCGAATCCAGAATTTATGAAAGAGTTTCATAGGGCTATATGGAATTCATGTCCAAGAATCAAGACATTACATCTTGATAACGTAAATCCCAAGACTATAGCAGAGCATCCAGACGAAAGTAGGGAAATAATTAAGACGATCATAATGTATCAGACTCCCGGAAATATAGGGGCGATGGGACTTGAGAGCGCAGATGAAAGGGTTATTAAGGAAAACACCCTCTGTGCCACACCTGAAGAGGTTAAATTTGCAATAAGACTTATAAACGAATACAGAAGTATAGGCTACAATGGTTTACCATGTTTTCTGCCTGGAATAAACTTTGTCATAGGTCTTAAGGGTGAAACAAAGCGTACATTTGAGAAGAATTACGAGTTTCTAAGAGAGCTTTTGGAAGAGGATCTCTGGGTTAGGAGAATAAATATCAGGCAGGTTAAAGTTTTCAAGGGGACACCGATGGAGAAGTTTGGTTATAAGAATGTGATAAGGCACAAAAAGTACTTTAAGGTATTTAAGGAAAGGGTTAGAAAGGAGATAGATAGGGAGATGCTTAAGAGAATGTTACCAGTTGGAAGGAAACTTACTGATCTGAGATGTGAGCTTAGGAAAGGTAAGATCACTTTCGCAAGACAGTTGGCTACCTATCCACTACTTGTTGGAATCATTGGTGAGTATGAGAGGAACACGATGTTAGATGTGAGGGTAGTTGATTATGGACAAAGATCGATAACGGCAGTTCCAATTTTAAATCCAAATACTGCAAAGCTGTATCAACTTGAATCGATACCTTACATCGGTAAAACCTTAGCAGGAAAGATCGTTGCCAATAGACCCTACAAAAGCTTGGAGGAGCTTAGGAATGTTTTGGGTAAGGTGTTTGAGAATGTTAAAGATTTCTTCGTCCTCTGAGCGAAACGTTTATAATCCTTATAAGAGTGTCATTATCTCAGAGGGCCGGTAGCTCAGCCTGGTAGAGCGTCGCCTTGGCATGGCGAAGGCCTGGGGTTCAAATCCCCACCGGTCCATTTATATAACATTTTAATTATTATAATTTTAAAAATATGTTATTTGCTCAAAATTATTCTTTAAAGATCAATTGACAAGACTTATATATGCCTTGTATTTATTTGATGCAATGATAAGAGCTATTGTTGGGATAGTGCTCATAATTGTGGCATGTTTAGCACATTCATCTCTCTACTCTGAAGATAGACTACTTTTATGGAGATATAGGAGATTGATAGCTTTTCTTGTTGCTGGTTTTATCCTTTTGAGTTTAGAAGGTTTGAGTGGTATAATGATATACTTTGGTTACGATTTATTTTATCATGCAATTGTCTTCTACACACCCCTACCGATCTGGGCAATCCTGATGAATGTAGAGATTTTAAGAATTTTACCCTTGAAACTTAAGAGAGAAGGATTTGAAGCTATTGTATACGCAATAGTTTTGAACCTGTTTATGGTTCATGTTCGCACATCCCTAATTCAGAATTTAATCGTATTTGGTGCTGTCATCATAACAGCTTCTTGCCTCTGGTTAGCATTACTACTGATGAGATACTATAAAGATGTTTCGACACTTGCCGAATTGATTGATATGACGGACTCAGCAAAGGCCTTCACATTTGCAAGCATTCTCTTGGGATTTGCAAGTGTCGTGCTCGATTTAGGATTTCCAAATAAAAATGCCTTTCTTATCCTACCAGGAGTAGCATATATAGGATCATTGATATTAGCCTTAAGAGAGATTTACGTCAAGTACTTGAAACCTCTCAATGACATTCACAGAATGTCGCTAAGGAAGCTTCGCCCTTCACAGTAATTCCGAAAGTTGGCAATTAGATCCACTTAAATGATGATTTTTATTTAATTTTAAAATACTTAAATTTTTATCTGGTTGCCGAATATCCCACTCTCGGAACTACTACTTAGGGCGGGGAGAAGGTCAGATAGGCTAGCGATCCCATTTTAAACTTTTGATTTAACATTTCTTCATGAAGATAGTGAAGGAGCTAATAATCAACGGTTTGACCGTTAAGCTTGTACAGGGTGATATAACGAAGTATCCCGCCGAAGCAATTGTGAATGCAGCAAACAAATACCTGGAGCATGGTGGAGGCGTTGCTCTAGCAATTGCAAAGGCTTGCGTTGGTGATGGTGCAAAATACACGGAGATTAGCAAGAGAGCAATGAAGGAGCAGATCGGAAGAGGTTACATCGAGCATGGTGAAGTAGTAGTCACTTCAGCTTTCAATCTCGAAAAAATCGGAATTAAGTATGTTATACATACGGTAGGACCAATCTGTAATGGTAGATGGAACGATGAACTTAGAGAGAAACTATTCAAAGCTTTAATAGCTCCGCTGAAAAAGGCTGAGGAACTTAAGCTTAAGTCCATCGCATTTCCAGCTGTTAGTGCAGGTATATATGGTTGTCCACTTGAGAGAGTTGTTGAAACATTTTTAGATGCTGTTAGAGAATTTGCAAAGTCTGCCGAAAATGTGAAAGAAGTAGCTCTCGTACTATTCAGCGAGGATCAGGTTAGAGTAGCTTTAGAGGTTTTTATTTAACTATTTTAATTTTAAAGACTTTGTTCCCCGAACGCTAACACGGTCTCTCATCGTAAGCAAACGCTCACTCAAGACCGCTGACCCATCGGGGATGTGCGGTGTCGGGGTTGCCCCTACATCATCGAAAGCATATACTCTCTCCGAAGGGGACGTCTCGACACCGCCTGTAGCCCCAAGTTCGCAAGTGGCTTCATTGAGGGCCAATGCCCACTCAGCCCCCTCATCCCGCTTGGGGCTAATTTAAGTAGTGTCCCTTAATATTAAACCTTACCTCTTACAATACGCCTATAATTCTCCTCAACTTTCCTTTTAACTTCCTCATAGATGTTGTTTCCTTCAAAATCTATTGCAACTATGCATGGAAACCTCTCAACTTCGAAAACCCACACAGCTTCAGGCATCCCCAAATCTATCCAGTGTACAGTCTTAACCCTCTTTATCGTTTTACTCGCCAAAGCTCCACAACCACCTGTATAAGCTAAATAAACCCCCTTTCCTCTGAAATCGACATCCATTCCACCCTTTCCTATGATAGCAATGCAATCAACGTAGTTCAACAGTTCCTTCGTTGTAGCATTCATCCTCGCCGATGTAGTTGGTCCAGCAGAAATTACAACCCACTCATCACCAACCTTCTTCATAAGAGGTCCGCAGTGGTAGATAACTGAGCCATCTATCTCAAAAGGTAAATCCCTACCCTCTTTTAGATATTTCAACATTCTTAAATGGGCTGAATCCCTTGCAGTTATAATCTCACCACTTATGTAAACTAGGTCTCCAACCTTGAGCTTCTTCAAATCCTCCTTCCTAACGGGTGTCCTTATCTCCATAACATCACCTCAAAACTGCAAAAGCTCTTCTGTTAGCCCAGCATTGAATGTTTACAGCAACGGGTAAGGATGCTGTATGACAGTAGCCTATTTCACTTAGAACAGCCAATGCTGTAAACTTTCCACCCATTCCCATTGCACCTATGCCCAAATCGTTAACGGCTTCAAGTATCTCAAGCTCGAAGTCATTCATCTTCGTAACATCTCTGAGTAGAGCCTTCTTAGCCAACTTTGCGCATCCATCGAATGTTGAACCTATACCCAATCCTATGAATATCGGTGGGCAGGGCTTTCCCATAGCATTCTTAACAACCTCAACAACAAACCCCTTTATCTTATCAACATCGTGCGGAAGCATCATCTTCAGTGCTGAGCAGTTTTCACTGCCAGCACCTTTCGGCATCACTGCAATCTTCAACTCATCTCCTTCAACAACGTCTATGCTTATGTATGGCATGTAATCTCCGACGTTGTCTCCTGGATTCTTCCTTGTTATTGGATGAACTGCGTTAGGTCTTAAGGGAACTTCTTTCGTAGCCCTCTTTACCCCTTCAATTATAGCAGATTTCAAATCGAAGTCTAGGCATAGTTCCCTACCAATTTCAACGAACACTATAGGTAAGCCAGTATCCTGACAGATTGGAATGCTTTTTGCTTTAGCGTATTCAACGTTTTCAAGTATGTTTTTCAAATTCATCTTGGCAATCTCACTCTCCTCATTTTCATAAGCGTACCTCAGAGCCCTTAGAACATCCTCACTAAGTTCAGTTTCAGCCTTTCTGAAAAGTTCAACAACAGTCTCAACGACATCCTCATATTCCATGAGAGTTCGATGAATGTTGGACTTAAGTGTATTTTGAAAAGTTTGATATATTTGACGTCTAAGTGAGATTGTGAACTATCTGAGTTACCTCATTACAGCTTTTACGACCATATTCGTAATAGTCGATCCTCCTGGAAACATACCCTTCTTCATAGCTCTAACCGAAAGGTTCAGTGATAAGGAAAGGGATGCAGTTTCTAAAAAATCTACACTCATAGCATGTGTTCTTCTCCTATTTATAGCGATAAGTGGAGATTACCTCTTGAAATTCTTTCACATCTCCATAGAGAGTTTGAAGGTTGCTGGTGGAATCTTACTCTTTGCAATAGCAGTTGACATCCTTTTAGGTGGAGCTAGGAAGGAAATGTACGCAAAGAGGGGATTAAAGCACATAGACATAGATTCTCTAGCGGTATTCCCCATAGCTCTTCCACTTTACACGGGTCCGGGAGCAATTACTGCAGCAATCGTTCTGAGTGCAGAAGCTTGGGACTTAATTTCAAAGATTTTGCTCCTGATTGCTATAACCTTGGTGTACGTCATAGTTAGACTAACTCACGTTTACAGTGAACTGATAATTAAGGTGTTGGGTAAGAGCGGTTCAGACATAGTTGCTAGAGTTATGGCTATATTCCTCGCAGCGATTGGCGTAGAATACGTATTTTCAGGTATTGAAAGCGAAATAGAGGAGATTGTCAGAATAATTAGGACTTGAGAGTTCTAATGATGTAATCCATTATGTGTTCTGGAATCACTATGTCATCCTTAACTATCCTTATTTCAGCAAAGCTTGGCTCTAAATACTCCAAAGCCTTAACAACCCTTATATATCTCCTCGTTTCGGAATCATCTTCCCTTAAAAGTTCTATAACAGAGGGAAAAATTGCGTACAGACTAGTTTCAGTCTGAATATCGTGTGCGTTCTTCACAAGTGTAAATATTCCAGGAGCGTTTTTTTCCTCAAGCTTAACCAAAGCGCTCCTCAGGAAGTGAACAACCCTCTGAAGGTTGTGATAGAGGAGTAAACCTGAAAGAGAATCCAATATTACAATAACTCTACCCCGAACGCTGTCAAGGATTCGAGAGATGCCCAGATTTACCTCGTTTAGATTTAGGGGATTACTTATGACTATATCCCTCGGATGAAACTTGACGTGAGCCCAAGTGTGTGTGTCAACGATCCAGACGTCATTGCTCTTCAAAAGCTTCCTCAAAGCTCTTGCACTTCTAGTTGTCGTGACCCATATGACATTTTCAAATTCCTTCATGATTTTTAGCAGGAGCATAGTCTTCCCTGTCCCTGGACTACCAGAAATTAACACTTCCCCCATTCAAACCACCTATATATGAGAAGTGAGGTCATGTAGCAAAGGATAGTCTTCGAAATTTAAAACTTTTCCATAAATCTCCCAAGTCTCTTGAGAAACTCTGAGATGTTTTGATCGGATGTGGCATAGCTAACCCTTACGTAATCCTTGTAGCTTCCAAAAGCCTCTCCTGGTGTAACGGCAACGTATTCTTCCTTCAAAAATCTCTCTGCAAACTCTGTTCCATCTCTAACCTTCATGAAAATGTAGAACGCACCTTTGGGGTAGATGTATTCGATCCCAAGTTTATCCAAACCTGAAATTATCTTGTCTCTTCTCCTCTTGAAGGCACTTACCATCTCATCGACACAGCTTTGATCACCTTTTAAAGCTGTAACACCAGCGTACTGCACAAAAGATGTTGGATGACTTACGGAATGAGACTGAATCTTGTTCATATCCTTGATTATTTCTTCACCTGCGACGGCATAACCCAATCGCCATCCCGTCATAGCGTAAGTTTTGGAAAATCCATTTATAGTCACAGTTCTCTCAAACATTCCATCGAAGCTTGCTATGCTTATGTGTTTACCTTCATATATTATCTTCTCGTAGATTTCATCTGATAGAACGTAAAAGTCATGATCTTGAGCTAGATCTGCAACTTTCTTCAAAAAGCTCTTCGGATAGACTACTCCAGTGGGGTTGTTGGGCGTGTTTATTACGATCATCTTCGTTTTGGAAGTTATATAATCTTCAATCGGAGCATCCTCAAAACTATCATCGTGTTTTACCCAAACTGGCTTTGCATTGGCCATTATCACGTTGGCCTCGTAACTTACCCAAGCTGGATCAAGTAGGATAACCTCATCTCCCTCATCCAACAAAGCTTGCATTGCTAAGAATATGGCGTATTTAGCCCCAGCTGTAACTATGACGTTCTCAGGCTTTGCCGGGATTTTGTTCTCCTTATTAACCTTCTCGGCTATCGCCTCCAAAAGCTCTGGAATACCCCTTGTAGGTGTGTAGAAGTGTTTACCCTCATTTAAAGCCTTTATAGCGGATTCCACTATGTGCTGAGGAGTTCTGAAGTCGGGCTCTCCGGCACTCATGTTAACAACTGGCTTACCCTGTCTAGCGAGTTCTTTGGCTAAGGCCGAAATTCTTAGAGTTGCGGAAGGCTTTATAAGGCTAAGCCTTTTCCTCATACTCCCTCAATCTCCTTACAAGCTTAACCGCCGCTTCGACAGCTCTCTTGGCGTAATCGACCCTCTCCTGAGCGGCAATTCTTCCCATTCCAGGTCCAGAGATTCCGAGCGTTACGGGCTTTCCGTATTCCAAGCTCAGATCCATTATCTTACGGGCGGCATGCTGGGCAACGACCTCATCGTGCTCGGTTTCCCCTTCAATAACACAGCCTATCGCAACAACGGCATCAACCCTTCCCTTCTCGAGCATCTTTTTAACTGCCAAGGGTATGTCGAAAGCCCCCGGAACTCTGATTACTTCCGTTATCTCCGCCCCCAAGAATTCTGCATGCTCCTTAGCTAGAATTTCCATCATGTACGTTATGTCCCTGTTGAACTCCGAAACGACCATTCCAAGCTTTATCTTATCCATAGAAATCCCTCAGATAGCCTTAACAACCCTCCTTAAGGCTGGAGGTCTGGGCTTCATCAGAATTCTGTTCCCGCATCTTGGGCACTGGATGATGTTTCTGACCAAGTCCACATCCACCTCTTCTCCACACACGAGGCAGATGTACACGACAATCACCCCTCAAGAGACTTTTCGAAGGATTGTGCTATGGTTGTCGAAGGAACGTAACAGCCTCCAGCAAATTTGTAGCCACAGGCTTTGCACTCCCATATTCCCGATCCAACCCTCTTAACAGCCTTCTTACCGCATCTCTTGCAGACGTACTTCTGTCTCTGCAGTTCCTCGATTTTGATGATCATCCTTCTGACTCTTAAGCCGTATCTTGGTCCAAATCTTCCAGCCATCTTGACCTTCTTTGTTCTCGCCATAACTCTTGCGAGAGAAGTAGTCAATTTAACACTTTCGTTGACTCCAAGATTAAACTTAATAATCAAACTTTCAATCGGTTCGTGTGCTCGCTAAAAGGGTGTTTAGAAACGTTGTATACAACAGTTCATCCGTATTGATTGCAAACGCAGTTGGTGTTGTTGTAACGATATACGTAGCGAGAGCTTTAAAGCCCGAATTGTTCGGTATATACTCTTTGGCTTTATCGATAGCCTTTCTGTTACTTACATTCACGGATTTAGGTATAAATGCGACACTCGTAAGATACGTTGCTCACGCTCATGGTTTGAAGGATTACGAGTTCGTCAGAGGTTATATAAGGGGTTTGAGCAAGTTGAAGGTTTTGTTGGTGTTAATAGTCTCAATTATACTCTTTGCATCTTCCGATGTGTTATCAATCTACGTTTTTCACAAACCTCTACTCTCCAATCCCTTAAAAGTGACTTCGCTCTTTATATTGTTTTTCTCCCTCTCTGGATTCCTAAATGCCATCTTTAACGCCTTCAACGACTTTAAAGCCAATTTAGTGAGATCAGCAGTCTATGAATTTTCAAGATTGTTTTTCATAATTTTATTCGTATCTGTAGGTTTGTCCGTTGTTGGAGCATTGTTAGGTTTTGTAATTGCAAGCTTCCTTGCTTTGATAGTTTTGTTGATATTGCTGTTGAAAAAATACGGTAATCTCGTTTTTGGAAGGGCTAAGCCGATCGATTGGAGGAGGATTGTAAGGTTTACAAGCTATCTTACAATAGGATCGATTACTTGGGTGGTTTTTGTCTATGTAGATTCCGTGATGATAGGTATGTTTTTGCCAGCTGAAGAGGTGGGATATTACAGGGCATCTTACAACATAGTCGGAGCTATTTCTGGACTTGTCTCTATTCCGAGTGTTATGTTTCCAGTTTTCGTTCAGCTTGAAGGTAGGGATTTGAGAAACGCTTTTAACAGAGCCTTCAAATACAGCGCGATTCTCTCTTTTCCAATAGTCTTCGGCTTGATTTCTTTGGGTGAGCAGTTGATAAGGTTCGTTTACGGTGCGGATTACTTGCCAGCAGTTCCTGTTCTATACGTTCTTTCGTTTTTGATCTTAAGATCGGCTTTGGGATTTT
>CAZFVO010000008.1:0-36832 GCA_964522325.1 uncultured archaeon | reverse complement strand
AACCTGGGACCATCGGCTTAACAGGCCGACGCTCTACCAGCTAAGCTACGGCGGCACCGATTGTTGCTAATATCAATGTGAATTTAAAGGTTACCCTTAAAAAATTAAAGTTAGGTGTCCTGCAATCTGCCATACAAGAAGTCGTCATAAGCTTTCAAATCCAACAAACCGTGACCGCTGAAGTTGAACAGGATAACCTTCTCCTCTCCCTCCTCTCTCGCCTTAATAGCCTCGTCGATGACAACTCTTATTGCATGATTAGTCTCTGGTGCTGGGACGATTCCTTCACTCCTCGCAAACATCACACCAGCTTCGAACGTTGGGATCTGTCTAACCGCCCTTGGTTCGATTATTCCGTGCTTTACGAGGAGACAAAGAGTCGGAGCATCTCCATGATACCTCAAACCACCTGCATGGATGGGCGGTGGTATGAAGTCGTGACCCAATGTGAACATCTTTAAGAGAGGAGTTAATCCGGCTGTGTCACCGTAATCGTATTTGTAGGCACCCTCAGTTAATGTTGGACAAGCCTTGGGTTCTACTGCTATTATCTTAATTCCATCCTTCTGAGCATCCTTGATAAAAGGATAGCACAATCCTGCAAAATTGCTACCTCCACCAACGCAACCCACTATTACATCCGGTTTTTCACCGATAGATTCAAGCTGTTTTTTAGCTTCTAAGCCTATAATCGTCTGATGTATTAGAACGTGGTTTAGGACACTTCCCAAGCTGTATTTCGTGTTCTCATGCTTTATGGCATCTTCTATAGCCTCACTTATCGCTATACCTAAGCTACCGGGGTTGTCGGGGTCTTTTTGCAATATCTTTTTGCCGACCTCAGTTCTATCCGAGGGGGAAGGAATTACCTCTCCGCCCCAAGTTTCCATCAAAATCCTTCTGTAAGGTTTTTGGTAATAGCTGACCTTAACCATGTAAACAGTGCATTTCAAGTCGAATAGCTTTGTTGCAAAGCACAATGCAGATCCCCATTGTCCCGCACCAGTTTCGGTTGTAAGCCTTTCGATTCCTTCCTTTGCATTATAATATGCTTGAGCTACTGCGGTATTAGGTTTATGACTGCCCGGTGGACTAACTCCTTCGTATTTGAAGTAAATTCGGGCTGGAGTCTTCAAAGCCTTCTCAAGCCTTACAGCCCTAATTAAAGGAGTGGGTCTCCATAAAGCGTAGACATCTCTAACTTCTTCAGGTATTCTAATCCATCTCTCGCTACTCATCTCCTGCTCAATCAACGCTTTCGGAAATATCGGTTTCAAATCCTCTGGTTTTACTGGTTCCTTCGTCACTGGATGCAACGGAGGTGGTAGAGGTTCGGGTAAATCTGGCAGTATGTTATACCAATACTTCGGCATTTCATTTTCATCCAGCAAAATCTTCCGCATGCTTCAGCTGAAATTTCACAATATTTAAACCTTGTCCTTTATTATGGGATTATGTCTAAAATTTGGGATTGATTATCAGTATTCTCTCGTAACCAGATAGTCTGCTAAACATAGGAGAATTTCTTTAGCATTCGAATCTGGTAAAGCATCCAAGTACTTCTTTCCCCTTTCAACATATTCCTTGGCCATCTTGGATGCAAAGTCTATCGCTCCACATTCCTTTAACTTCTCAACAGCCCTTCTCTTTTCATTATCACTTGCCCTACCCTTTCCAAATATATCTATCTTAACACCCATCTCTTTAGCTTTGAGATAAACGATAGTCTTTTTCCCTTCAACCAAATCACTACACCAATCTTTCCCTATCTTCTCTCCTCCAATCAAATCCAAAACGTCATCGTGAATCTGAAAACCAATGCCACAGTTAAACCCAAAATTCCAAAGAGGTTTAACATACTTCTCTTCACCGTAAAGAATGGCTGGTAATGAGCAAGAGCATGCTATTAAAACTGCTGTTTTTTTCTCAACCATCTTCAAGTAATCGTCAACAGAAACATCTTCTCTCTTCTCAAACTCCATGTCCATGTACTGCCCCTCACATATCTTTACGCATACATTTGCAGTTACCTCAACGGCCTTGACTAGATTCTCAGGAGAGACTTTACACTTGGCTAAAACTTCAAATGCCTTAGCAAAGAGTGTATCTCCTGCCAAAATGGCAGTAGGTTCTCCAAACAGTCTGTGAACTGTTGGAACACCCCTTCTGTAATCGTCTCTATCCATTATATCGTCGTGGATGAGTGTGAAATTATGAATAAGTTCAATTGCTACAGCAGATGGCAAAATATTTCTCCAATCCCTTCCAATGGCTTCACAACACAGTAGAGTTAGGACGGGTCTTAACCTCTTTCCTCCAGCCTTTATAAGGTGTAGGGAAGCATCGTAAAGCCCCTTAGGATTTCCGACCTTAACAAAATCATTAATCGCTTTGTTTATAATCTCTGATCTTCTTTTTATCTCATTAAGCATATCATCTCCCGAAACAGAGCCTTGTAACATCGTATCCTCTCACCTCAAGCCAATCTTTAAACCTACCATATATAAATATCTCCACACTTCTAAGATCTTCTATTTTCCTACAACCCGTCAGAAACATTGCCACCTTCAAACCCTCTATGTAATATTTCAAAAGCTCCTTAACACTATCAACACCTTCAACAGCCCTCTTCAAAAACGGTAGAGCTGAACTGCCCACAACCGCACCTAAGGCTAACGCCTTAGCCAAATCCAGGCCACTTCTAACACCACCTGTAGCAATTACTGGTAAAACATCGTAGCATTCTACAATTGAGTATGCTGTGGGTATTCCCCAGTCCCAAAAGACCTTACCGATCTCTGCCTTGTAACTTTCACATCTATAAGATTCCACAGCACTGAAACTAGTTCCTCCCTTTCCACCCACATCTAAAGCAGAAACACCGATTGTCTTAAGCTTTAGAGCAACACCTCTTGAAATTCCAGCACCAGTTTCCTTAACGATAACTGGAACCTTTAAACTCCTGCAAGCCTCTTCAATGGCCTTATAAGCGTTCTTTGAAAACTTATCTCCCTCTGGCTGTATAGCTTCTTGCAGATAGTTTAGATGTATAGCCAAAGCATCTGCGTCTATCATCTCAACCGCTTTTTCAGCATACTCAACATCCTTTATGACCTGAGGCAATCCTATGTTTGCGTATATGAAAGCTTTTGGGGCATACTCTCTCACAACAAGAAAACTCTCAATATCGCCACCCTCAATTCCCGCCCTCTGACTCCCAACTCCCATACCCAAACCAAGCTCTTCAACTGCTAAAGCTAAGTTCCTGTTTATCTCTATAGCTTTAGGGTGTCCACCAGTTATAGAAGCTATTAGAAACGGTGCAGAGAGATTTTTTCCAAGGAAGTTGACACTCGTATCAATTTCGTCAAAGTCTACTTCTGGTATTGCCTTATGTATAAGCATAACGTCTTCAAATCCACTGTAAGAAGACTCAACATCTTTATTCAAACAAATTTCTATGTGATCTAATTTTCTTTCCGAAGTCTTCACGCAACCGAATTTTATCCTCATTTTATAACTTTTCCGCAATCAGTGTGCCTACATCTTTACACGTGAGGAAATCCCTAAGTTTTGAAACGTTGAATATTCTGGCTTTAACACTGCTCCTAAGTATCTTTTCAACTTTCCCTCTCATCCCTCCAGTCACATCAATACCTTTTGAAAATCCAATCTTTTCCAAATCCTTCGAAGTCACGACTTTAGCTAAAACACCGTCTACATAAACACCGTCAACATCAGTTGCAAACCCAACCTTTTCAGCTTTGAAAATCCTTGCGAGTTCAAGCGTTATGTCATCACCCGATAGAACTACAAAGCGATTTAAATCCATGTTATATACCATATCGCCGTGCAGAACTGGGATAAAACCCTTCTTCAAAGCATTCTCTATCAGAAATCTGTCAAAATTTATCTTACCATTCTCAATTCTAAATGTTAGAAAGGGGTGGATTGGATAAGGTTTAAGTCCGTACTTAAGCAGGAATTCACAAATTATACGATTTAGCTCCTTACAGGATAGATGAGCCTGAACGACACCGTAGATATCTTCAACCTCCTTAAGCCTGTACTTAACAACAAAGGGGTGCCCAAAAGATCCAGCACCATGAACTAAGATCAACCTTCCCGGTCTTATATCTGCTATGTCCTTTGCAATCTTATCTATAACTTCAAGCTTGGGCTTTTTGAACGACGACTTGTCTGTTACAGCCGATCCACCTACTTTAATGACTATCATGCTTTAACACCTTAATCTCCAGTTTTTGATTGATTAAATAATTTTTAGTGTAGTTTTATTCAATATCAATACAAGACTCCTTTCACTTTTATGATAAATAGCTAGGCTGGTTCCAAGGTGGCTAGACTATAATGAGTTATTATTTCTTCATCTGGGTTTCAAGCGATGATTGGTATGATATAAAAGGACATCTCGTCGTGGGAAAGAGTATTTACGATTAATCTTCAGAACAACGTAACTTGCTTTCTCACGTCACTTTCAAAGAGAGATTTAATCTCAAGCTCTACTAACCTTAGCCTTTGTTTGGTATAGTCAGAAACTTTGTACATTTCACAAAGCTCCTTTGAAACTCCCAAATACTTTGTTATAGAGCTGTTGTGAACTGTCAGAGTAAGCTTACCTCCACACTTCACACACTTACCACTGAGAGGAGGTCTTCTATACTTAGCGTTGCAGTTTACACATCTAAACTCCTGTCTTGAGAAAGCTCTTAGATTTCCGATGATGTCTGGAAGGAAATGGCATGTTAATATCCTCTCAGCAACATCATGCTCATCCACAGCTCTTATCCTCTCAGCCAAGCTCATTTGAGCCCTAACCTTATCCTGCATTGTCTTAAGAGCTTTATACGCACTCTCCTTAACTCCTAAACCTATGTCTGTATCGTGTGTAAATTTGAGACAGCAGAATCTGAGATCAGTTGACAATCTATCCTCAACTCTTTCAATCGAAACTTCTTTAGGATCTGCAAACCTCATCGTAGCTTCGTAAAACTCTAAAGGATATTCTGAAACTATATCCATGTTGTGCACTTCCTTATCTACCTCCTTAGGATCGACTATGGCAGTCAAAACTAGTGGTGCATCCATCTGCCCTCCTCTCTTATCTGGTAAGAAGTAGCGGGAGAAGTTCAGCAATCCGTCCAAGAGGAGCATAACACTATCCTCATCACCGTCACATTGGAATGAAACTATATAATCATTTATTAGTACATTGTGGTAATCTTTAACGTTTAAACAGTAAACGAACTCTTTGTCGTTTTTGATGTATCTCACCTTCCTAACTCTCAGCAACCATCCAAACTCTGTCTTTTTGATATCTCTTCGACGTGTCTTGTTTTTGTGTAACTCATAAATCTTCTGCTTTGAATTGGTGAAACCAATTTCCGTAAGGAATTTGTCGTAGTATTCTCTAGTTATGTTAAAAGCATAAACTTTCGAAATTGGAGCTTTTAAACCCCTGTTTATGTAATATCTTAAAGCTAAGCTATTTCCTCTATTTGCATTTTTATCGATTGTAAAATATCCTTTAATACCAAACTTCATGAGTAGTAGCTCTACATCCCTAAGAAGAGCATTATTCACACTGTAAACACTGATCCTTGGTTTAGTTTTAATTGCAGTTCCGTTGCCAGTAAGGTAAGCACTGAGTAAAATTTTAACCTTCTCTTTAGGTAACTTAAAGACGAAACTTGGAACCCTTTTATCATATGCATTGCTACCCACTTTCAGTATATCTGTGAAAAACAGATAAACTATCTTTGAGCAGATAGTAATCTTCCGATCTCTCTCGTAGAGGTTAAGATTACCGAAAGCTTCCTTAATGCAGTTTCTTATATCCTCTTTCACAAGCTTATCGTAGCTAGAGAAAACGACTTGATAACAACTTCCGTTACATCTTGCATAACCTTCAGACAAGTAATAACCTAAGAGCTTCAGCAATGGTTCAATCTTTACAAACCTTTTTACTGTAACCTTATCACTCTTCACAGCCAAATAAACATTTCTTGGAATATCGTTTAAGCTCATTGACTTTGTGCTTAATATTTCCATTAGCTCTTTAAGCGTTATCGAATCATACCTTAATCTATCGTAGTATCTTCTCTTTTCATCATCATCTAAGATTGTAGTTAGGAATTTCTTCACACCTCTAATGACGATGATATCATGAAATTCTCTGCGTTTGGCAAACTCCTTGAGTAGATCGATCTCATCAAAATCTTTCTCCTCAAACTTCACAAGCGGTAGAACCATTAGGTCTCCTTCTTTAACCTCAAAAGCTCTCTTCTTTACGAAATCCCCCTCAAAAACCATTACAAAGTGATCTGGCGTAACTTTAAACTTTCTTCCACCTTCAAGCTCTATCTCTATAAGATGTTCTGGAGCCTCAGCTTTGATCACATCTATTACTTCTGCTAGAACCACCTTCTTGGATTTCGGATCGAAGGAGTAAACCTTCACATCAGCCTTTGGTTTATTTCTTATCCATACTCCCTTCTCAAACCTTTCGTTGTCAAATAGTTCATACAGTTCTTTTACCTTAATCCTTTTAACCTCTCCATTTATTTCTGCGAGAACTTCAGTGTCTTCGCTGAAGCAGTTTCTCCTCTTCGCCGCATGGAAGTAGGGATGCGCGTAGCAGGCGTTTACATCCACAAAACCTATTATCCTACCCAAAACGCCAGCTGACGTATGAGGAGCTAAACCTATCACTAAATGACCTATCAGGTCTTCAGGCCTCTCAACATTGTAGTAAGGCTCTAAACCGTAGAATTTTACGAGAAGGTCGTCTATGAACTTTGCAACCTTCACCAGATACTCAGCACAGCTCTTCGAAATGATCACATCTTGCGGTTTAAGCTCAACTATTTGATCATCACTTCTAAGCTCGTTACCTAAGTAGTCGTGCTTATACCCCAATTCTCTAAGCTTCTCTACGCTGATACCTATCTCTTTAGGTTTAAAGTGAGTGAGAGGTAGATCTGTCATATCATAGCGAATTGTTCCATCCTTGAAGACGAAAACTCCATGCTTAGATCTCAATATACCTTTTTCAAGCCTTTCTGGAATCTTCCACTTTGAAGTCATTCCTATAACTCCTTTGATAACCTCAAGACTGTCCCGTTCTCCCAAGTTCTTCAAAGCCTTTTCGTAAGCATCTCGAATGTTAATCTTCCTCTTCAAGTACGGCTTGGTTTCACCTTTACAATTCGGGCAAATCTCACTCCTACTTTTCTTTTTACACCTTGGACAGTAAAATAATTGTTCTGTAACACCTCCGCAATCGCATCTCAGCCAGGATACCTCTTTTCCACACTCCTTACATCTTCTTAAGGCAATCTCTACTTCTATCTCCCCCTTAGCCGAGTTATAGTTTGAAGTGTAATCTATGGCTTCCTTTATGTTCCTCTGCTTACCTCCAGCCAATCCCAAAGGGAAAAGGATGTGTGGTGGAGGACTCATCCTTCTCTCCTTAGATTTTTCTGGCCTTCCCATCCTCGCCCCAATCCTCGTGAGTGCCTTAGCTCTGACGTCCAGTCCCGATAACTTCCTAACTATGGTGAGCGTATCTCCTTCAGCCTTTATGTCAACCTTCCTCAAATCGAACGTTAAACCTAAACATCTTACAAGGATTTTCCATTTATCTAATACGATCTTTCCATCCCTTACCTTATGCTCGACCAATAAATCTTCTAAAATCCTCTTAGCCCTCTCATCGTAATCCAATACGAGCATCTTCCCGTCTATCTTACCTTTGGAAACAAAATCTCGGAGATAGAAATAATCCTCTGGACTTATGTCGTGCCATAGGTATGTGTAATCGGGATGTAGGGGAACGTTAAACTCGTCGCAGAGGTTCAATGCCTCTTCTTCACTTATCCTCCTAAAATCTCCGTTTAAACCTTTCTTTCTTACTTCCTGAATCCACCATTCGTAGCAGAAACTTGCTGGCATGAGGGGATGGTTATTTTCTAAGAAATCACCGTAGTTTACCAAAATTTCACCCAAATCTATTATTTCCTCAACTTCATCCTTAATAGCCAAAGCAGTTTTGTAGTCGTTTACCTTAACGACATCCCCATTCTTCAGTTTTACCGTAGGGCCTTCTATCGTTGTAACTGGTACAACACTGCCAGCTTTTCCTGGCCTTTCAACCTTAAGTTGAGTCCCTATCGCTATGAAACCATCTAAGATTACCATAGTAGCTGGGTTCAGTCCTACAGTAGCAAATCCCGAATTTCTCGCCCTTCCATACCTTAGCCTAAATCCACCCTTTCTTGAGGGATGACTGAAGACAGGCCTTCCAGCTACGATATCCGAAAGATACTTGTCGATCGGTTTTATATCCTTTTCTTCCTTCTCCTCTTTCTCAAAGCTTTCTTCCTCTTCTTCTTCAGTTTTTGGCTGATAGTTTGCATCTGTGAACTTAACAACTTCTTCTTTAGTTTCCTCAAACTCCTTGTTTATCAGTTTGTCAAGCCAATCCCATCCGTCCATACCCAATTTATCTACCATCTTTTTGAGTTTTGGAGCTTTTAACGCTATACCTTCAGCTATAACTAGACACATTCCACCCCTAACCCTATTAGTCTCAACTCTGGGTAAATCTCTGTAACCCGAAACTTCAACATCCTCAGTAGGCTCCCCATCTATGCAAACTGGACAGTTCTCCACTATGAGCTTAATTTCAGCGTCGCTTGGCAAGTATTGGAGGTTTGCCACCTTCTTGTAAAGGGGTATTTCCTCGCAGTACCTTAGCACTTCCTCCTTAGTGGGCTTATACCTATCCAAGCCCATCTTACGCCTAACGTAATCTCCTACGAGGACCGAAACAACTTGAGCTGTTCCTCCAGCACTTCTTATTGGCCCAGCATAGTAAATCTTTAAAAATTCAGTACCATCATCATTTTTATCAATCTTAACCTTTGCTATTCCCTCTATAGGCGCAGCTACAACACCCTCAGTTTGAATAGCAACTGCAACCCTTATAGCCTTGTCCAAAGCCTCTTCTCTACTGAAATTCCCAAACTTTCCTTCCACAATCTCCTCAGCGACTTTAAAGCAGATCTCCTCCCTACTTAAACCTTGTTCTTCAAGTTCAACAATCCTCTTAGCTAACCCCTTTATTCCCATCAACTTCTCAACTCTTTCAGCCATGTTTTTGGCAATTGGAATCTCTACATCTGGATAAGGATCGAGAAATTTTGATCTAGCTTTTCTTGCAATTTCATAAGCTTTCTGAAGCTCATTTAAGAGTTTCTCATGATACTCGTGAAGTTCTTCAAGTAAAATTGAGCAACTATCTTTTTCAGTTTTATCAACATCTTTTATAAAATCAGTAAGCTTGAGTTGCATGTCACTAGTGTGAGCAAAAAGATTTACCTTTTTCGCTAATCTGCATCATGGTTCAGGTTGTTTTAAAAGGTGTAAAGCTTAGTTTAAACGGTGATCTAATTCTTAAAGGTGTAAATTTAACTATCAGAAAGGGTGAATTTTTTGGTATAGTTGGTCAAAACGGCTCTGGTAAAACTTCTCTGCTTAGGGCCATAGCCAAGTACTATCCAAAGGATGGGTTAATATATTTGGATGGTAGAGAGCTTGATGAGATAAGTTTGAGAGAACTTGCAAAAATTGTTGGTGTTGTTCCGCAAGAGTTTGAGCTAAGTGTACGATTTAAAACTGAAGAGTTTGTAGCTTTGGGTAGGATACCACACATCAGATTCTTTGAGTCTAAGAGAGATTTGGAGGTTGTTGAAAGAGTTACAAGCTACCTCAACTGTCCTAAAGGTAAGTTGGTGTGCAATTTGAGTGGTGGCGAAAAGCAGAGAGTTCTAATAGCTAAGGCCTTAGCTCAGGAGCCAAAGCTCCTTTTATTGGATGAGCCTACCTCTCACTTGGATTTAAAACATCAGATAGAAATAATTAAAATATTAAGAGAGTTTGCAAGGAAAGGTTTAACTGTGATTGCAACGTTTCACGATCTCAATTTAGCATTGAACTTCTGTGATAGAATAGCTGTAATGAAGGAAGGAAAGATTTTGAAGGCTTGTACACCAGATGAAATGGATGCAAACGTTTTAAGGTTTGCATTTAATGTTGATTTAGAGATTGCCGAAGTTAACGGCTGGAGGGTGGTGATACCTAAGGTGTAACATACTTCGATGATGTTGTGAAGAACCTCTTTCCAACATGCATAGGTATCTTGGCGTTCTCAAGCCAAACATCCTTAAAGTACTTCTTATCAGCCCATGCGTGAACAATATCTGCTATGAAGATTGAGTGTTCCTCAAGCTTTATCTCATTAACGACCCTACACTCCAAATAACCTAAGCAACCCTTTATGTGTGGAGTTTCAATATTGATACCATCTTCAAGCTCAACTTCTAACTCCTTCATCTTATCAGTATCTCTACCGCTGATCGTCCCAGCCTTCCAAACGACATCAAGCATCTCCATTGGTAAAACATTCAAAGTAAACTCCTTCGACTTTACTATTAGCTCGTACGTGTAGTTTTCTCTATCAACAGCTATAGCCACCTTTCTTTCTTCTACAGGCATGTGCCAAGCTAAGGTCATTGCATTTACTTTTTCATCCCTTGCAACTACAACCAATGCAGGTCTCGGATGCAGAAGTCTGTATGCATACTTCATAGATTTTAGTTAGAGAGACTAATTAAAAGGCTTTTTAAACAAGAGTTTATTTGCATCATGGAAACGGTAATACTCACGTACGATGATGTTAAAGAGCTTTTGACAATGGAAGAAACCATAAAGGCTGTTGAAAGGGCTTTAGAACTTCATGGTAAGGGTTTAGCGCAAATGCCTCCGAAAATATATTTGAATTTTGAAAAAGGTGACTTAAGAGCTATGCCTGCATATTTAGAAGGCAAGGCTGGAATAAAATGGGTCAACTCACATCCAGAAAACCCGAAAAAAGGGTTGCCTACAGTTATGGCAGTTCTCATCTTAAATGATCCAGAAACGGGCTTTCCTCTTGCGATAATGGATGCCACACATATAACAAACTTCAGAACCGGAGCTGGAAGTGCCGTAGCAAGCAAATACTTGGCAAGAAAGAACAGCAAGGTATTTGGCTTTGTTGGATGTGGTAGGCAAGCTTATACTCAGTTTTTAGCCTTAAAAGAGGTTTTTGACATAGAGCTTGTGAAAGCATACGATGTAAACAAGAAAAATGCTGAAAAGTTTGTTGAGTTCTGCAGAAATTGGACAGATGCTGAAATCAGACCGGTTGAAGACGTGTGTAATTGCGATGTTTTAACGACTACGACCCCGTCACGAAAACCAGTTGTCAAAGAGGAGTGGATCAAAGAGGGTACACACATAAATGCTATTGGAGCAGATGCTCCGGGAAAGCAAGAACTCGATGAAAAGATATTGTTGAAGGCTAAAATCGTTGTAGATGACTTGAAACAGGCTATGCATGGAGGAGAGATAAATGTTGCAACTTCAAAGGGCATTCTAAAGCCAGATCAAATACACGCAAGTCTGGGTGAAATTGTCGCTGGCTTGAAGGTTGGAAGAACTGATGATAAAGAGATAACAATCTTTGACTCAACGGGTTTGGCTATTCAGGATATAGCAGTAGCTGGTGTAGTCTACGAAAAAGCAGTGAAAGAAGGTAAAGGTTTAAGGATAAAACTCTTCGAATTTTAGGTGATGTTATGAAAGTCGTCATCTACGGTTTTGGTCAAATCGGCAGAATGCTTGCCAAAGCCTGTGTCGAGAGGGGATTTGAGATAGTTGGAGCGGTTGATATAAATCCAGAACTTGTAGGAAAAAGGCTTTCAGATTTTGGAATTAACAGCGATGCCGTTGTGAAGGACAAGTTAGATTTTGAAGGTGATTTAGTCTTTGTGACAACTGGCTCTTACCTCGATACTGTTTTTCCACAAATAGAGGAGTGTATAAAGGCTGGATTTGACGTCATAAGCACCTGCGAAACTTTAACCTATCCAGAGTACAGATACCCCGAACTTGCCAATAAAATCGACGAATTGGCTAAGGAGTACAATGTTACGGTCTTGGGTAGCGGTATAAATCCCGGATTTCTGCTCGATACACTGCCAATAGTTCTGTCGGCTGTATGTGTTGATGTAAAGTCTGTTAAGGCTATCAGGAGTATCGATGCGTTGAAAAGGCGAACGCAGTTCCAGAAAAAAGTTGGCATTGGCTTGAGCGTTGAGGAATTTAAAAAAGCCAATTTGAGCGGGCATGTTGGTTATGCCGAATCGGCACTGCTGATAGCAGAGGCTTTGGGTGTTAAGCCAAAGGAGGTGTTAGAGAGACAAGAACCAGTGGTTAAAGATGGTATCGTGCAGGGGATCAAGGGTTTCGGTGAAGTTAAAGGTGAAAAGCACATCAGAATAGAATTCCACGCCTACGCAAATGCGGAAGAGTATGAGTTGATAGAAATCGAGGGGGATAACAGTGTTATCTGGAAAAGTAGCGGTGTTAAAGGTGATCTGGGAACTGTTGCGGTGCTTGTAAATTTGGCTGAAGCTGTCGTAGAACATGAACCGGGCTTGATCAAGATGACCGATTTGATTCCCTTCAGGTGGTGGCATGGTTAAGATTCATGATTTATTTGGAATCGAGGTTTTGGAAGTAAAAGAGGGCTTTGCGAGAGTTAAGGCAAGAGTCAAGAATGAGTTTTTGAACGTTCACGGCACAGCACACGGTGGATTTATATTTACCTTGGCAGACGTTGCCTTTGGCTTAGCTGTAAACTATGACTCACCGAGATTAGCTATAAACATCAACATAAACTTCATCAAGCCAGCTTTCGAAGGAGACGAACTTGTAGCAGAAGCAAAAGTTGAGGGTGGTGGAAGGAGGGTAAAGTTCTGCTTATTGAGAGTTTACAGAGGCAGCGATCTGATAGCTGAAGGGACTGCAATCGCTTACGGAATTGCAAGGAGGTAGAATTTTTCAATAATACTGAACAAGATTTATAAATACTTTTGCAATAGCAATGAACAATGATTGTTGAGTTTAATCCATGGTGGATAGGTGAAACAGATAAAGACTTGGAAGAATTCGAGAAACTTGAATACAAGTTGATTCCAACGTGGATAAGGAAAGTATCCGTAGAACCGTTCAGCTTGAACTTCGTTGTGGGTGTTAGAAGGGTGGGAAAAACGCTTGGAATTAAGCTTTTGATAAGAGACCTGCTAAAAAACGTAAACCCCTACGCGATTTTCTACTTTAGCTGTGAAGTTCTTGAAGATTACAGAGATTTGATTGACGTTCTGAACGATTACTTCGAGTTGAGAGAAAAGAAGGGTGTAAAGACATCGTACATATTTTTGGATGAGATAACGTTGCTCGAAGACTGGTGGAGAGCGATAAAGTTCATGGTTGACAGGCACAAATTTGAGAGGGATGTCGTTGTTTTACTTGGTTCGGCTTCAATTATGCTGACACAACATTTCGAAACCTTTGGAGGGAGGATGGGAAAGGGAAGGGTTGTGGAGGTTTTACCTCTAAGCTTTAGAGAGTACTACGGGTTGTTTTATGATGAATACTTCAACGAAATCGGATGTAGGGTCTTTGAGAGGTTCATTGATACTGGCGGATTTCTGTGTGCCTTAAATGGAAAGTTGGAGGCTTACGAACTTGTGTCTCTCATAAAGGCGGATATAAAAAAAATAGAGAGAACTACGGAAATAGCGAGAGATGTTCTTAGAGAGATCATGCTGAAAGCTCCAAGTGCTTGTAGTTACCATGCAATAGCGAACGATATAGGTGTTTCAACGAATACTGTCAGAGAATACGTTGAGATTTTGAGAGAATTATTCCTTCTTCTTGAAGTTAAATACATGGGCTTGGATGGGAGAGTATATCCAAGAAAGGAGAAGAAGTTCGTAATAAGAGACCCGTTCTTGGTAAAGGCTACATCGATTTGGACAAAGTCAGAGGTGAAAAAGGACTTTCTATACGAATGGATTGTTCAAGAGCATCTGTTCAGGAAGTTTGGAGAAGTCTATTACTACCGAGACAGATACGAAATAGACTGTTTGGCTGGAAACCTCAAGGTTGAGGTTAAGGCGGGAAAACCTCATAGAAGGTATCCTAAAGGTGTGACGATACTTGGTGAGGATGATATACCGAAGTTTCTCTTTGAACTGATAGCTTGAGGAAAATTTTTAAATTTTAACCTTAACTAAAATAAAATCACGGATGAATTGGAGTTTAAGAATTTAGTTCGTGCGGGTCACTACTTTTTCGTGATTTTCATCGGTGATGATTATCCGTATTTGATGGCAATTGGATGTGCAAAAGATTGGCTTGGTAAAGGTAGCTTTGAGATATCGGATATAGACGTTAAACAAGTGGAGGAACATTTTGAAGAACATTTACAGAAACAAGATTTTAAAAACTTTCGAAATATTAAAGACGATATAGAGAAGGATAATAAAAAATGAGAGAAAATCGTTGAAAGGTTAATGTAACAGCGTGATAAACTAATCGAATTGTTGGAAGAGGAGAAGGGAAGATGTGAAAATATCGGAGTTAGATTGGCACCTTATCTCTTTACTTGGAACTTACAACGTTTTAAGGAATACGTAAAACGAAGTGAGAAATTTGATGTGAAGAAATACTTCAAAGACTTGGGAGACATTCTTAATAAGCTAAAGAATAATGAAAAATTTAAAAATTTATTTAAGAGTTTAAAGGATTTGAGGCTGGATAAACACGAAATTCCAAAAGAAGATGTTGAGAACTTGTTTATTTCTTTACATAGGAAATTGAGAAAGATTGGCATCGGTCAAAGCGAACCTGTAATGACCATAAAAATTTTGCATACCTTATCACCAAATTTCTTCCCACTACTCGACAATAATATTCTAAACGCCTTAAAGAAGAAGGGTAAGTGCAACGTTAGTATGAGCGGTAAAGGATACGTCAGATGGATGGAGTATCTTCAAACTTGGTTGAAAAATTATCCCAATGCAATTTCTACACTTAAGAAGGAATTAAATCGGAGTATTCTGAAACTTGTGGATGAACTACTATACATAACGTGCAGTGTAAAATTGAAAAATTATGTAGATAAGTTGGAGATCTGCTAACCTTTAAGATTCCTTTAACAACTCTCTGTATATCCTACCCTGTAAGCCGTGAAATCTTGAATATCCTTCAGCATAGCGTTGATCTATAGCTGTGGTGTCGAAGGATGTTAGCTCTGGTCTGTAAAGTGCATATTCTGAATACCTTGCAACTGGTATTACACTTCCTTTGAAGAGCTTGACCTTAACCCATCCCGTAACCCTTTCCTGGGTCTTGTCTATAAACGCGTTAAGTGCATCAAAGAGTGGGTCATTCGTCAGACCGTAGTAAACCAATTCAGCCCACTCCTCCTCAACAAACCTCTTAAACTTTAGCTCCCTCCTACTTAAGACAAGTTTCTCCAAATCTCTGTGTGCTGTAATTAGAATAGTTGCAGCTGGATGCTCATAGCACTCTCTCGACTTCAATCCAAGAACTCTGTCTTCGATTAGGTCTGTCCTGCCTATTCCGTGCTTACCGCCTATTTCGTTGAGTTTTCTAATTAGCTCAAGTCCATCCATCTCTTCATCGTTTAAGGCAACTGGAACTCCCTTTTCAAAGTCTATCTTTACTATTTCAGGCTCATCTGGCGCTTTAACGGGATTTGCCGACCACTCCCAGATATCCTCTGGTGGAATAAAAGTCGGGTCTTCCAATTTGCCACCTTCAACACTCCTACTCCATAAATTCTCATCAATACTGTAGGGTTTTTCCTTTGTAGCTGGCACATCAATCCCGTGCTGTTTTGCATATTCAATCTCCCATTCCCTCGTCAAGTTGAGTTCTCTCATTGGAGCTATAACTCTAAAACCATATTGATAAAAGACATTTTCAAATCTAAGCTGATCGTTACCCTTGCCAGTACAACCGTGAGCTATTGCATCTGCTCCTTCTTTTTCAGCAATTTCAACAATCTTCTGGGCTATTATCGGTCTGGCTAAAGCAGTTCCCAAAACGTAGCCTTCGTATTCTCCGTTAGCCTTTATCAACTGCATTAAAGCTTGAACGAACTCCTTCTTTGCATCTACGGTGTAATGCTTATCTGCATACTTCTTACCCCTTTCCTCGGCCTCCCTTATGTCTTCTTCGGGCTGACCAATGTCTACTGTGACTGTTATTACTTCATCAAAGCCATATTTTTCCTTAAGTAGGAATATCGCTACCGTTGTGTCTAAACCACCCGAATAAGATAAAACTACCTTACTCATGCACGAAGTTTGACACAGATATTTAAACCTTTAGAACCTCTCTTATTCTCTTTATTATTTCATCTATCCCTTCACCTGTAACGCTTGAGAAGGCTGGTATATCCCTCTTATCATGTAGATCTGCTTTACTGTAAGCAACTATAACTGGAATATCAAAGTTTTCTTTTATATCTTCTAGAAGCTTCATTTGGGGTTCCAAATCGATAGTTGGATCAATTATGAACAAAATACAATTCGCAATGTGCTTTAAACAGAGTATAGCCTTCTTTTCAATTTCATTTCTCTTTTCAAGTGGTCTGTCCAACAAACCAGGTGTGTCTATAATTTGAATCCGAGTTCTGCCAAGATCTATGTAACCAACGTGTATCTGCTTTGTCGTGAATGGATAGCTCGCTATCTCAGGTTTAACACTTGATACTCTCGCTACGAAGCTCGATTTTCCTACATTCGGATACCCAGCAACCACGACTGTTGGCTCATCGGTTAAAGAGGGAATCTCCTTCAGTGTCCTCTTAAGCTCGTTCAGAAATCTAAGCTCTTCATCAATCTGTTCAATTATTGAGGAGATTCTACCATAGGCTGATTTTAACACTTGGACAGGATTTTTACCTCCCTTTATCTCTCTTACGGCCTTGTTTATTATCTTCTGTGTCATGTCGTTAGCCCAATTCAGAGCTGCTAGAGCCTTCTTTATCCTTCTCACTCCAACGATAAGATCTATCATCTCTCTGTAAAAATCTGGAAGGTTATCGTAACTTGGATGAGCTTTGATTATCTTGTTGAAGTAATCTCTCAGGATGTTTGATACTGTTGCAAGCTTATTCAGCGCCCTTTCCCTTGGAGTTCTACCACCTACCTTTGATGCCCTACCAAATGCTTTATCTAAGAGTTCTTCAGCAGTCAATACCGTAGGTAGCTTTTTTGCTTCGAACACCTCCTTAGTCTTTGTAGGAAGCATATAAACCTTAGGGAACCATCAAATATACACCATAAAACCCCCATTGTATTCGAAGAACTTTCCTCTGCTGATTAATGATAAGTATACTTCATACGCTCTATCTTTGGGTAGTCTGCAGCATATCTCATTCTTTTCAAGAACTTCTCTAAGTTCAGGGTACATCTTTAAATCTTTCTCTGTTAGGTTGAAATAGTTGTTTGGATGAACTACCCTTTCTATACAAAGATATGCGTCTGATTCGAAGATTGTGTAACATACTGTAAAGGTTATGAAGAAATCTGTTAGAAATCCTGCGAACGAAGAGAGTGAATAAATCGATTTTTTGACTTTACCCTTGCAAGACCGATTGATGTAGCTAATATAAGTGCTATAGCTGGAATTATCAACTCTTCAAATCCTTCAAAGCTCACGAAGTAATGTTCAATTGCAAAACCAAATAGGTATGAGAGAGCACCGATTACGAAGAATAACACTAAAAGTTTAATCTTCATGAAACTTTTAGCAAATGTAAATTATAAGCTTTATTAAATCATTCCTCTTGCCTTGAAAAACTCCTCATATTCTTTCAACCTACTCTTGACGACATCTACTATTCTCTTGATTATCTTCGTTGAGGAGCAGTATTCGCACTCTTCCTTAGCCTTAATTCTAATGACCTTTGTGTTCAATCCTCTTTTTCTAAGTTCTTCTTCAAGTTTTTTCTCATCAAAGTGTTGATCGTATCCTAAAACGATTATATCTGGCTTTAATTCCATTATCGGCTTGAACATGTCGTGTTCATCACCTAAAATAGCCTTATCGACAGGCTTCAAAGCTGAAACCACCCTAACCCTCTGTTCCTCAGGTATTATCGGCTTAGGTTTATGTCTAACGTTTTTATCCCTTGCAACAATTACAATTAACTCATCTCCAAGCTTTTTAGCTTCCTCTAAGAATCTTATATGTCCTGGATGTATTATATCAAACGTTCCAGTTGCAACGACCCTAACCATGCCTTGCTACTTCAAACGTTTTGAATAAAACCGTTCCGCTTTATTAGATCTCTCCAAATTAAAACGGAAGATTTGCTTTCCTTTGCAACCTTTTCAGTAGTTTTTCCCAATCCTTTCCCTTTAATGTCCGTACTTAAGACTACACATGTTACCTTTAACTCTTCAGCTGTTTTCAAAATCTCGTTCGAAGGATCACCTAACCTTATGTGAACACCCTTAACCTTCTCCAATTTCATCTCTACATTCTTCAAAAATTTTTTAACATCCTGAGCTTTGCTATTCACCTTGGCTCTGTGAGGTACGATGGGTTCAAGTACGTGTAATAGGTATAACTCTTCAAATGGGAGTGATTCGATTTTCTTCTTAATCATAGGATTAAAAAGAACTGGTGTATAACATATCAGCCCACTCTTGAAGGGATCTTTACCCTTCAATATCAGTATGGGTTTCGGTGTATTCAATGCAACCTTTAAACCCAAGTTTACATCTTGAAGAACGACAAAATCAACATTTAAAGCGATGGAGTACTTTGCAACCTCTTCTGCAGGGTTTCCTAACGTTACAAAATGATTATCCCCATTAAGCCTTATAGACTTCCTCTTTTCGATTATTCCTCTCCCTTTAAACTTCTTCGAGTCAATGACACTTAGCACTATCCTTTCCTCTCCAAAGTTCACATCCTTCGGTAACTCCTCTGAAACTATTAGAACCCTCATGATGGCTTGCCTCTGACAATAAATTCGTTTTTATCTTTTTCTACTTCTTCCTGTGTCCTAACCTTAGCTCTCCTAATTTTGAATTTGCACAATTTCTCAACGGCATCAAAATCTACATCAATTTCCTCAACGTATTCATTCTCAACCATGTAATCGTAGATCTCCTTAGCTATTTTGCTTCTTATCAGAATAGTTGAGTATCCGTCAGGAGTTCCAGCACTCCCTACACTGACATCCGAATCAACACCTGTGAAATCCCTACAGTAATTGCATCCACTTGAAACGTGCTCCTCAAGATCCTTAACCGAACATTCAAAGATTCCATTATCCAAATGCACTACGAATCTACCCCTCCTTATATCAAACCTCTTAACTTTTTTAATATCTATATTATGCTCATTCAAGAATTCAACCAAACTTGAGTATCTATAGTTTTCCATGCAAAAGAGAGAGATAGCTAAAACAACTTTGTTATACAGCGGAATTTCCTTCTGTAACAGCCTCAATCCAGTTATTATGCATGGTGTTCCAACGATGGCAAGTCTGCCAGCTTTCTTTATTATCCTATTCAGTTCTGGTAAAACTGGGGCTAGGCTGTATTTCGTTCCTGCAATTCTTTCATTCTTCAGCTGGTCTGGATGTTTCACGTGAACAACGATTGGTTTCCAGTATTCATCTCTACTGACCATCAGAGCAGTATCTATTACACCCATCTCCAAGGCACAAGCTATGAATTCTGAAACGATTGCACCATCTTGCCCTTTAAACCTCTTAGATCTGGCTCCTCTTACCTCCAAAATTCCCCCCAACCCACCTTTGAGAATAGACTTGTATCTCTGACAGACCTTTATGCATATGGCACAGTCCCTGCAGTTCTTAATCCAGTCTGGAAAGTCAACTATTCCATCCTTCCATATTATACCCTTTGGAGGGCAAACGGTGCAGGCTCCACAACCTGTACAGTAGCTTACATCAACAACCTTTCTCGCAATCATGTAGTACTTCCTCTTTTCAGTCTTCTCAGGTCTGAGTATGTCAACCTCAATCTTGAACTCTTTTAACTTATCTCTGCTTATTAAATCGAGGGCGTTAAATGGGCATACGTCAACACATACTCCACAACCAGTGCATATCTCCGCATTGAGCGATATCGTCAGAAGGTTACCATTAAACCTCGATGACAAAGCTCCACTTGGACAGCTGTCAACACACATCCTACATCCAACACAGTTTTCCGCATTGGAATGATATGCAACAACCTTGCTAAGAGTTACTTGCATCATCTTTTCACCTTTACATCCCCTTTAAACTCGTACGTGACGCTTTTGATCTTTCTTTCCTTAACCCTTTCGTTTGGATTTAGAACTATGTTGGGATTGTCGAATGACAGATCGTGAATCTTCGAATTGACTATGACACCAGTTGGACACACGTCTACACAGAAGTGACAGAATATACACTTACCGTAATCTATCGTTGGGTAGTACCTGCCTCCAAACTTCTTCATCACAATTGCATTTGATGGGCAAATCCTTGCACATCTTGCACAACCAATACACTTTGAGAGATCAATCTGAACATATCCCCTTATGTCTTCATAGATCCTCATCTCCTTAGGATAGTGAATAGTCATAGTACTTGGCTTAACTATCTCTTTTAGAGCTTCTCCTATGGCATTCAGATGTCCTTTAAGCTTCGAAACATCCCTCTTCACGACAACCATCTTATCACCCCAGAAAGGGCTACTGAAGCTATTGAAATAGTAATCATGAATCCCCAACCAATTTTTAAGGCCTGATCTATTCTGTACCTTGCATAGATTGCTCTTGTTATAACTATCACACACATTACTATCAGAGTCTTTAGCATGAGCCAAATTACGTCTGAAAGATCACCTAAAGCGTACAGATAGACACCTTTCCAGCCAGAGAAGAACAAGATTACCATGAGAAGTGAGAGCAGGTAAAGTTTCTCATAAGCTATTACCATGACAAAACCGAACATTATACCGCTGTATTCAACATAGGGTCCAAAGGCTATCTCCTGATCAGCTTCTGATATATCAAAAGGTATTCTTCCACTAGCCATAACAGTTGCAATCAGAAAAGACAGAAAGGCTAGAGGGTTTAAGATTACTCCTGGTAAACTCTGTCTCTTAACGATCTCATGAATATCGCCAGTTTGATACAGAATGAGCATTGCAATCACAGAAAGTATAAGTGGAATCTCGTAAGCTACATACATGAACGCCTCTCTGATCAAACCGATGTATGCGAACCTGTTGTTTGCAGACCATCCTATGGCTATAACGAATAGGGGTAGTAAGGATATCAGGGCTAAGATGCAAGGAATGGCAAATTGACTTCTAAAGGCGTACACATCTCCGGCAGGTATAAGTGTAAGACATAAAAGAACTGGAATTATGGAGAGTATCGGGAGTTGGAGGAAATACCACTTTTTCGCATCCTTATGAACTATAACCTCCTGATGGAGGTACCTTAGCATGTCTGCCAAAACCTGCAAAATACCTCCTAACTTTGGGGAAACTTCTTTCGGTCCTATCCTCCACTGAACCCTTGCGGTGATCTTCCTCTCAAACCATATTATAAAATATAGATAAAGTAAAAGTGTCAGGAATCCTGGGGCAATCAAGACAGCAAAAACATCCCTTTGAACAAGTATTCCCACGACTGGTATTTCTCCAATCTTATAGATTAAGCTTTGAGCTATTGGGATGTTAAGCATGATCATCACCTATCAGCTTCTGGTGGGAAATATCCAAAGCTACCGTATATCGCTTGCAGATCCGCCAATCTTTCACCTTTACAAGCCTCAACAAACCCACGTAAGTTATACCATGACGGGGTTACTATTCTAAATCTGTAGGGCACGTTCGACTCCCCATCACTTAGTATAGACATGTAAATTGTGCCTCTTCCCCCTTCAACACAAAACGTATGTTCACCCAATGGCAGAATTAGATCTGACAGCTTCCACATGTTTACATCAACCTTTCCACTTGGCAAATCTCTCACAAGCTGATCTATCATTCCAATACTCTGATTTATCTCCTCAATTCTCACAAGTAATCTAGCATAAGCATCTCCTTCATAGGCAGTTACAACATCCCACTCGATACACTCGTAAGCCTCGTAACCCCTTAGTCTCCAGTCATGTCTTATGCCAGAAGCCCTTAAGAATGGTCCAACCACACCAATCTCCCTAGCCTCCTTTTTCTCAAGCACACCGACACCTTCAAGTCTTGCAAAGACTGTTGGATTTTTAACAAATATTTTTTCAAACTTTTCAAGCCTCCTCTTCATGGAGAGTACTATCTCCCTAACCTTCCTCAACTTTGAATCCTCAATATTCCTCCTAACGCCACCTGGAACTATAAATGAGCCTGTAACCCTTGCCCCTGTCATTAAAGTTAGGGCTTCACATATAAACTCTCTCAAGCCAAAAGCCCACATGAAACCAGTTGTGTGTCCCAAAAAGACAGCCCATATCCCTGCATCGTAGAGATGTGTACCAATTCTGCAGAGTTCAGCTAAAATAGTTCTTATGTATCTTGCCCTCTCCGAAACCTCCAACCCCAATGCACTTTCAATGGCATTTACGTAACATATGTCGTAATTTGCAAAGTCCATTATACTCGGTCTTTCAACGAGGGGCAGGTTCTTTATGTATATTCTGGTTTCAGCTATCTTCTCAACACCTCTGTGAACATAACCTGGATCTGGAATAACCTCCTTTATGATATCTCCCTCAAGTCTGACTATTAGTCTCATATGTCCACTTCCAGGATGTTGCGGGCCAATCACAACGATATAATCATCGTTAAATTCAACCTTTGTGAGTTCAAGTTTTCCATTGAAATCTTGTAAAAACTTTCTTTCCTCTTCTATACTCCCTTCTTCAATCTTGAAATCCTTCCTCAGTGGATTTTCGACAGATGGATCGAGTAAGAATTTTTTCCCCATCCATGAATTTCCCTCAAACACAACTCCAAAAAATTCGTGCATTTCCCTTTCTAAGTAGTCCGAGGATGGAAAAATATCCGATAGACTTTCAACTTTGGGATTTCTTCTGTCAATTCTCTTAGCTAAGGTAACGAGTTTGTAATTGTCGTAGTTGTGAAGTGTGTACTCAACTATGAAAGAGTCTTCATGGGGAATGTCTATTACATTGACGTTCTTAACGTTGTCGAAGCCTAAATGTCTTAGAATCTCAGAAGCTTTCTTTAAATTATCCACAAATGCGTAATATACATCTTTTCCAACTGTATAAACTTTAACATCTAAAACGCTTTCAAGAGTCTTTGCGTAATCGTCAACAAACCTTTCAACGTTCGGTACTACGGCAGGATTTTCAACTGAAAACTCCTTCGGTGGTGGTAATTTTCTTACTTTCCTCTCACCAAACTCAACCTCGACCTTCTCAAACGAGTCAAAATCCTCCTTACCTTCAATCTTCTTCTGTAGGGAAACTATACCTCTTATCAAAGCCTCTGGTGTTGGAGGACAACCTGGAACAAACACGTCAACTGGAACAACCTCCCAAGGTCTGACCATGTTGTAGCTGTTCCAAAATATACCACCCTTAATTCCACATGCACCCATTACTATTACAAACTTTGGATTTGGCATCTGCTCCCACGTTATCTTCAAAACTCTTGCCATCTTTCTAGTTATAGCCCCTTCAACTATTATCAGGTTTGTCTGTCTGCATATACCGTAGTTTAAACTGCCCAATCTTTCGGCATCGTATCCACATGCGTAAGCGTGAGCTAACTCAACGCCACAGCAAGCTGTAACAAAATGAACGGGCCATAGACTCCACTTAATGCCCCACCTCCTTAGCAAGCTTGACACCTCCTACAAGTGGCGGTAAAGTTAGGGTAAGTGTAACAGCCAAAAACTTGAGGAAGTGATCAAACGGTGTTAGCAGTAAAATTATTACCACAATAGGCTCCAGAGCTAAGAACAGAATTAGGAATGGAATGTACTGAAATGGTAGGACGTACTTTGGTCTTTCAATCGGTATGTTTCCAGATTCATACCTCATCTCCTTGACTTCACTCTCAACATTTGGCGGGAGTATCTTAGCTAGAATTAGTATGACAACATCGATCAAAACTCCAACGAGCACTATCAGCCCAATCAGTATCAACGCATCCAACATACCACCCCCTCGTAAATAGGTGTCGGATAAAATATAAGCGATATTAAAACGCATGTTGTGACGATTGCCGAAACTACCAAACTCTCACCCCTTTCATACATGTTTGCAAGCCTTATATAGTACGGAATGGATATAACAGAATTTACAACAAGCAAGATTGCCAAGATTAGGAGGTTTGAATTTATCAGAGATAGTAGTATGAAGAACTTACCCCAAAATCCTAGGAGGGGTGGAACACCTATCATGGAGAAAGCCAAAATGTATGATTGAACCTTGTTTGCACCATCCTTTAAGGCTGTGAAAAATCCAACCTTACAAACTGAGTTTGCAAGGAGTTGTATGAATGCTCCTGCAAATGCGATTGGATTCAGAACGGCCAATGTAGTTGTAACGTATCCCATGTTTGCAACGGTTGAGTATGCCAAAATCCTTTCAGGCTTCTTAGATGTTAGAGCGCCTACATTACCCACGAGCATTGAAACTGCTGAAAAGGCAAATATCAATAAGAAAGTTATTTTATCCAAACTTAAAAACCTGAATGCAATTAAGAAGGGAACAAACTTAGCTAAACTTGCAATAACCGCAACAGAAACACTGTCACCCTCTTCGAATACATCTGGAACCCAGATGTGGAATGGGGCTATACCAACCTCTAAGGCTAGGCCTACTATGAACGCTACCTTACCCAAAGTACTATCTATGTTTATCAAGCCGAAGATGAATAGAACAGTTGCCAGCACCATGAACGTTATATACTTGATGCCTGTATCCGGCTTCAGTTCATCGGAAAGTAATATCAAAACGTATGTTGGAACGCTTGAAGCTATGAAACAAACTATGAGAACAGCTAAATCGTTCGATTTAAATGCATGGATTGTAGCTATCAACATCAGAATTGGTAAAGTCAAATGACTCTTCCATTTCAGTAGTGTTAGTGATGCCATATTTAGTATCGCTAAGACAGTAATCAAAGCTAAGAAGGGGTTGTGTTCCAACACTAAGAAAGCTGAAATCGTACAGATGATTATTCCAGTAACTCTGTTCTTCAACAGTACCAATGCTCCCACTGAGAGTAGTATGAGTGCTAGAATCTCCATTCAAACCACCCCGCCAACAGCAAGATGAAGAATATCAAAGCTATGACAAACTCAACGTATCTTGTTATTCTTCTTCTCTGAACAGATCTTATGGCATTTGAAATGTTTTCAAACATCTCTGGTATAACGGAGTGCGCAAATAGATCTACAGCCTTGTCTAGGTAGTAACTAATTGCAACGAGCAACTTTCCAAATCCTGGAACTATCAAGTCGTTCAGAGCCATGAGGTATAGTCTGTCATTTAGAACCTTGCCAATCTTAGATTCCCAAGTCGGCTTAATGACTCCCACAACGTATGAGAGAGCCAAGACAATTCCGACAATTAAACTCGAAAGATCAAGCCCCTCAAGTCTAATGACGTATGCTATGAGTGGTATTAGGGTTAGGCACATCAGCATGTACGAGAATGGCATTAAAATCTCTCTATGAAGGAGTATTTCCTTTTCCTCACCTTTCAGAAAGTTCAGGCTTAGGAACTTTCCAAGGGATGCAGAGTAGGCAATGGATGTTAATAAGAAGAGTATAAGAGGTAATGTACAAAATTCTTCCAAATGATGTAGAAGTTTCTCCATTCCAGACTTGATCCAGTAGGCTGTAAATGGGGGAATTCCAGAAAGGCAGAGTGTTGCAATTAGAGTAACAATTAGAGCTGGAATCATGTTTCTAACCTTGCAGTGAAATCTATCATGTGTTGCATGAATTAAGTGACCAGCAACTAGGAAAAGCGTAGCCTTAGATAGAGCATGAACTACTAGATAAAGGAATGCCAAAACTATTGCAACCCTTCCAAACCAGAAGCTTAGAGATGTCACAGCAAACATGATACCCAAGCTTGATAGTGTTGATGAGGCAAGCAGAACCTTTCTTTCCCTACAAGCTAACCCAACCAATGAGCCGTAAAAGGCTGAGATCAATCCCAAGAGTAGTACGATTGTGTAAACTGTTTCAAGTTCATGATGGTTCCAAGGTTCAACGTACCAGCTGAGACGCATGAATAAGTATGCGCCAGCGGCAACCATCGTAGCTGAGTGTAGCAAAGCGCTGACAGTCGTTGGACCAGTCATTGCAGTCATAAGCCATTCACTGAATGGTAATTGGGCAGATTTTGTGAATGGACCCATTAGAAAAGCTAAGAAGAGAAGAGTTGTACCTGAAACACCCAAGATATTAAAAATTTGATACCAGTCTAAGGTTGAAATGTTCAAGTTGTTTGTAAGGGCAAATATAACAGCTATGGCAAAGAACATCGGTATGTCTCCAATTCTTATTGTTGATATAGCTCTCCACCCCGCAAAGCTTGGTGACCAGAACATTCTTAACTTCCAAACCTTTCTCCCCATTACCCCTACATAGCTCAATTCATCATCATCCCTAAACCAGTGTCCTATGAGTGCCCATGATGACAAACCTAAGCCCTCCCACCCTATGAGTAGTGACAGTAGGTTGTCGCTGTAGACTACGAGGAGCATTGAAGAAGTAAACGTATTAAAGAAAAACCAATACCAGCCAATTCTGTAATCATGCTTCATGTATTCGAGGCTGTAGAGACCGATTAGAAGTGCTATAAATGTAGTAAGTACTCCCATGTTTCTGCTTAAATAGTCAACGATAAACGTGAAGCTGATGTCTAGGGAAGGAATCCAGTTGTAAGTGTAAGTTGAATCTGGAAGCTGATAGATATAGATTGCTAAAAGGGTTGAGATGAAGAGTCCGATTACTGAAATAAAAGCCAAGTTTTTTCTGAAGAGGTACCAAGCTATGGCTGTTGGAATACTGAATATTATCGGTGATAATAGTAGTATAATCCAGATCATACGAACACCCCCATGAGCGCCTCAACTATATAATTTGACGTGAAAAGCATGATTATCGATACCAAACCGATTGCATAGAGTGGAAAAGTTATCATTATGCTCGTTTTTGCTCTTGGATAATCTTTGGGCTTTCCGTAGTAAATTCTCATCATGGTGTAAAAGCTGTAAAGTCCAGATATAACAAATGCTGTTATGACCATCAGAGCCTCCTTACTGAAACCGTAAAATTCTGTAACACCCCTTAACATGAAGAACTCCCCAATCATACCGATTGTAATTATTCCACTTAGGTTCATGAAACCTAGAAGGGAAGCATTCGCAATTTCTGGAACTTGCTCGTGGAGACCACCCATCTTTTCTATATCTCTGAGATGATACAACACTATGAGTGCTCCAGCACTCATGAAGAGTATAGACTTTCCGAGGGCATGGGAAACATACTGAATTACAAGTGCAAATAGTCCATACGTTCCCAAGCAGATAGCCATTAACATGTATCCCATTTGGGAAATGGTAGAGTATGCCAGAAGTCTTTTGAAATCTCTCTGTTTAAAAACGAGTAAACCTGCAATTAGACTTGTCAGAAATCCATATATAAATACAGCTCGCCCGTATTTGATTATAAAGCTTGGATCTATCTCGTAAATCCTTAACAGGATGTATCCCGCAAGACCAACAGCTAAGGGACTTAGTAGGGCGCTAACAGGTGTTGGAGCTTCAGCATGTGCATATGGAAGCCAGATGTGAAAGCCCAAACCAGGTAGCTTCACAATCATACCAAAAAATATGATAATCCAAGCTACCATAGGAACAGTCTTTATGTAGGGTAGAAGAAGAGTATGATTACTCAGTGCAACCTCTATGAAACCTATTAGGGTTAAAACACCAGCTAAATGTGTCCAAACAAGGTAAAGTATAGCAACCCATCTCCTGTTTCCGTATCCGTAGTAGTATATTAAGAGGAAAGAAGATATGAGTGATATTTCAAGGAAAACGTACAGAAGGAGTAAATTTGCGGAGTAAATAAGAAGAAACATGGAATATGTATAGAGGTTGTACAAAAACCAATACCTTCTGAATTCGGCCTCATCAAAACCTATCTCATCGAATCTGTGTTTCATGTACGGGTAAGAATAGAGAGCGACCATTCCTGAGACGAAAGCTATCGTTAAGCCGAAGACGTTTGAAATTCCATCTGAAAATAGGTAGAAATCTCCAATAGGTCTTGGAAAGTCTAAAAGCTTGAAGTACCAACTCTTTGAAACGTTTAGAGCTATCAGAATAGCTGAGGCTGTATAGGCTAAGAATGTTATCACTGCACCACTCCTCCTCATCAGGGGTGATGTTATTAGAGAAATTAGCGGTAGGATAGTTTCAATCACTTCTACCACCTTCCAAGCTCGTCGTCTTGAAAATTCTACTGAATATCGTTATTACTGCTACAAGTATCATCAATTCTGAACAACTCGTGAATAGTACAGCTACGAGAGTTTCATAGCCTTTTGGACTGTTCATCATGTTGAGTATTGACACAAATAGAGAGGCAAATAGAAATTCAAGCGATATGAGTAGTCTGACAAGGTCTCTACTCGAAACGAGCATCAACGCCCCTATTATGAGTAGCATTAAGGATATGACTATCAAGACCTACACCTCCAAACCTCTATTAGGGTTACCATAACGAGTACGGTCAAGCTGATGAGCATATAAATAGGTTCGAAGTTGAGCAGGACTGAAATATAGTCGCTCAGGTGGTTTGGGGTTGTGAACGGAGCTACTAACGCTAGGATGATAGCTACGATCAATGCAAAGGTAATCCACCTCAATCTGCACTCAACAGACCTCTCCTCTCTATAAGAGTAAGCCAACACGAGTGTTATTGCACCTAAAGCGCCTATAAACACAAGTGTTATAAGAGCAAAGGCTGAATGAACGCCATAAAGTGCATAAAGGCTAGCAACACACACCATAGTCAAACTCATGTAAAGTGCTGAGTAAAAGTTGTCCTTACTTGCTAGGGATGCAACTCCAAAGACAATTATCAATGTACACAAGATTTCCAAGCCAATCGACACGTCATCCTTTATTATTTATTGACTTTTAAATTTTACTAAATGGGCATATCTTTGTCAAAGTTGCAGGTCTTTTCATTGCGGTGTGTTTAACTCAGATTGAGACATCTATGGGATTCTTCGATCTGACACACTAAATGTAAAATTATAAATTATCTTTCAATCTCCGCCCTTTATGGAGCTTGGAGTCGAACTCAAGCCCGATAAGCCATTCTATGAAGTAGAATACCTTGCAAAGCTTGCTGAAGATTATGGATACGATTACATCTGGGTTACCGAACACTATAATAACAGGAACCCCGTTCCAATCTTGACAGCCATAGCTATGAAAACTAACAGAGCGAAGATAGGTGTTGGAGCTACAAATCCGTACACGACCCATCCAGCATTAATCGCTTCAATGATAATGACATTGGATGAAATTAGTGATGGTAGGGCCGTTTTGGGAATATCTGCAGGAGATATGATGACATTGGGAAGCTTGGGGATTAAGAGGGAAAAACCCCTCAAAACCTTGAGGGAGGCAGTTGAACTTATAAGGGCTCTGATGGAAGGTAGGACTTACAGAGGGGAGATATTCGAATGCGAAGGTAGGATGTCTTTTCTCAGAAAGGTTCCGATATTCATAGGTGCCCAGGGCGAAAAGATGGTAAAACTTGCCTTAGAGATTGGAGATGGCATAATTTTAAATGCGACACTTCCAGAAATTAAGACGAACAAAATTGTTGGAGTTTGTATGCCCGTTTGTGTTGATGATGACATTGATAGGGCTAAAAGGATTGCTAGGATTGTTGTAGGTTTCATATTGGCAGGAAGCTCAAAAAGTTTTATTGAGAAGAAGAGAATTCCATACGATAAGGTTTTGGAGATAAGGAAGAAGATTTCAAAGGGTAGGTTCGATGAGATTGAATTGGAGGATGAACTCATAGATGAGTTTTGCATCTACGGTAACGTTAGGGATGTGGTTTCAAGAATTGAAGAGTTTAAAGTGGATATTTTCGTTGTTGGGACGCCAATTGGAAGAGATAAGGTCAGAGCGATTAAGGAGATTGGAAGGAGGATTAAAGGTGTTTAGTATGAGGGTAGGTATAGCAAAGTTGGGGGCTATAGCATCTGCAGTACTCATAGAGTACTGTTTGGATGAGTTGGCCATAAGAGAAGATTTAGAGACCTTTGTGGTTTCATCTGGCTCAAAGATAAGGATAGATGTACTTGATGAACTTGAAAGAAGGGAGTTTGATTTGAAGATAATTACATGTCCAAATGCCGAGAAGTTTTTGAGACCCAACATGATTTCTGGAAGGGTTATAGTTATAACTGATAAAGCGAGCAAGGACTGGCTTGAAAGTATTGAGTGGGGTTACATTGTCGTTAAAGCCGATTCTATGATTGGAGCTAGGAGAGAGTTTTTGGATCCGACCGAAATGGTACTTTATAATTCTGACCTCTTGAGAGTTTTAGCAGTGACTGGTGTCTTTAGACTGATACAGTTTGAGATAGATAGAGCTCTGAAGGAGGACTATCTACCGAGAGTTGTGGTGGATTATGGAAAGGCCTTGGAGTTTTCTGGCTTTAGCAATCCGTACGCAAGAGCTAAAGCTATGGCAAGCTACATAATAGCTGAAACCATTTCAAAGATTACGCATAGAGCTTGTTTCATTGAGAGAGATACTGAAAAATTCATAACGCTCTGTGCTACTGCTCACGAGTTGATGAGGATCGCCGGAATCCTAGCGGATTCGGCGAGAGAGATAGAGAAGTCAAATGATACCGTCTTGAGGACACCCCATTCAAGGTCTGGTGAGATTTTGAAGAAGGTTGGGCTGTACGACTTACTCATGTGAGTCAGACCTGCCCAGTTTCATCATACATCAGGCACAGAGATTTTTCATCATCCCATTCTAAAGTTACACACGTATTATTTTACGTTTTGCTTATGGCACAACCGTTATATAATTAACTTCGAATTTCTGGTAATGAGAGAGAGTATAAAGCTCTATCAGTATTCCGAAAAGTTAAAGTCTGAGCTTATAATTGGAATGAAACTCGTTAAGAGCTTAGAAAATCTTAAGGATAAGGAATTTGAAGGTGGAACTAAGGTCGTTTCTGAGTTCTTCTCCGCTTTGAGTGTTGAAGTTGGAATAGCTTACAACTCAACTGGTGATGAGAGGTTTAAGCAGGTTTATGAGATAATTTCAAACATGGACTTCATAGATGTCGATTCTGCAATAGAAAAATTGGGAGAAGCTATGACACTTATAACGAACTGTGCTGCCGATGCTTACGAAAGCCTACAAAAGGCTGGAATTCTTTAATATATCTGCAACCCTCTTCTTGAACCATCCCACACCTAAAGTCCTTATGAAGTAACCTGCCCTAGGTCCATAGGTCTTTGCAAGTATAGCTTTGTATATAGCTTGGAATGCCTTTGCAGGCTTCATTCCTATCTCATTTGCAACTTCGTAGACTTTGTTATGTACATCTTCGGCACTCATATCTTCGCTCAGCTCTTCAGCAAATCTCTTGAGGAATTTAAGCTCATCATCGCTGAATACAGCTTTATCAACCTTCTCAGCAATCTCAAATTTTAACCTCTCACTTGCAAACTTCTCAAGCCAAGCCTTTGCATATTTCAATCTCCTCTCAACGTCCCTTCTCGTGACATCATCAACATTATACCCAGTCCTTTCGATTATCTTAAGAGCCCTTTCAACATCCCACTTTGCAATTTGCCCAACTACTATTAGATGTTTGAATGGTACATCGCTGTAGACAACGTTGGAGATCATTGAGAGTTGAACAGATCTATCATTCAATCTCAAATTCTCCTCAAACTCATCTACAAGCTCAAGGAGATTTGCAGGATCGAAGTCAATATGCTTTTTGGGTTTAACTCTTATTATCATATACCTTACTATCTCTGGTGGAATGATTTCTATAAACTCTCTAACTGGAACAACTACCCCCTTAGATGAACTCATCGCTCCAACTCCCTTTAGGTTTATCCACTCATAGGGAACTGGATACGGTGGATCTATTCCAAAAACCTCTTTTGCGATTCTCTTACCAGTGTCATAGCTACCTCCAGCAGAAGCATGATCTTTACCAAAAGGCTCGCACGTTATCCCCAAAACCTTCCACCTTGCTGGCCAGTCAACACGCCAGAGTAATTTTCCCTCCCTCAAACCCACTTCACCCTCATAACCACAGCTACAGACATACGAAACCCTCTTTCCATCAAACTCCTTTACCTTTGTAGTAGTCAGTCTCTTGCAGTTCTCGCAGAGAGGCATGAATGGACTCCAATTGTCCTCAAGCAGCCTTCCAGTTACCTCCTCTATTATCCTTGCAATTCTATCCCTATTCTCCAGCGCTATTCTTGTTACCTCCTCATACTCTCCATTTGCATACATCTCATGAGCCTTCTTTACGATAACTGGAATCTCAAGAATCTCAAGTGATTCCAAGAAAGGTTGTAGGAAATGCTCAGCATAGCTCTCATGACAACCTTCAGGATCTGGAATCATACTCAAGGGCATTCCAACGTAATTCTCATACTCCTTTGGCAGGAATGGGTATCTCTTTCTCAGAGGGTCAAATGTATCTGCAACGTAGATTATTTCGGCCTTCCCACTCCGATCAACTACAGCTCTTCTTATTGCATCGGCAGTGAGCATCTCCCTCAAGTTTCCTATGTGGATTGGACCGGAAGGGGTTATTCCAGTAGCGATCTTATGATCCTTTCTTATATTAATGAGCTCTTCTGCAATAGCATCAGCCCAATGTAGTTCTTCCATTTCCCTAGCAGAATGTCATTTGATTAAAACGCTATCGATAAGAGGTATGTTGTTAGACCCATCGTAACTTGACATGAAAAGTTGTCGTCAGGTGGTATGCTGAAAAGTTCTGTCAAAGCTCCTACAAGTGCGATTAGAAATGCGTATGGGACGTTGAAGAACATTAAAATTGCATATCCCGATAGTAGATATGCCAAAAATCCTTCAAGGGTCTTTCCTTTTATCTTAACCCTTCCAAATCTTCCTAAGAGAGATGCCAGAGCGTCACTTAAAACCGCAACTGTAACAATTCCGGCACAGTGGTCTGGAAAAAACCAAACGACAGTTAAAGATCCTAAAACGAAGTATATGTGTGCACCTATCCTACTTTTCTCATGCCACCTTGCAATTTCGTCAACGACTCTCTCTATATCTTCCATCTTAATGTACAATTTCAATGCCTTCTTTATCTCCTCCCTAAGTTTTATATCAAGTCTGACAGATTCAAGAAGGGTAAATACAACCAAAACGACAATGAGAAAAGATAAGGTGAACTCTCTACCGAAGTGGAGATAGATGGCTGGTACCATCAGTCCCGTCAGATGGACTGCCTTTCTCTTCAGCTCCTTTTTCATAGAACCTTAACAATTTCGTTGAAATCAGCTGGAACTTCGATAGGATTTCCGCAAATCCTTAAAACAGTCTCTGGATCTTTGAGCAGATGTCCAGTGGTTATGCAAACCACCACATCACCCTTGTCTATGTATCCCTCGTTTAAGAGCTTCTTGAAACCTGCAAGGCTTGAGGCTGATGCCGGTTCAACACCTATGCCTTCTTCCCTCGCCAACTCCTTCTGTGCCTCTAAAATTTCTTTATCGCTGACCTGAACGGCTGTTCCCTTCGACTCGTATATAGCTCTTAAAGCCTTCCTAGCATTAACTGGATTTCCTATTCTTATAGCTGTAGCAACAGTTTCGGGATTCTTAACAGGTTCAATATAATTTTTACCTTCCTTCACAGCTCTGTATATTGGATTTGCTCCCTCAGCCTGAACACCTATCATCTTCGGTAGTTCATCTATCAAACCGAACATCTTAAGCTCCTTAAACCCCTTCCAAATCGCTGAAATGTTTCCAGCGTTTCCTACTGGTAAAATTACGTAATCTGGGACGCCTATCTCATCAACTATCTCAAAAGCAATAGTTTTTTGCCCTTCTAACCTAAATGGATTTACGGAGTTGAGCAGATAAAATCCCATCCTTTCACATACTTCTCTAACAAGCTCCAAAGCTCTATCGAAGTTTCCCTTTATTGCAATGACTTTCGCTCCGTGCATCAAAGCTTGGGCTACTTTACCCAATGCGACTTTTCCAGCTGGCAGTAAAACGTAAGCCTTCAATCTTGCTTTAGCGGAATACATTGCCATAGATGCTGATGTGTTCCCAGTTGAGGCACAAGCTACTGCTTTTTTACCAAGCTCCAAAGCCTTTGTAACTCCTACAGTCATTCCTCTATCCTTGAAAGATCCAGATGGATTTGCTCCTTCGTGCTTAACATAAAGCTCAACGTCTTTGGATATGTTGTCACACCGATAGAGAGGAGTTCCACCTTCTTTGAGGGTTACAGGCTCTCTGTTCACTGGTAAAAGACAACGGTATTTCCAAACGCTCAAGTTTTTTCCGTTAAGCTCGAAGTCTATCTCTACATCCTCAAAACGAACTTCCAAAAGTCCACCACATTCACACGTGTATGAGCTTTCATCATGCTCCTTTCCGCACTCTATACAGACGAGTTTGTACATGCTTTTCCTTCAGCTTAAGGATAAAATGATTTTGCACTTCAAGTTTTCCATTTTAATATTAATAATATGACGCCAATTACGATTATCACTACTACTGTTGTTGTTATTGTAAATTGATTGAAATATTCGGGATACGGTGGTGGTAGTGTAGCTACTGGAGGTGGTGTTGGGGAGACAATCTCTGGAGGCTTTACCTCTTTCCTCGTAATAAGAAGTTTTAAGATTGCTATAACTGTTAACACAGATATTATTATAGATATAATAAACAAAAACTTTGTTTTTTCGTTTGGATGAAGGATGTTTTTACCTTTCTTTGTTAGTTCGTAATAAATCCATTTTCTATTTTCATCAACCTTCTTTACCAAACCAACTTCTAACAGCTTATCTAAATGTTCCTTTACTGTAGTTTTTGATAAACCTAACTCTTTTGAAAGTTCTGATAAAGTCCTTCTTCTTTTATCGAGTTTCTTTAATATCTCGAGTCTTGTATCCGATGCAAGGGTAAACAATGTTTTTCTATCTATTTTTACCTTATCCACATTTTAACACCTCTAATATCCAGCTATCAATCTTGAATTCACCCTCTTCGAGTTTCATAGGCACTTTTATTGTCTTACCTTTTAACTTTCCGTCACATACTAACGTTATATTAATTGTAAGAATTCTCTTCTGATGATTTACAACATCTCTTTTGATTATTCTCCACTCAACTATCTTCCCTTTTATTTTTGTCTCGTTTAGGGTATGCAAACTTGTAACATTTCTTGAAAATAGATCATGGAGACAGGTATAGTTTCGAGCATTGTAGCACGTTACAAATTTTTTAACGGTTTCGTCTGGTGGTGGAAGTGTCGGAGTTTGTGGAGGTTTTTCGCTCAATTTAAGAGAGTAGAGATAAAAGTATAAGAAACTTAATACCAAGGCAATTATCAAAATAAGGAGGAATAATTGTTTTTGCATGACATTTCCTCCTAAATGTAGTTATGTAACGTTATAGTTGATGTAACTCGTGTGGGATTCAGTTAGTCGCTTAATTTGAAGTCCTTCTGCGTTTGTTTTTATCTAATCGATAGGAATATTTATTTCAATTATATTTGGATTTGGATTTGTATCCATAACGTCAATCATGTTCTTCGGAAGTCTTATGATACCAATGGCATTCGATATTTTTCTGTTAATCTGATCCTTTGAAAATACAAGAGTTAAGGTCTGTTCATTTCTACTTTTAATATTATGTTGCGATATGTATATAGTTGCGATGGCATCATCACTCAACGGCTTTGAGGGCTTAGGAACTCCCGTAACCAGAGGTGTTCTCATGTGCGGTGGTTCATCGTTAATTTTAGCTGTGGCTATATACGCTATATACCCCATACCGAACACAATCAACAACCCCAGTATCAGACAAATCCTATTAATTTCTATCATCGTTGAAATTTTAAGCAAAAAATAAATGACATTTACAAAAACGTTAGGTTGTAACCTAATATTACTAAATATTCGAAATTTCAAGCTGAAGATCGTTACATACTACCTTAACTTTTTCGAAGTCTCTGTCTAAGGTCATTAGTCTTTCTCCGCATCTTATGCAGACGGCCGAAATCATGATATCCGCATCGTTGATTGTTAAACCCTCCGCCTTCAGCTTAGCCCAAACGGTCGATGCAATTTTAGCATCCCCAATCGTGAAAGGAATAACTTCAACATCTGAAAAAAGATCAAGCAACACGTTCAAATCTTCATCGCTCCCATCCTTAGACCCGTAAACTTTACTATCCCAGAATATATTCCAACTAATTTCGATGAAGCTCAAAGAGATTATCGAGCAGCTAAACTTATTTCAGCAAGAAAGAGTACCGACTGAGGTAAGAATTCTCGAAATAGCAACTTACATCCAGACATCTTCGACGAGGAGGACAGCAAAAATCCTTTCCGAATTTCATTCAGTTTCTTACACAGTAATCTGGAAGTGGGTGAAGAAGCTTAAAGAAAAAATTGCCAGTCTCGACGGAGAAAAAGCCAAGAAACCCGATTGCGTTGGATGAAACTGTTGTTAAAGCGAACAAGAAGAGGTATTTCGTTTATTCAGCCGTAGACGTTGAGAGAAACGAGCTAATTCTCATGAGA
>CAZFVO010000007.1:20012-39648 GCA_964522325.1 uncultured archaeon | reverse complement strand
AGTTAACGAAGTTTACACCACCAGCCGATGCGGAGTATCTATTTTACGATAAACCTAAGATCATCGATGCAATCCCAGTCACCCCTCAAGGCCATCCAACACCAGCCATAATCACAAAAGCCTGCTACGAACTCGCTGGATTTCCTATAACAGTTGTGAGAGCTGGAACATTTTTAGCTCCTCAAATTCCACACATTCACGTCAGCGATGAAGTCGGTAGGGATTTTAGAAAGACTCAAGCCTTACCTAACGTTGATGAGATCGTTGAGAAGGGAAGACTCATAGGTTGCGAGCTTTCTAAGGTTGTGAATGAGGTTGTGATAGGGGAATCAACACCAGCTGGAACGACTACAGCACAGGCAGTTCTCTGGGCTTTAGGATACAAAGCCAAAACTTCTTCAGCATCTCCGAACAATCCGCAAGAACTTAAGAAAGATGTGATTGAAGAGGGGTTCAAGAGAGCCAATGCGAAATTTGGCGAGCTTGCTGACAAACCAATTCAGGCATTAAAAGAGTTCGGTGATCCGATGTTGGCTTGTACTTTGGGAATTTCAATAGGCTTTAGAGGAAAAGTTGTTTTAGCTGGTGGAACTCAGATGTTAGCCGTTTCTGCAATTCTGAAGGCATTGGGCGAAGATTTGAGAAAGTTCAAGATAGCGACGACGCGCTGGGTAGTTGAAGATAGAACTGCCACCTTTGAAAGGACTGCTGAAGAGATCGGTATCGACTATTACGTGGCAAATTTGGACTTCTCTCAGAGTAAGTTTAGTGGATTAAGGGACTACGAGAGAGGGTTCGTCAAAGAGGGCGTTGGTGCTGGTGGAGCGGTTTACTTGGTTGAGAAAAAGGGTTTTAGCTGTAAAGACGTATTCAAGAAGGTTGAAGAACTCTACGCCAAGCTGATTTCAAATGAAATCTAAGCTTGGCGAAGGTTACTTTACTGACGATCACTTCATCTTTAAACTGAACGAGCCTATGGTCTGCCTAAGCAACGCTCCCCACAACTCTGGACTGTGCAAAGCAAACGGCTTTTTCTTCATGCAAGTCGATGAAAACTACAGCGGCGATTACAAGACGGATTGCAGGAGATTTGAAGATGAATACGGGCTGAAAGACTTCGTAGGGTTCATGACTGCAACTCTCATCAAGAAAACGCTTACACATACAAAGATAGGGAATGTCGAGGTTTTTGTAACGGTCGGACTTAAAAACAAGGCAATCGTCGGAGAAAGCAACGAAAACGGCTGGGGAACGGTGAACATTGTGATTTTGATAGACAGGGGAGTTACGATCGGTTGTTTGGTAAACGCAGTAATGACAGCAGTAGAGGCAAAGACTTACACACTGTTAAAGCTCGTAAACGCAACTGGGACTACGAGTGATTGCATTGCAGTGTTCGGATTTGAAGGTGAGGAGGAATGGGCTGGGACTGCCACTAAACTCGGTTTTTACATTGGTAGAGCGGTGAGAACAGCTTTAGAGGAGAGTGTGAGAAAGTGGTTCAGCCTAAAAACCTTTTGAGATGATTTTTCCCTTCATTGAGCTTGTCTCGTGGACATATTATATATCAAACCTAAATCGAATTAGCAATCTCGTATCGTCAATCCGTCTTCTATGTCCTTACTGCAGAACTCAGATTTCACTCAAACAACTTAAGCCTATTCGCGATTGTATTGGCTAAAGCCAAATCCTCAGGTGTGTTCACGTTTAGAGCTAAGAGCGGGTTTTTCAATTCTAAAAACGTCTCACCTTCCCAGCCAACCGCGTTAAGTCCGACGACAACCCATCCCTTATAGATGGGCAATTTTTTGAGATCGATGAAGTCTGGAACGATTTTCGGACTCAAAACACCCGTTAAACTAATCCCTTTGAAGTTTTCAACAATCTCTCTTATGTCTTCAACCCTTACGAATGGAATATCGCAAGCTACGCTCACAAACTCACCGAACTCCCTCAGAATAAAACGAATATCCTCGACGTAGCCTTTACCAGACGTTTCTATTGTTTCGATTCCTTGTTCCTTGCAAAATTCGGCTGTTCTCGGAGTGTTCCTACTGACCGCAACAACAGCATCTCCAGCTTTAACAGCTCTCTCATAGACCCACAAAAGCATGGGCTTACCCTTAACTAAAGCTAAGGGCTTTTCGAATCCAATCCTTGAACTCTTTCCACCAGCCATTACTACGATTAGCATACCAGACAAGTTATCACCAAGCTCGAAGTTCTCGTTATCTCCGCAACTGCACCTATGCAGTCACCGTTCAAGCCACCAAAGTTTTTAATCGCCAAGTTTATCGTGAGCAGACCTACGATTAGAGATAAAGCTGAGATCAAAGCAATTCTGTCGTAAAAAGCTACTGCCACCATCAAGACGATGTAAATTCCAAAGCCAACAAAGAACTGCTTTTTATCAAATCTATCCATGAAGAACTTCGCCAAACCTTCACCTAAGGGCTTTTTTACAGATAAAGATAAGAGTATCGAGAACTTGGAGTTCAACTCAGCCAAAAATATGGCATAAAAGGGGGCAAATCGCAATGCTTCGACCTGCAACAAGATGACAACGATTACAGCAAAAATCCCCGCAATTCCAACGTTCACATCCTTCATAGCTCTAAACTTCACCTTAACGTCTCCCTTAGCCATTAACCCATCGCTAAAATCCGCTAAGCCGTCTAAATGGATTAAACCTATTGTAGCGTACAAGGCTATCAAAGCAAGGACATCCCTCATCGGTATTTTCAGCAATAGCAAAGCCATTGGCAAAGCTGAAGTGAGCAAAGCCAAAAGAGGTAAAGCCCAAAGCTGTTTTGTAACTCTCTCAAGATCACCTTTAGCTGGTATTCTTGTGAAGAAAGAGATTAAATCCATGAACATCCATGCTTTGACATCAATTTAACTTTAACCGTGATCAAATATGATTGAGCTGGCACTTGCAATAGCTTTCGATTTGTTGTTCGGAGAACCTCCAAACAGACTGCATCCAGTTGTATGGTTTGGGAAGATTACAGCCAAGATTGACAGAGCTTACAAAAGGCGAAGTCCTTCAATGGATTTCTTAGCTGGTTTTGTATGCACAACTGTTGTTTTGTTCTTTGCATTAATCCTCTCCCTCATACCGAGATTTCTGCCCTCTCCTTTCAACCTCATAGCTGAGGTTTACCTGCTGAAATCCTCATTCGCAATAAAAAGCCTCTATCAGCACGTTAAGGCTACTATTTGTGAGGATATAGAGAAACAACGCAGAGCGGTTGGATTAATAGTCAGCAGAGACGTTTCAAAGCTCGACAGACACCATTTAATCTCCGCATCCATCGAAAGCTTGGCGGAGAACATAGTCGATAGTGTGATAGCTCCAATCTTTTACTATATGCTCTTTGGACTGAGCGGTGCTTTGATTTACAGAGCTGTAAACACGTTGGATGCAATGGTTGGATATAGGAGTGAAAGATACGAGTTTTTTGGTAAGTTTTCGGCAAGACTCGACGACATCCTAAATTTCATTCCATCGAGAATTGTGGTGCTGTTTTTCATACCTTTAAACCCGAAAAAAGTTTGGAGATACTACAAGCTCGCAAACTTTAAGATAAACGGCGATAAGCCGATAGCTTGCATGAGTGCAGTTTTAGGAGTTTGGCTGGAAAAGAAGGGGGTTTACAGGTTTGAAGGTAGAAATCCAAGCCTTGAAGACGTTGAAAGGGCTTTAAAGGTTTACGTTTTCGTCGTTGGACTCTTTCTGCTGTTTGTTTTCATTTTAAAATTTATATTAATTTAATAAAACCTGATTATCGAAAATCAAATAAATCTGATTCGGAGTAAAATAAATTTGATGAGGGTGACGGCGGTGTTGGTAGTATTGATGTTGATAACACTTCCAGTAAACGCATACACATTTCAGGGCAATGTGCAACACACTGGAAACTTCACTTCAAACGCTAAGATAGTCCCAAAGCTTCAATGGAAAACCTACGTAAGCGGATTGGTTGGCTCATCACCCGTAGTTGCTAACGGGAAGGTGTTTGTAACTAACTGGTATGGTTGGGGTAACTGGCAACCGGGTTTTTACGTCTTGGATGCCAACACTGGCAGAATTCTTTGGAACAATTCAACGATCTACGGTGCATCAACCCCGTTCGTTTACGGTGATAAGGTTGTGGTTGGTGGTATGGTTTACAGCGGAAGCGGATGGGACTACTACGGCTACCTGTACATCATTAACTTGACCACACACGAAGTTAAGAGCGTTGAGCTTGACGATCACCCGTCATACTACGGAATTGCATCGTCACCAATCGTTTACAACGGATACATATACGTTTTAACACATTCGAACGGAACTCTTTGGAAGTTGGATTTGGATGGGAATGTGATAGATCGTTTCACCACTGGCGGTTTAATCAACCCGTACACATCTCCAACAGCCTACGACGGAAAGATTTTCTTTGCGGGTAACTTTAGTGGGGATAACAGAATTTACTGCGTTTATACGAATCTCACTGAAGTTTGGAACAGAAGCGTTGACTCCCAAATAATGGATACGCCCACGATAGCCAACGTAAGCGGTGAAACACTGTTGTTATTCACAACTAAAAATTACATCTACGCATTTTACTTAAACGGAACTTTAAAGGATAGGTATAGACTAAACGGAACTATTTCGAGTCCTGCGGTGGTGGACAACAAAATTTACGTTGGCTCTAAAGACGGAAAACTCTACTGTCTAACTATCAATTCAAGTGGAAAGTTTGAAGTTCTTTGGACTTTCCAAGCGAACGGTAAAATTGACTCATCTCCAGCAGTAGCTAACGGTGTCGTTTACTTCGCTACAAACACCGGTGAGGGGACTTTGTATGCGATTGATGCTTCAAACGGCTACGAACTCTGGCACTTCAGACTGCTTCCCCCTCAAAACACTTGGTGGAACATCATGTCTTCACCGTTTATATACGACGGAAAGCTCTACATAGGTGCAGATAGTGGATACGTTTACTGTTTCAACAGTTCTGGGGTAATCGGTTTTAACGTCAATCTGACCCCACTAAACGTAACTGTTAACGTAAATGGAAACAGCTACCAAGTTAGAGAAAATACAGCTTTAGGTGCGTTACTCAAAGCTTCGAACTACACCAACGATTCTTATGAGATATACTTCAATGTAACACTCGACGACAGTTGGTACAGTCAATACGGTTCGTTCTTCATAAGCTCCATAATGGGTTTAGGAACTCAAAACGTTAACAGTAACTGGATTTACTGGTCGATATGGAACGAAACATCACCGTTATCCGTAGGTGCCAACCTCTATACGGTCAGAGATGGCGAAAGTATATACTACTGCTACGGAGACGGTTCGAGTTTAAGCAATTGCATAGTTTTGCTGAATATAACAACGCACGTAAAACCAGTCGGTATCTCAAATCTGAGGGTAAATTCGGCAAGGTTGGGGGGCAACGCTACTGCTTACGTCAACGTTACGTCAGCCGAATCTGGATGGTATGTAGTAGTTGTAAGCGGTTTGAACGACAATGGAGATTACGTTGCTGGAATATCAACCTTCTATCTGAGTGAGGGACAGAGTTTGAGAGTGCCAGTTTTAATTCACGTTCCCCAACGCAACACCGCTGGCACTTACAAGCTGTTCGCTGGTGTTTACAGGCTTAATGATTATCCGAACAATTTGATCGATTGGTTTGGTAGTGTGAACTGCGAGGTGTCTTCATGAAGAGGGTGATAGTTATTTTGTTCATCCTTTTAACACTTCAAACCGCTCAAGCTTTGACAATAAACGTTCAAGGAGACTGCACGGTTGGTCACAAGCTTACGATTTCAACGGACAAACCAGCTTTAATCATTTTGAGGATGAACAACGGAACTCCAATTTACGCCAACACAACAGCCTACTTCACACCCCAAATTGCGGGAGACCTCTTAATTGAGGCGATAGCAGGTAGTGAAAGAGCTGTTAAGGTAGTAGAGATTCGGCAACCTGCAACATCTGGTGGAGGTGGTGGAGGATTAACAGGTGATTACTACCTACCTTCAGGAACCACAACGATTACACTTGAAGATGGTAGCACTGCAACGATCAATTTGAGAACAGCTTTAGGAGCATTGATCAAAGCTTCTCAAGAGAAGGGTTTTAGTGTTAAAGTTAAAAGTTGGAGTTACGGACTTTTTGTGGACTGCATTGACGGAATATGCACAAAAGCCTTGGGAAGTTCTTCTGGCTGGATGTATCAGGTAAACGGTAGAACACCGATGGTTTCATCGGATCAATACAGTTTAAACGCTGGTGACACCGTTGTCTGGTATTTCTCGAGAAGTATGAGCGAAACACCCGAAAGCTCACCGTACAAGGTTACTATCAAAGTATACAGCGACTGGTCGTTTGATGTAAGCATAAATCCAGCGATGCCTTGGAGCTTGCCAAGTGAAGAAAAGGGTGGCAGTAGCGTATCCACCACCCCTACACCGACACCAACACCGAAAATAAACGAAACGATAGTAGGAAAAACCCTGAGGTGCGTATTTTCTGGCAACGCTACGTTTACGGTTAACGTCACAAAGATACCTATGAAGATCAAAGCGGAAAGCACAAAACCGATAGAGATGGAAATCTTCGATGTCGAACCGAAAGGTTTGATGTTTAACTGTATTTACGCCACACCACTCGACTGTTTCAATTTAAGCGTAAACAAAACTGCAAAAGTTGAGATAACATTTGCAATACCTAAAGAAAATTTGACTAAGCTAAACGCGAGTCCAAAGGACATATTCTTGGCAAGTTACCACAATCACTGGACGTTTATACCTACAAACTACACGGAAAACGAGACCCACTACATCTTCACAGCCAACGTTACAAACTTCAGTTTGTTTGCTATCGTAATCAAGTGGAGAAATTTCCCGCTCAACGCAAGCGATCCAGTCATCTCAAAAGCTCTGAAATGGCTTAAAAGTCAGCAGAGAGATGATGGAGGGTGGGGAAGCTTATCAAACACTTCTTGGGTGGTTATGGCTATTGCGAGTGCCAACCAAAATCCGTTAAACTGGTCAAAAAACGGTAAAAGCCCCTTAGACTACTTCAAAGCCAACTTGAATGAAAGCACGGTAGAGAAAATGGGTACTTCGGACTTCGCAAGAACTATCTTAGCTTTAATAGCCCTAAATCAGAATCCCTACAACTTCAACGGAATAAACTTTGTAGAGAAGCTTAAGGAAAGGGTTAAAGAGGACGGACAGATAGGAGATTACATTTACACAACAATCTGGGGAATATTGGCTTTAAAAGCCTGTGGTGAGAACGTTTCAAAGTCAGTTGAGTGGCTTAAAGAACATCAAAATCCAGACGGTGGATTTGCATGGGCTGTAAATGAGAAAAGCGATTTTGATGATACTGCAAGTGCAATTCAGGCTTTGATAGCTGGTGGTGTTAGCAGAGATGACCCAGTTATCAAGAAAGCCCTAAACTACTTAAAAAATGGGCAGTGCGAGGATGGAGGAATGAGATACTTCGGAAACTCCTCAAGCAACGCTGACAGCGATGCTTGGACAATTCAGGCTCTCGTTTCTGCATGCGTAAATCCTACGAATTGGAAAACGAGTAAAAGCGTTGTAGATCATCTCCTGAGTTTGCAAGCTGAAGACGGACACTTCAAATATACAAAATACGTGACATCGATTCCGATAAAGGTTACAGCGGATTCCATAATGGCTCTCCTTGGAAAACCGCATCCCGTAAAGGTGTTATCAAATAGAACTATCTCAGTCACCGCAAATCAAACAGTTACAACGGAAGCTACCATAACACCCACGACGATCACCAAAACGGTAGCATCCACAACAACCACAATTACGACAACTAACCCACCTAAAGTAACAGCAACAACGAAAAAAGTTTACGGATTCGAAGCTATTCTTGGAATTTTGGCGTTGCTATTTGTGGTATTTTACCGCAGATCGTGAATTTCTCTCAATTTTTTGGCAATTTCAACGACTTTTGCACTCGGTCTCACGCCTTCAACATCGTAACCCTCCAAATAGCCTTCAACGAACGCTGGTAAGCCTCTCTTCAGTCCGATGGAGTATCCTCCCTCCAAAACCGCTACGACGCTGAAATCTCTCAATCTACTGCCTGCAAATGCGTAGAACTTTTCAGTTAGCTCCATTGTAGCCAATCCATCATCCTTGAAGGCATCAAATCCAGCTGAGACCAAAACCAATTTAGGCTTGACATCCGCCAATATCGGCTCTACAACCTCGTTCCAAGCGTATATGTAGTCGTCGTCGTTGGAGTAGTGAGGAAGAGCTATATTCACCTTGCTACCGTCAGTATCCTCCAAAGCTCCGCTCCCTGGATAAATCCCATATTCGTGGAAGTCGATGTGAATTACACTAAGATCGTTCCAGAATATTTCCTGAGTTCCATTTCCATGATGAACATCGAAATCTATAACCAAAACTTCGTCAAGGAATTCCTTAGCCTTGACGACTGCTCCAGCTACATTATTGAAGAGGCAAAAGCCCAAACTTGGAGCGTTAAAAGCTATACCACTCCTGCCAGCATGATGTCCCGGAGGTCTTACCAAAGCCAAATGTAAGTCCTTATCTTTAACAGCATTCTCCACGCACTGAATTGCACATCCAAAGGCTGTTAAAGCGGAATTCCAACTTTCCCTACATACGTAAGTGTCGGAATCTATAAACCTCTCCTCCCTACACGAATTTTCTATTAATTTAACGTAATCTTCATCATGAACTTCTAGCAAATCTTTAACATCTGCTCTTTTTGGCTTAACAACGTTCTTCCAAAGTCCTTTGTCTTCCAGTGCCCTCTTAACTATCTTGAGCCTATTGGGATTTTCGGGATGATACCCCCTAGGTTCATGTTTGAAGAAAATATCATCGTAGTAAATCTTCATGAATTTAAATTCTGCATCAATTTAATAAAGCTACCGAAAGTCAAATAAATTTGATTCAATTTCAAATTTTATGAACTCAAGATTCATCTTGGTTATTTTGTCAATCGTAATACTTACAATGGGATGTATCAGTCATCCACATCTCTCAACTCAAAATCTCTTAATTCAAATTTCCGAAAACGATACACATGTTGTAGTTAAAGACGATTTTGGTTATATCGTCACAGTAAAGAAGTATCCCAAACGTATAGTTTCTTTAGCTCCCTCAAACACTGAGATACTCTTTGCGTTGGGTTTAGAAGATAGGATTGTGGGTGTTACTGATTATTGCAACTATCCACCAGAGGTTTTAAAGCTCAAAAGTGAGGGAAAGGTAAAGTCTATTGGAGGATATTCTACTGTCGATGTTGAGAGGGTTGTAAGGTTGAAACCTGATCTGGTAGTTGCTAGTTATGGAAATGGTTTTGGTGTCATAAAAGCCTTGAAAGACTTTGGAATTCCCGTGATATGCCTAAATCCAAAGAATGTAACGGATGTTATAAGAGACGTTGAGCTAATTGGTATCGTTTGTGGTGTTAAAGAGAATGCTACAAAACTAGTAAACTGGATGAAGAGTGAAATTACAAGAATTAAAGCTAAGGAACATATGTGGAAACCCAAGATAATTCATATCGTATGGAATGATCCTATTTGGGTTAGCGGGAGAGATACGTTTGTAGATGACGTGATAAGTATTGCTGGAGGAATCAATGCTGTTAATGAAAGCGGATGGGTTGTCATTAGCTTAGAAGATCTAATAAGAATAAACCCTGACATAATAATCGTAAACAGCGGTAACGGGATGAGTTCCAAGGGAAAAGACATAATATACGAATGGGTTATAAGTAATAGCTACCTAAAGAGAATCAAAGCTGTTGAGTGCGGAAATGTTTACGTTATCGATGCAGATTTAATATGTAGACCCTCCTACAGAGTAATCTACGCAATAGAGAAAATCTCAACGATAATTGACGAAGCTTACGAGAAGGTGAAAGCATGCGAGGTAAAATCCTAATCTTGATCTTTTTTGTAATCTCAACGGCTTTTTTGGCTCCATGTATAGGAGATGTAGTCTACAGTCCTATCATTCTAAGCTCTCTGTTTAACCCAAAAGACATTGACAGCTGGATAATACTAAATCTGAGAATACCAAGAGTTCTGATGGGGCTAATTGTTGGTGTATCCCTATCTGTTTCTGGTGTAGCTATGCAGAACGTATTTAGAAATCCCCTAGCAGAGCCTTACATCTTAGGTGTGTCGACTGGAGCTGGTTTGGGTGTTCTGGTCGGTTTTATCCTTGGAATAAGCTTTTATCTCATGCCAGTTTTAGCGTTCACATCGGCAACTCTGACAGTTCTTACAGTCTATAACTTAGCTAAAATAAGAGGTGCAATAACTACGGAATCGCTTTTACTGGCTGGAATCGCCATGAACTTCTTTCTTTATGCTTTAGAGTGGTTGATACTTGTTAAAACTAATGCACACATGATTTTGGGCTGGTTAGTAGGGTATCTGGGTAACGTTGAGTGGGATGACGTTAGGATAGTTTCACTGTCACTCATTCCAGCTGTAACTATCTACGTCTTTGCTAATCACATGAACGCTCTCTTACTTGGAGAGGAGAACGCTTTCTATTTGGGAGTTGATGTCAAAAAAGTTTTAAAGATTTTGATAGCTCTATCGACGTTAGCAACTTCAATAACGGTTGCATTTGTTGGAATAATAGGGTTTGTCGGTTTAATGATACCACACATTGCAAGATCGATATTTGGTGAAGACAACAGGTTCCTAATTCCATCTTCAGCCTTAATAGGTGCAACGTTCTTAGCTTGGACGGATGCTTTGGCAAGGATATTGGACATTCCAGTTGGAATCATAACGATGCTGTGTGGAGGGCCTTTCTTCCTTTATATCATGAAGCGCTACAAGCGTTAATATTCCTTGTCTTCATCTCAACACCCTTCACTATCAACCAGATGAGAGCCTTTAATGGTATATACTTCCTATTCTTAAGGTAAAAGTTTAGGAGTTTCTTCGTCCAGTAAATGTCATGTTTCAGGCAAACCTTTGCAAGTTCCATGTAAATACCCCTAATTTCCTCCTTGTACCAATTTTCTCTCTTAAATGCTCCCATTGGAACGAAGTACATCGGTATTATCAAACTCCTGTAGTCTCTTAATCTCTCAACGAGTTCAATCGTCTTTACAACATCTGCCTCAGTCTCCCCAGGAAGTCCAACGATTATAGTTGCTGCTGGGATTACGTTGTTTTCGTGCATTATGGCAAAAGCGTCAACGACAATTTCGGGCCAATCTTCAATGTCGTAAGGCTTAGCTTTGGCTGGCATTATCTTCCTTGCAAGCTCAGGACTTCCAGTCTCTATTCCAACCTCAACTCCGATGAAATCCTGATCAATTATCTCCACAAGCTTTCTTATCAAGCCATGCTCCTCTTCAGCGTACTTCACCGCTGAAAGACTTGCATGACTCCAAGCTACGTTTTTATAGTACTTCTTGACAAGTTCGTGTAGTTTGATTAGCTTTTCTGGATTTGGTCTTACACCGTTTGCCCCGTAAAGTAAGACATCTTCCGAATGGATTATCCCTCCCCTAATACCACCCCTTACATTTACCTTAAGCTCCTTCTCTATCATATCGAACGTGTAGTGTCTAAGCTTTCTCAATGTAACACTGCAGAACTTGCAGTTCCTTGGACATCCTCTCATAACTTCAATCAGCCCATTAATTGAGGGATACTTTATTGTCGGTATCTCCTCCAAATCTGGAGAATCTCTCGCACCAACATAAACATATCTTGGAATTTCCTCACCTCTTAGAATCTTCTCCGCTATGTCAACAATAACTTTCTCAGCTTCTCCATCTATTATACAGCTTATCTTCCATCTATCTATTAGTTCTGGCTTATAGAGCCACTGCCAAGCTGCAGGTCCTCCAACAATTATCTTAACCCCCTTTACCCTCGCCCTAATCATAGCCTTGCTCTCCATAAATCTTCTAAAGCTTCTAGCATTTACAGGCTCCTTCTTTGTCAAAATCCACCAACCGCTACTTGGAGGACACAAGGCGAAGTAATCGTGATGACCTATCAGTATGGCTTTAGCAGAATCGACATATCTGTGAATGTGATCAGGATCAACTACACAAGCATCAAAACCAGCATCTATCAGAGCAGCCTCTATCTTTCTCAAGCCATAAGGAGCTTGATAGGGTCTACCAAGCTTGTCAACCTTCATCTTAGGCATACTTATCCAGTTCCAGATTCTTTCGGGTAGGATTATTGGAGGAGCAGTTGTCATAAATCCAATAAACTCCTTTCCATGATGATCTGTCATCATCGACCTATCAACAGTTATTATAAAGTCCATGATTTCACCCAGATGCGAAGAGTTGTACGGTAATTGCTTAGAATCACATCTCTAAGCTTCTTGATGACTTCACCAAGGCTATTCGAGTAAACTACAACTTCAACAATATCTTCCCTATTTAGAACCTCTTTGAGCCTTTCAACATCCTCATCACTTTTCATAACAAGTCTCATCAACTTTAATGAACTAAATACTTCATATATGAGTTTCGAGAAAGCTGTAAAGTATTTCCTGAGATAAAGCTTAAAGTAATAGTATAACTCGGAAACTCTAATTTCTTATGAAAAGATATTTTAGTTAGTAATAATAAAAATTGATTTCATCTCAAAAGGTAAATATAGCTTAAGTATCACTTCAGACGATGAGAAAGGTTTTTAGAGAGCTTAAGAGTTATGAGGAAGTTAAGGAGATACTCAATTCACTGAGCGTTAACTTGGGAGTTGAGGAAATAAGTATTCTAAATGCTCACCACAGGATTTTGGCTGAAGATGTCTATGCAAGATGCGACGTTCCACCCTTCGACAGAGCTACAATGGACGGCTTTGCAGTTAAAGCCGAAGATACTTTTTCGGCTGAGGAGGATAAACCCGTAAAACTTAAAATTGTTGGGTCTATCAGAGCTGGTGAAATTCCAAGTGTTGAGGTCGATAAAGGATGTGCTGTGGAGATATCAACTGGTGCTGTAATGCCAAAGGGTGCGAATGCTGTTGTGATGGTTGAATACACAACGGTAAGAGGTGACTACGTCTACATCTATAAACCAGTTGCACCCATGGAAAATGTTGCAAGTGCTGGAAGTGATGTAATGGCTGGTGAACTCATAGTCAGAAAGGGAAAGCTTTTGACAGCAAGGGAGATTGGTTTAATGGCTTCAGCTGGCGTTGACAAAGTGAAGGTTTTCAGAAAGCCAAGAGTTGCTGTGATCTCAACTGGTGATGAAATAACAGAAGTCGGTAAGCCCTTGGATGTTGGTAAGATCTACGATGTAAATCTGTACACGATTGCATCAAAAGTAGTAGAGTGTGGGTGTGAGGCTGTTCCTTTTGGAATAGTTGGAGATAGATATGAGGAAATAAGGAATGTCGTAAAAAGGGCCTTGGAAACTTGCGATGTAGTGATTACCTCTGGTAGTACGTCTGCAGGATTGGGTGATGTAATTTATCGTGTCTTTGAGGAGTTTGGAGAGATTTTGGTTCATGGAATTGCCGTTAAACCTGGAAAGCCTACGGTTATAGCCAGAGCTGAAAATAAAGTGTTGTTTGGCTTACCCGGTTATCCAGTTTCAGCGCTGATGATATTTGAAGTGTTTGTAGCACCGTTTTTAAGGAGGTTGTCCGGATTGGGTGAAGTAGATAGGAATAAAGTTAGGGCTATCCTACAAGTTAAAACGTATTCAGATGTTGGTAGGAGGGAGTTTAGACCAGTTGCACTCGTTAAGACTGACAAATTCATAGCCTATCCGTTCACATCTTATTCTGGTTCAGTTTCAACTCTTGCAAAGGCTGATGGCTTCATAGAGATTCCCAAAAACACAGTCTTCCTTGATGAGGGGGAGGTCGTGGAAGTAATCTTATTCGGTGATTACAAGCCAGCAGACTTGGTGATAATAGGTAGTCACTGCTTAGGTGTTGATCTTATACTTGAACTGAGCGGGATTGACGCTAAGGTTATAAACGTCGGATCGATGGGAGGTCTCTTGGCTGTAAAGAGGGGTGAAGCTGATTTGGCTGGAACGCATCTCTTGGATGAAAGTGGTGTCTACAATATTCCATTCATTAAAAAACTTGGCTTAAAGGATGTTATTTTAGTTAAAGGTTACGAGAGGGAACAGGGATTCATAGTTGCTAAGGGGAATCCTAAGAACATTAGAGATTTTGAGGATTTGCTAAGACAGGATGTTACATTCATAAATAGGAATCCAGGAAGTGGAACGAGGGTTCTCCTAGATATGAAGCTAAAGGAACTTGCTAATAGACTTGAGTTAAACTTTGAAGATTTGAAGAGGCGGATAAAAGGATACGATGTTGAAGCAAAAACTCATACCGCTGTTGCTGTTGCTGTTTTGATGGGAAAGGCAGATGTTGGTATTGGAATAAGGACAGTAGCTGAAAGATATGGTTTAGACTTTATACCCATTAGACCTGAAGAATACGATTTCGTTGTGAGGAAAGACAGACTCAAAAAGGATTCGGTTAGGAAGTTCTTGGAGACTTTGAGAAGTGAAGAGTTCAAGAGAGCTGCGAAGAGATTGCCAGGTATAAACGTTACTAAGGAAACTGGAACTATCATCGAACTTTAACTTTTTATTCTCTAGCGCACCTTATTATTATGCACTGTGCAGGTTGTGATGTGGACAGTGGTAGGGTTTTGGAGCTACTGCTCAAACGCTTTGTGGAAAACGGGTTCAACATAAGGTTAAATACATTAATTGAGTTTGTGAAACTCTGCTTAGATGAGTTTGGTGAGGTTGGATTTGATGATGTAGACAGTTTTTGCGAATTCGTTGAAAAGAAATTTGGTGTTAGGGAGATAGAAATGGAGCATGTAGAGGCATATTTTAACATTTGACCTTTTCGACAACCCTTATGTACTCCACAGCTGTATGGGGATAGTTTCCAGTCTCATCCTTTTCCAAGGCCTTTACCATATCCCAGATTGTTAAGAGGGCTAGGCTTACACCAGTTAGAGCTTCCATCTCAACACCAGTCTTTCCAACAGACTTAACCGTACAGGTTACCTTGATTCCATTATCCTGAACATCGAACTCGATCGAGACAGAAGTTATGGGAATCGGATGGCACATTGGAATAAGATCTGGAGTCTTCTTTACTGCCAAGATACCAGCTATATTAGCGGTAGATAAAACGTCTCCTTTAGGGATTTTGTTTTCTCTAATAGCCTCAATTGTCTCTCTCTTGAGCCTTATAAAGCCTTCAGCTTTGGCAATTCTAACAACCTCTGGTTTAAGGGTGACATCAACCATGCCCATGAAAGGCCTTGTTTTTAACACTTAAATCTTTGCGTGTTCAGCAAAGCTTAACTTCTCAGAGATAATTTCTAGGCATGCTACTGTTTGCTTATGGAACGCTCATGGATGTCGAGAAATCTTCACGAATACTAAAGAAAAAGGCTAAAACTGCCAAAAAAGCCTTTCTTCCAAATCACAGTATAGCTTTTAACGTTCCATCACCTTATGGAACTGGTAATCCGAACTTGGAAGAGGGAGGTGAGGGAGTTTGGGGTGTCGTTTATGATGTTGATGAAAGAACTTTGGAGCTTTTGGATAGGGTTTCCCCAAGGTACAAAAGGGTCGAAGTGGATGTAATAGTCAACGGAAAGGTTGTTAAAGCTTGGACTTACATTGGGAAGGTTAAGGCAAATGTAAAGCCAGATAAATCGTGTGTTGAAAGGGTCGTAAGAGGTGCAAGAATGCATGGATTGCCTGAAGATTACATAAAAATCTTGGAGGGGTTTTTGAATGATTAAAAAAGTTAAAGATGGTGTTTTAATAGACGTTGAGGTTAGTCCAAACGCAAGCAAAACAGCCATATTGGGATACGATCGTTGGAGAGACGCAATAAAGGTGTCGGTTAAAAGTCCACCAAAAGGTGGAAAGGCTAACAGGGAACTCTTGGAATTTTTGAGTTATCTTTTCGATTGTAGGGTGGAAATTTTAAAGGGTGAAAGGTCTACGAGAAAGGTTGTAATTCTAAAGGGAGTTGACTATGAAAAGGTTTTAAATGTCCTGTCCACCAAAAGCGTAAAATAAGTCTAACACAAAACACAGTTCGATGGAGTACATCTTCGAAGATGTCGTAATAAAACCAAGCAACGCACCCAAATTCGTGCTTGACGGAGAAGAAGTTGATATCTGGAGTGAAGAATTGATTCATTACCACTCGAAGAGTATAGTTGAATATGTAAGAGAAGCTATTCTAGATTACGAGAGGAGGTGTGAAGATCCTTTCCCCGAGATCGTTGGCAAAGATGTTGAGAAGGAAATGGTTAAGAATGCTTTGATGAGTGGAAGTAACATACTCTTTAGAGGTAGGAAAGGTTACGGAAAGACGACATTTAGTAAGGCAATTGCAAAACTTTTGCCAGAAAAGCTTTTGGCTGTTAAGGGCTGTAAGATTGGTTGTGATCCAACACACCCAAGCTGTTTTTCGTGTAAGAGAAAGCTCATGGAGGATGAGGTCGTTGAACTTACATGGATTCCGAGAAAGTGGATAAGGATTGCTGGAGATCCTATGATGACCACAAGACAACTCATAGGTGGTATAAGCATTCAGAAGATAAGAGAAGGTTATGATTTGGATCACCCAGAGGTATTTACACCGGGAAAGGTTTTGAAGGCTCATAGAGGGATAGCTTATTTTGATGAACTTGGCGCAATCCCTTCAGCCTTACAAACACTTTTGCATGAACTTTTGGAGGAAAAGCAGATAACAACGCCAGAAGGGGATATAATACCTATGAAGATTGATGTCATAGTCATCGCATCAACAAATCCAGCAAATTATAAGGGTGTTGCCGATATAAAGGAGCCTTTACTCGATAGAATGGAGGAGATACCGATAGGTCCGCCAGAAACGCTTGAAGAAGAGATAGAGATTGGTTTGAGAAATATGAGTCTCAAGGAAGGAGCAATTTTACCAGAATGGCATTTAAAAACACTTGCAAGAATAGTTAGACTCGCGAGGTGTAAGGATTGTAGGATCTCTAGTGTCATAGAGCTTGAGCCGTCATGTAGGGCTACGATAAAGCTCTTCGATCATCTAAGAGCCTCAGCAACTCGTAAAGGTCACAGTTGTGCCATGCTGATAGACTACGGAAAGAACTACGAGATAGTTAAACTTGCGTTGAGAAGTAGAATGGAAGTTGAGTATGAAGATGAGATATCGAAGGACGATGTCATAGTGAAGCTCACTGAAGAAGCTCTAAACAAGACTTGCAGTGAGATATACAACAAGATTCCAAGAGACGATTTTAGGGGGTTGATGAACGATTTAGCAGAGTTCTGCTTTGAACCAGTGGATGTTGAAAAAGTTAATGGATTTGAAGATTTTGAGCACCTTTACAGAACACTTCTCTTAATCGCAAGGAGAAGAGAAGAACTGAATTCTGCCTTTGAAATTCTGCTTGAATCCATAAAGAGATGTACTGGATTGATCGAAAAGGTAGGACTTGGAAGGTATGTCTATGCTGGATACGAAACCTGAATGTAGGGTGTGTAAGGAGGGTGGAAGAGAGATCAGTGAAGACTTAGCAAAGGATTTGCTTTACTCGCTCTTTAATCCGTATTACAAGGAAAGGGGAGGGACAAATTTATTTAACTTTATAAAGGAGCACCTGAAAGACGAGGAGATAAAGAATTTCTTTGAAAACTTCTCATTCATCTTAAACGACATGATAAGAGGTTACAGGTACGTAAGCAGGTTTTGGAGTGATAAGCTTGAAGATTATGTGAATGCAAAGAAGAAAGCTTGGGAAGAGATAAAGAAAAAGTTAAAGGAGGGGGAACTTAGGAGAGAAGATCTGAGTGCTAGCGAGCTTGTAAACTACTTCTATGAAGAGATAATTGAAGATCTTAAAAAGGATGGTTACTTGGAGGAAGATTATTACAGGGGCTACAAGTTCACAAAGCAGGCTGAGAGAGTTTTGGGTAAGAAGATACTTCAGCTTTCTCTACAAAATCTAAGTGGAAAAGATTTCGGTGAGCATGAAACTGAAAAGATTGGAGTTTCGAGCTTTCTTAGGAATGAAATTGTTGAGTACGATGAGTTCAAGCACAGCTTTGACTCTATAGATATTCAGGAGACTTTGATTAAATGTGCCTTGAGGGACAGAGATTTGAACTTAAGCGAAAAGGACTTTGTTGCGAGGGAGAGCAAACTTATGGAGAGATGTGTTTACGTCATGTTAATTGATATTAGTGATTCCATGAGAGGTAGGAAGATAATTGGTGCCTTAGAATCGGCTTTGGCTTTGAGAAAGGTTATAAGGAAGAGTGATATGGATGAACTTCACGTTGTAGCTTTTAACCATAGGGTAAAGAAGATAAAGGACGAGGAAATTCTAAATTTGAGGACAAGAGGTAGAACAGATATAGGTTTGGCTTTGAAAACTGCAAGAGAAATAATAAAGAGGAGGAAGGGAAGTGGTGTTATATTTTTGATCACAGATGGAGAACCAACTTCAAGCTACGATCCCTACTTAACTCCCACGATGTGTGCATTGAGAGAGGCTGAAAAGCTCAGGAAAGTCGATGCAAATCTAACGATAATAATGCTCAGCCCAGAAAAGAGGTTTTTAGCTTTATGTGAGAGGATGGCCAAGCTCTCAAAGAAAGCAAACTTGATTTACTTCGAAAATCCTCTAAACATGAAAAAGTATTTCGTCAGGAGTTACATGAAAAGGATTAAATCTTGATCTTATCCTTTAGTTATCAAATCTGGTCTTACTTCACCTTTAACGATTTTTGGGATTTCTCCAACAAGTCCTATCATATCTCTCTTCACAACAACTGCTCCTAAAATATGTTCCTTTGCTTTTTTCCAAAAAAATTTAAGAGTTTTTTCAATATCTTCCTTTCCAAAATCCTCCTTAATTTCGTTGCACAAAGCTGTGGCGAAAGCATCTGCTATACAGGCATCTCTTGCAAATATTGTTGCAGAATCCGCAAATCCAAAACTAATTGAGTGTCCTATTGTTCCACTTGATGTGCATACGGCATAGAAACCTCTTTGATCTATCTCAAAGCAGAGTTTCTGATGATACGTAAAAAGTCCGATTCTTAGAGGTCTGTCCAAGTACATGGCTATATCCCCTCCATTATCCACTACAATGAAATTGGCACCCTCTTCAACAGCTCTCTCAACAGCATACTGTGCTATAACGCCTGCCACAGAAGCCATTGGACCTACACCAGCTATCTTAGAAGCTTGGCACATTCTACCTACTATAAAACCCTTACATTCGTAAGGTTCGAGAGTGATTTGAAAGAAAGGATCTTTTCTTATCATACTTTCAATAGCTTTACGAGCAGTGAATATAGCATCAACAACGACATTGTAATAATTATCTTCCTCTACCAGTATTGTTACTATCGTCTCTTTGTGCTTGAATTTAAACTTCTTATACATATTTTCAGATGTTTGTTGAGATATATCGTTTTAACTTTAATGTAATTAATATTTTTATTTAATTAAATAAAAAGAATTAAAATTAAAGAAACTTTTATTTATATAAAATATATAAATAAACCTTTGATTAAATACCTATACAATTG
>CAZFVO010000007.1:9363-20002 GCA_964522325.1 uncultured archaeon | reverse complement strand
AAATCTATTTTATAATTTTTGATTTTTATTAAATTATCTTACCAAAACTATTCCAAAATTAATGGAATAATAGTTTTAGGCTAACCGAAACTTTGCTAGGCCAGTGGTTCAGCTATTCCAAAAAATATAGGAATATGGGTGTTTATGCAAACATATCCCCCCTTAACTACATCAAAGGTTGTTAACCTCGACAACTTACAACACTTAGCGAAGGGTTTAGTACAAAATTCTTGGAATACATCTATCAGTGTAATTAAATACAAATTAAATATATTTAAATAAAGTTACTAAATATTTTATTTATATTGATAGATTATAAATTTTGAAAACCTCTAGTATAGTATAAATAATGTAATAATTATTATAGATAATTGGATTAATGAAAATATTATCAAAAATTTAGAAAGAAGAGTAGAAAATGGGAGAGTTAGACAAGTTTTATAAAACGATTAGTAATTTACAGTGCATGATACCTAAAGATCATCCGAGATACGAGTCCTTAATGATAAGAGAGAGACTCATAGAAGGATACAAGATGGGTGTAACAGCCTTACAAGGTTTAATAGCTCACGGAAGGGGAGAGATGTTCGATTATGTATTGGGTGAAAAATCCCACGACTTCGCTTTGAAAGCTGAAAAAGTCGCGGTTGCACTCATGCTGTTGAGCAAACGACCCGTAATTTCTGTCAATGGAAATACTGCAGTTCTAGTTCCCAAAGAGATTTCCGAGCTTTCAAGACTTTTAAATGCACCGCTCGAGGTTAACGTGTTCCATTTTTCGAAGGAAAGAGTTGATAGGATCAGAAAGTATTTAGAAAAGTTCGGAGCAGAAATTTTAGCAAACTGTGATGCCGAGCTGAAAGGTTTGAGTCATGCAAGGAGGATAGTTGACAGAAGAGGAATATACGTTGCGGACACAGTCCTTGTTCCTTTGGAGGATGGTGATAGATGCGAAATCTTGAAGAAGCACGGAAAGAAAGTTATAGCAATAGATCTAAACCCGCTTTCGAGAACCGCTATGAAGGCGGATATAACTATAGTGGACAACATCGTTAGGGCTATTCCAAACATGATAAAGTTTGCCAAAGAACTTAGAGATGCGAGTAGAGAGGAGCTCGAAGAAATCGTTAATGATTACAACAACAAAGAAACACTTAGATTGGCACTGGAAACCATAAGGGACAACCTGACTAAAATAGCCGAAGGAAAATTAAGAGAAATAATTTAAATCACAATCTTTGCAGACCCATATACTTTCTGAGATATACCGGAAGAAGTTCGGCGAGAGAAACGTAACCAACGATTGTTCCGTTTTCCTGGACAAAAACTCTCGTAATCTTGTGTTCTTTAAGAAGTTTGACGACCTCATCGATCGACGTGTCTCCATTAACAGCTATAACAGGCTTCGAAGCGATTTCAGAAACTTTCACGACCCTAGGATCCAATCCCTCGGCTAAGCATCTTAATACTATATCCCTCAGCGTAACAACGCCAACGGCCTTACCATCTTCCCTAACTATCAAAGCACCAATCTTCTTCAGAACGACGTTCTCTATAGCCTCCAAAACATTTGCATCAGCGTCAATGAACTCTACTTTTCTACACATTACGTCTGCTACCAACACCGTCATTGAAGTATATGTTACAGTAAAAATATATAAATTTTTCTACAATGTTAAATAATTTTGATTATCAATAATTTTAATTATAAATCGTAACGTAACGTTAAAATATTGTTGATCGACTCTTATTGGAAATGGAAGAGCTTTTCAAGCCAAAAGCCATTGCAGTCATAGGTGCCACACCGAAGGAGGGAAAGGTAGGAAACACCTTGCTAAAGAACTTGTCAAAATTCAAAGGAAAGATTTATGCCGTGAATCCAAAGTATAAAGAAGTTCTAGGCGTGGAGTGCTATCCCTCCGTGAAAGATTTACCTGAAGATATTGATCTGGCTGTCATAGCTGTTCCTGCTAAAGTTGTTCCGAAAGTCTTAGAGGAGTGCGGTGAAAAGGGGGTTAGAGCTGTTGTAGTCATAAGCGCTGGGTTTAGAGAGATTGGAAACTACAAACTTGAGATGGAGCTTGTCGAAATATGCAAACGGTACGGAATTAAGATGGTTGGTCCAAACTGTCTGGGAATCGTAAACACGTCGAATGGCTTGAATGCAACCTTCAGCAGTGTGGAGCCTTTAAGAGGTAGAATTGCCCTAATAAGCCAGTCAGGAGCTCTGATAGTTGCGATGATGGACTGGGCTCTCGCAAACAACATCGGATTTAGCAAGATCGTCTCCCTCGGAAATAAAGCCCTTTTAAACGAGTGCGATTTCATTGAATACTTATCAAACGACGATGAAACCGAAGTCATAGCTCTCTATGTCGAGGGTATTGAAGAAGGCAGGAGATTCATGGAAATCGCTGAGAAGTGTAGAAAGCCGATAGTTGCCATAAAGAGCGGTAAGACCTCTGTCGGAGCAAAGGCTGTTTCGAGTCATACTGGAAGCTTGGCGGGTAGCTATGAGGCTTGCAGAACTGCTTTCAGACAGAGTGGTGTTGTCGAGGCTGAGTCCGTCGAGGAGCTCTTCGATTTTTCAACTGTTTTAAGCTACATCAAGGGATTTCGTGGGGGTATTGCAATAGTAACAAATTCTGGAGGTCCAGCAGTTATGGCGTCAGATGCCGTTGAGAAATACAATTTAAATCTCGCAAGTTTTGAGCGTGAAACAGTGGAGATGCTTAGATCAATAGCCCCTTACGGCAACGTTTACAATCCAGTAGACATTTTGGGAGATGCGGATGCAGAGAGGTTCTGCAGAGCGTTGGATGTTGTTGCGAAGGATAGAAATGTGGGTTTAATACTTGCCATACTTACCCCTACTGCAACCATAGACGGTATAAAAGTTGCCGAAAAGATTGTTAAGATTAACAAGAAGGTTGTGGGTTGCTTTATGGGTGGAAGGAGCTTTGAAGAAGCTGTAAGGATTTTGAGAGAGAAGGGTATAGCAAACTTTAACGATCCTGTTAAGGCTATAAAGGCGATAGCATCTGTACAGTTCTACAGCAGAAGAACGAAGAGGAAAGAATTCTTAAGGTTCGATGTTGATATAAGGAAAGTGAAAGAACTGCTTAGGAGGGGACTGTATTTCGAAGTAGTTAGAGAGTACGGGATACCCATACCCCCATACGGGATTGCAAGATCAGCTGAAGAGGCTCTAGAGATTGCCGATAAAATTGGATATCCAGTTGCCATGAAAGTCATGTCACCTAAGATCATCCACAAAACCGATGTAGGTTGCGTAAAGCTGAACGTTACGAGAAGTGAGATCGTTAAGACATTTTACGAGATATTGAGAAGGGCTGAGGAGTTTGGAGATGTAGATGGTGTTATGATTCAGAAGATGATGCCCGCTGGCAAGGAGGTAATAGTTGGTATGAAAAGGGATCCAAGCTTCGGTCCACTGGTGATGTTCGGTATGGGTGGAATTTACGTAGAAGTTTTTAGAGACGTTTCATTCAGAATAGCTCCAATAAGCAAGGAAGATGCGGAAGAGATGGTTAGAGAGGTTAAGGCTTACAGAATACTGCAAGGTGTTAGAGGTGAGAAACCTTTAGATGTTGATGCCATAATAGACGTCATTCTGAGGGTTTCACAGATGGTTATGGACTTGGAGGAGATTTTAGAGCTTGACATAAACCCTATATTTGTTTACGAGAAGGGTTGTTGTGCTGTGGATGTTAAGGTGATAGTATGATCTCCTCAACGGATGCATTCTCTGGCAAGAGCTTCCTCATAATAGCTCTGGGAAAGATACTTCAGGAAAGAGGATATAGGGTCGGATACTTCAAGCCATTCGGTATTGGTAAGTACGTTGGAAGAGAGTTGGTTGAGGAGGACGTTTCGAGTATAGTCTCCATACTGAAAGTTGACGACAGCTTAGAGACAATCTGCCCTGTAGTAATCGATAGACCTTACTTGGAATTCGAAATGAAGGTTGAAGGCATAAAAAAGAGAATTCTTGAAGCTTACCAAAGGGTTAGAGAAGGAAAGGACGTCGTACTCGTCGAAGGCGCTCTGAGCTACGAGGTTGGAAAATTCGTAGGTCTGAGCGATGACGAGATTGCGAGAGAGCTAAACTTGAACGTCGTTATGGTAGCTAAATTTGACGAATTCGTCTTAGATAAGATTGCAATGGCGAAGCAAGTTTTTGGTGATAGGCTGAAGCAAGTTGTACTCAACTTCGTTTCGGGGTACATGGGGAGGTATATCAAGTATATATCCGAGAAATTGGAAAGTATCGGTGTTGAACTTGCTGGTGCAATTCCCAAAGACCTATTTTTATCGGGCACATTTCTGAGTGAGATAGTCGAAGTTCTTAACGGGAGATACCTCGTCGAACCTAAGGAGGATGTTGTAATAGAGCAGGTTCTCGTAGGAGCCATGACAGCCCAATCCGCTCTTGAGCACTTTAGAAGGTGCAAGAACTGTGCCGTGATAACGGGTGGAGACAGATCGGACATAATAGTGACAGCTTTAGAGGTACCAAATATCAAGTGTTTGATACTAACTGGAAATCTCGAACCCCCGAGCGTTGTTTTAGGAATAGCCAGAAGTAGGGGAATTCCGATTGTTCTGGTACCCTACGACACACTCACGACGGTCAGCTTGGTTAACAGAGTTACTGGAAAGGGAAAGATGAAGGGAAGAAAGGTGGAAAGAATTGTTGAAATTGTTAAGGAGCATGTGAACGTTGATAGATTGGTAAGCTTGCTATGCGGGTGAAGGTTCAGCTCTTCGCAACCCTGAGAAGATTTGGAAAGGAGTTCGAGGTTGAGGGTAACAGCTTAGAGGAGGTTTTGAAGAAGCTGGCTGATAGGCTGGGAGAGGAGTTTTACAGGGAGGTTTTCGACGAGAACGGTAGCATAAGAAACGATAGGATAATAACAGTCGATGGGAGAAACATAAAGGACGAAAGACCAAAGCTGAAGGAGGGTAGCGTTATAGCGATATTTCCACCGATTGCTGGAGGTTAGCATAGGGGGCAAAACTCCCACTTTCTATCTTTCTCAATTATCCTCAAAATCTTAACACCATGTTTTTCGCAAACCTTCGAAGTTATAAACAACCTACCCTTCTGAGGTAGGGGTCGTGAAAACCTGCACTTCGGATAGTTCGAACAGCCTATAAACCTCTTGTTAGCTCTCTTCACCAACAAAACTCCACCACACTCTGGACAGACACCTATAGCGTTTTTTTCTATTTCCTCTTCTCTATCCTTCTCGATACCCTCCTTTATTATGCTTCCTAACCTTTCCCTATCGACACTCTTCAAAATCCTGCTCAGAAAAACGACTGATTCCTTTAAAACCTCTTTCTCATCAATCCTTTCTTCCGCAATCGCAGCCATATCCCTCTCAAGCTTTGCCGTCATGTCTGGGAGCGTTACGACCTCAGCCGTCTCCTTCAGAGCGTTTATAACTGCAAAGGCTAAATTCGTCGGCCTTATCGGGTTGCCGTAGATGTACTTGCGATCGTAGAGCTTCTTTATGATCTCATGCCTCGTTGACTTCGTTCCTAATCCCAAACTCTCCATAACTTTTATCAGCGTTCCCGTTGTATAGCGAGAGGGTGGCTTTGTCTTCTCCTTCTTGATCTTCTTCTCCTCTACAACCAAAACCTCTCCAACCTTAAAGTCTGGAATGTAACTTTCCTCTGGCTTTGAATAATCGTATATCAACCTCCAGCCAGCAAATATCAGCTTTTTACCCATAGCCTTAAAGCCATGTTCGAGTTCAACCCTTTTAACCTCCCACTTTGCCTTAGGAGCTAATGTCGCTAAAAACCTCTTCACAATGAGTTCGTAAATCAACCATTCGTCCTTATTAAGTTCATCCCTACTTGCAACAGCTGTAGGATGGATCGGTGGATGATCCTTACTCTCTTTTTTTCCCTTAGATGGCTCGATACCATGTCTAAGAACAAATTCTGCATAGTCCCTAAATTCGCCGCTTAAGAACATCTCTACCAATCTCTTGAGGTTTATGGTTGGAGGATAGACTGTATTATCCGTCCTAGGGTAAGATATGTAACCTTCCATGTACAAGCTCTCTGCAATCTGCATAGCCTTATCGGGCTTCATAAATCTTGAAGCTTCTTTCAAAAACTCTGTCGTGTTGAATGGGATAGGTTTCTTCTCCTCAACGATGTTTTTCTTAAAGTTAAGCACCTTAACAACGTCGATTGATTCAAGGAGAGATTTAGCCTGTCTTTCATCTTCGAACCTTCTCTTGGCGTATATTCCCTTAACCCTAATCAGAGCGTTGTAGTAGTACTTAGACTTGAACGATCTTATTTGCTCCTCCCTTTCCACTATCAACCTTAACGTAGGACTTTGAACCCTACCAACACTTAAGAAATCCTTTCCGAGTCTGTTTGCAGACAAAGACAGTAATCTAGTCAAAACTGCACCCCAAAGCAGATCTACCTTGTGTCTAACTTCGGCAGACTTTGCAAGTTTCAGATCTAAGCTCGTTGGATTTGCAAAAGCCCTTCTTATATCTAAGGGCGTTAGAGCACTAAATCTTACCCTATCAACCTTAACGTTAGGATTGACCATCTGTATGACCTTTACAGCTGTTAAACCTATGAATTCTCCTTCCCTATCATAATCTGTCGCTATAGTAACTCTCTCAACACCTTTAGCCAGCTCTAAGAGTGTTTTGACGACATTCTTTTCCCTAACCTTAACAACAAACTTAGCCTTTAAGAGTTCTTCAAGTGGAGTTTTTTTCCAATCGTTTAACTCGTCGGGAAAGTCGTACTCGATTATATGTCCTTTTAAACCCAAAACAAACGCCTTATTAGAGGGGGAGAAGTAGTAAGGAATACCGTTCTTTCTCAAAATTTTTATATCATTAAACAGTATTTGAGCAATCCTTCTTGCAGATTTATCTTTCTCAGCAATTATAAGCCACATCACTTAGATTCAATCAACACGGCGTTTATCAAGCCTTCTTGACTTGGTCTGTTTGTAACCTTTGCAAGTCCCATTTCAGTTTCAATTATCGCCCCCTTAGTTATCACGTTCCTCCTCGCATAGTGAACATGAGCGGGATTTTCAACAACTCTCTTTATCTCCACCCTAACCACCTTACCTTCACTCGGCACATAAACGTTGGCGTACTTATCTCTGACAAGCTTAACCTTGTAATTCCCACCCCTAACCCTCTCAATCTTAACCTTTCTCTCACCGATGAGAGTTTCAGTCTGAGGTCTACCCATCTCGTACTTCCTCTTTTTTCTGTGAGGCCTGTAAAGTCCTCCAGTAGGCTTCCTTCTGCTTCTCCCCTGCCAGATCATAAACCCAACTTTGGAGTCTGTTATTTAAAACTTACCACCAAACGTCCTTAAGCCCAAGCTTGTAAGCTATGACGTTTACAAATAGATGGAGAAGTGGAGTTATCAAAATTCCCGTAACTATGACTTCAGATGTAAAGAGGTTTGAGAAATGGGGAGAGAGATTTGCGAATAAAAAGGCGAATATGAGAAAGGTAAGTTGATCCAACACTGGAAAACTTTTCCCTCTCTCAACCCCAAACCTCCTCTTTATGAAACTGCCAAAAGCATCGCCTACCATTGCACCAAATGCTAGAAGTGAAACAAGCTGTAGGAAAGAAAGATAATCCATAGATGAGTAGAGAATGACACCAAAAATTCTCTCAACAATCCGTTGAATGTGAGCTATGAACATACCACCAAGAACTCCACCAACGAATCCTCTTATGGTTTTTCCGTCACCCAAAATTCTCTTCCCATCGATGAACCTCTTTCCAAAATCTAAAGGGGTTCCACCACCAAAGATGACAGCAAAGTTGTTGGGTGTGTATGCTGGTAAGAGTAACCAGATCGTCTCCAGTATCAATTCGAGCATGACCCTAGAACAACTCCTGTGATTTTACTATTTCCTTTAAATCTCCTAGCGTTCCCAAGTAAAAGACTTCCTCATCAACAGCGTAAACTTCAACATCTTCACATTTAACGTTTGAGAGAATTGGAGATAAGAACCTACAAGATGAAACGTCACTACCAGATACGAGAGGAGAAAACGCTGGAAGTACTATAACTTCCCTTTCAGTTCTTATCCTTAGGAAGCAGTGAAACGTGTAAACTCCATCAATTCTAATTTTAATTGCCGGATGTTCGTGTCCCATTATTATCCTCTTCGCATCACAATCTTTGTGTCCGTGAACGACCGTCCAACCTTCAAGATCGTAGCGATCCAACAGATTTAAACCAAATTTTGATAATATTGCCCCTAAGAAGTTGTCGTGATTACCCCTTACAACAACAACATCTAAACCTTCTTTCAGTAGGAATTTCAGGAGAACTTCTACATCTTCCCATTCGTAAGGTAGATTTCTTCCAAACTCGTGTTTAAGATCTCCAGCTATAACCACTCTTTCAATCTTTGGCAAGTTCCTCAATCTCTCAATGATATCTTCCAACTGAACCTTTGGAATAGCAATACCTTTTTCGATGAGTGCATTCTCTAAACCTAAGTGAAGGTCCGCAATTACAGCAGTTCTCTTAACTATCAAAGCCCTCTCGGGTGTAAACTTCATATTCACAACGTTCAATTTGTAAAGATGCTTATAGCGTTAACTGGAACACCTGGTGTAGGTAAAAGCACAGTTGCTGAAATCTTAAGGAGGAGAGGATACAAGGTTTTATCTGTGAATGAACTAGCAGAGCGTTTTAATTGTGTAATCGGTGAAGAAGATGGCTGTAAAATAGTGGATGTTGATGAACTTTCCAAAAAGGTTAAAGATATCGTAGAAGATTTGACTATCGTTGAGGGGCACCTTTCACACCTCCTCAATCCAGATTTAGTGATAGTTCTCAGATGTAATCCGCTAGAGCTTAAGAGGAGACTTGAATCTAAGGAGTGGCATGAAGAGAAGATTCTTGAAAATGTTGAAGCTGAACTTGTCGATGTCATTCTGATAGAAGCTTTGGATAGCGTTGGGGAGGTTTATGAGATAGATACAACAAACATGAGTCCAGAAGAGGTTGCAAATGCAGTGGAAGAGATTTTAAAGGGTAAAGGTGGGAAATACAAGCCTGGAAAGATCGATTGGATTTCAGAGGTTGGTGATGAGATTGAGGAGGTTATGAGGAAGTAAACAGCACAAGGTTTATAAACAATACACTATATGAATAGGTAGTCCCGGCTTAGCTCAGCCTGGCAGAGCGCGGGCCTGTAGTCTGGCACCGGGCAGAGAGCCCGGGGTCCCCGGTTCAAATCCGGGAGCCGGGACTAAAATCTAAACTTCTTTATCACTATCTAATCTTGGGTTTCTGAAAATCTTTTTAAATGGTTCAATCCATAGTAAAAGTATTCGGAGGTTTGAATGAAGTTAACCAAGTTTGCGCTGATTTGTGGTATTATTATAGCAATTCTATTCGCAGGATGCATTAAGCCCAATGAAACGACTTTTAGGGAATTAACAACGCATTAAACATCATTCGAACATAAAACAACTCCTTCGCAACCTATGCTAAAACACGTAACTATTGCTGGAAAATGGGAACAGCTAAGAGGTCTTGATGGAGGAGATATGCACTTTATATATCTAACAAATGATAGAGTTCTATTCATTTCTCACGGTTTTAGTTGTATTTGGAGGAGTGAAAATGGTGGAAAAAGCTGGGAGATGATAAAGCAGAAAGACTTTGTTGATGTTCACTTTTATGACATGGCTGAACTCGACGGTAAACTTTACGCAGGTTCAAATAAAGGTTTGTGGTATAGTGAAGATAGAGGCAAGACTTGGATGAAGATTCCAACCATTAAAGATGTTGATGACGGTAGGTATCACGCTATTTCGCTTGCAGTCTACGATGGAAAACTATTCTTTGCAGTTGTTCTCGATAAACCTTATAGACATGAAAATCCAGGAGATAGCAAGCTTTACTACTTAGAGAATAAGCAAGTTAAGGAGTTTAGTATCCCCACCAAAGAGGAGATAACAATTTCGGCAAGGGATCCCTACCTACTTGTTTCAGGTCCATACTCGGGTTTATACGTATATTCAAATGGTAGTTGAGATTTTAGATAAGCGAACGACAAAAGTTTACGTCAACGAAGATTTTAATCTTTACGTTGGAACAATCGAGGATACTCGTTTGCTGGAAGGGGTGTTGGCGGGACATCTTTTTTATTGGCACAGCTTGTTGGGATAGTCATAAACTTTACGACATTTCAACAAAGGGCAATTTTGCCAGCTCTTTGGTCTTTTATGGCAACGAATCAGTCGATACTGCATGTAGAAAAGCTATAAAGGTCGTTTTTATAACACAAGGTGGTAGAAACAGCGTTATGAAAACTGAAGACGGCGGAAAGACTTGGAAATACTCATACAACGGTGTTTATGGCGACACAATCAATGCTATAAATCCGATTAAAAATGGGCTTTTAAAGGGTTCTATGGTTATTACAGCTGTCTCAGGTATAGAGATTGCTCAAAGTTACGGGAATTCTTGGATGGATGACGTAGATTTTGTCACAGGCCGTAATGTAGAGGGTAAACTTCCAGGTTACTCTTGGTGTGCTGTTTCGCTAAATACAAAGGTAAAGGATAGATAC